>NZ_JAGDED010000005.1:0-246916 GCF_040148765.1 Sulfitobacter sp. NFXS29
GCGATATACAGACGTTGATCCATCGAATGAACCAAACCGCCCACATATCTCTTCAGATATCAAATTTTCAAACAGCGTTGAGACAAAAGAAACTGAGATGCGCCCTATAACCTTGGCGCGCCCCGCCCTAATACCTCGAATTTTTATCCACCTTCCGAACCGAACCCAGCGTCTCCGCTTCCGTCCGCCCCGTCTGGCGCCCCGCCGCTGCATCTCTGCGCCGCCGGTAGAGGGGGTTCTAAGGCGAGTGACAGAAACCCGCAAGCCATTTTTTGAGGTTTTGTGCAGTTTTTGTGAAACGACTTCAAAACCATGTTAAAACAGCGGCTTAGCACCTGACATCTTTTGCGAAATCCTGCCCACCTCCTCCTTGCGCAGCCCCATTATGTTAACGCCACCAGTTATCCACAGGCCATAGAGCCGATAGGTGCGATTCAGGGGCGTGAATCACGGCTCCTAACTGCGAATCCGATTCACCCCGCCCTGCGAAAGCCTCTGCCGGATGCGCTTGAACGGGAGGCGGTAGATTAAAAGCGCCAAGATCATTCCGGCGTAGATCAGCGGTTCCATTTGAAAACCCTTTGCCAGCCACAGAAAATGAAGCGCCGCCAGCAGCGCCGCGGCATAGGTAAGACGGTGGAGTTTACGCCAGCGGGCGCCAAGCTTGCGCAGGGACCAGTTGTTGGAGGTTGCCGCCAAGGGGATCAGACAGAGGAACCCCGCCATACCGATGGTGATATAGGGCCGCTTCAGAATGTCCGCCCAGACTCGCGAGAGCGTCTGTACATCTAACACGGCCCAGACTGTGAGATGCGCGAGCGCATAGACAAAGGTCATAACACCAATGGCCCGGCGAAAGCGCAGCAAGTTCAGCCCAACTGTCCGGCGCAGGGGCGTGACAATGAGCCCAGCAATTAAAAGGCGCAGCGCCCATAGGCCATAGAGATGCTCCAGCCCTTTCACCGGGTCACGCCCGAGCCCACCGTTGAGCCCCTGATAAAAGAACCACGGGATCGGCAGGGCCAGCAGCAGATAGACGGACCAAACCGGAACGCGCCGGGCGAGACTGTTCAGAGTATCAATCGCCCTCGCCATCAGCCGGCCACCCCGGGCAACGCGCTTCCGCCGAGGCTGTCAAAAACTCTGTGCAAATATAGTGTGTCGCGCATCAGAAGTTCGCGGTCAGGTCCATGCCCTCGTAGAGCCCTGCCACCTCTTCTTCGTAGCCGTTGAACATCAACGTCGGCTGACGCCGCGCAAACAGCCCGCCACCGATGGGGCGTTCATCGGCCTGCGACCAGCGTGGATGGCTCACCTCGGGGTTTACGTTACTGTAGAAGCCGTATTCCCGCGGCGCGGCCTTGTTCCAGCTGGTGGGCGGCTGTTTGTCGGTCAGGGTGATCCGCACGACGGATTTGATCGACTTGTAGCCATATTTCCACGGCACCACCAAACGCAGCGGCGCGCCGTTCTGGTTCGGGATGTCTTTGCCATAGATGCCGGTGGCCATGATTGTCAGCGGGTGCATCGCCTCATCCAGACGCAGCCCTTCGACATAGGGCCAGTCGAGCACGGGAAAGCGGACGCCGGGCATTTCCTCAGGCCGGTAGGCGGTCTCGAACGCGACGTATTTCGCACCGGATTGCACCCCGGCCATATTCAGGAGATCGGCCAACTCGAACCCGTTCCACGGCACCACCATCGACCAAGCTTCGACGCAGCGCAGGCGGTAGATGCGCTCTTCGACTGTCATGGCCTTCATGATGTCCTCAAAAGCGTAATCGCCCGGCTTGTCGACCATCCCTTCGATGGCCACTGTCCACGGCTTGGTCGTCAGGCTCCCTGCGTATTTCGCGGGGTCACCCTTGCCGGTGCCGAATTCGTAGTAATTGTTGTATTGGGTGATGTCCTCATAGTCATTCGGGGTCAGCCCCTCTTGGGCCATGGCCCCCTGCCCCAAGCTGGCAAGACCCAGCCCCGCCATCGCGCCGCCCATGATCTGACGCCGGTTAAAGTACTGCGCTTCGTCAGTCACGTCTCGGTCTGTCAGTCGATTGATCCAGCGATTGGCCATTTCAGCACTCCCTACTATACTCAATAGAAGTTAGCGCCCGCCGCGGGTGGCACCAAATCCTTTCGCCCGGATTTCAGCCAGCACACCGGAATGTCAGGCGCCGTTATTAAAGGAGTGCCGCCATGATCCGTTTCCTTTTTGCCGCCGGTCTGATGCTGGCCAGCGCCGCGCAGGCGGATGAGATGGTCACCTATACCACCGACCAAAGCTTTGGCGATGTGACCTTTGGGGTGGAGAATGCGATCCTGAACCAAGGGCTGATCCCCGAAAACGTCAGCCATGTGGGTGAGATGCTGGACCGCACCCGCGCGGATGTCGGCTCTGACGTGGTGCTGTTCGAGGCGGCGGAGGTGTTCAGCTTTTGCTCGGCCGCGCTGTCGCGCAAAGTGATGGAGGCGGATGTGATGAACATCGGCTTTTGCCCCTACGACATTTTCGTCATGCAATTGCCTGAGAGTGACGAAGTGACCGTCGGCTACCGCGCCTTTCCCGAAGGAGCCATGCAAGAGGTGCAGAGCCTGCTAGACGAAATCGTGAAAGAAGCGATTGGCGAATAATGGGCGCCTTTCGCGGGTTTTAGTCCAAGCGAAAAGGCCGGGATAACCCCGGCCTTTCTTAATGTCTTGGGCGTTTAATGCACCGTGGCATCATCCGGTTTGGGCCGGTTCGACGCGGCCACCTGATCGCCAATGATCAAACCATCGGTCCCGGCGCGGACGGTGACGGTATCGCCGTCCTTCACATCTCCGGCCAGCAGCATCTCGGCCAGCGGATCCTGTACGGTGCGCTGGATCACCCGCTTCAAGGGTCGCGCTCCAAAGACCGGATCATAGCCTTCGTCAGCCAACCACTTGCGCGCGGCGTCATCGAGATCAAGCGTGATCTTCCGCCCCGCAAGCCGTTTGAGCAGACGTGCCATCTGGATCGTGACGATGCCGTCCATATCCGCACGGCCCAGACGGTCAAAGATGATCGTCTCGTCCAGACGGTTCAGGAACTCAGGCCGGAAATGCGCCCGGACTGCGTCCATCACGTCGCGCTTGGCCCCGGCCATGTCACCCCCCTCGGGCAGCTGGCTCAGCGCCTGCGCCCCGAGGTTTGAGGTCAGAATGATCAGCGTCTGCTTGAAGTCGACCGTGCGGCCCTGGCCATCGGTCAGCACACCATCGTCGAGCACCTGCAACAGCACGTTGAAGACATCCGGGTGCGCCTTTTCGACCTCGTCAAAAAGCACGACCTGATAAGGACGCCGCCGCACCGCTTCGGTCAGCACACCGCCCTCGTCATAACCAACGTAACCCGGAGGGGCACCGATCAGACGGGCCACCGAATGTTTCTCCATAAACTCGGACATATCGATGCGAACCATCGCATTGTCGTCGTCAAAGAGAAACTCGGCCACGGCCTTGGTTAATTCGGTCTTACCGACGCCAGTCGGTCCAAGGAAGAGGAAGCTGCCAAGCGGGCGGTTTTCGTCGTTCAGCCCCGCCCGCGCACGGCGCACGGCATTGGCGACCGCTTTGACAGCCGCGCTCTGACCGATCACCCGATCATGCAACTGCTCTTCCATCCGCAACAGCTTGTCCCGCTCCCCTTCCAGCATTTTGCCGGCAGGGATACCGGTCCAACGCTCGACCACGCTGGCAATCTGATCCGGGCGCACGGCCTCTTCGACCATCATGTCGTCTTCGCGGCCCTCGGCGGCTTCGAGGTCGCGCTCTAACTGCGGGATCACGCCATAAGATAGCTCGCCCGCGCGCGCGAGGTTGCCTTCGCGTTTGGCGATGTCGAGGTCGGCCCGCGCATGGTCCAGTTTCTCTTTGATGTCGCGCGCACCAGCCAGCTTGTCCCGCTCGGCCTGCCACTGCGCTGTCATCTCGGCGCTGCGGTCTTGCAGATCGCTCAGGTCTTTCTGCAAAGCCTCCAACCGATCCTTGGACGCGGTATCATCTTCTTTCTTCAGCGCTTCGGCCTCGATCTGAAGCTGCAGGATCTGACGGTCCAGCGCGTCCAGTTCTTCAGGCTTGCTGTCGACTTCCATCCGCAAACGGCTCGCGGCCTCGTCCATCAGGTCGATCGCCTTGTCGGGCAGGAAACGGTCGGTAATGTAGCGATGGCTCAGCGTCGCCGCCGCGACCAGCGCGGTGTCGGAAATGCGCACGCCGTGGTGCAACTCATACTTCTCTTTGATGCCACGCAGGATCGAAACGGTGTCCTCCACCGTCGGCTCCTGCACGATTACTGGCTGGAACCGCCGCGCAAGTGCCGCGTCTTTCTCGACATATTTGCGGTACTCTTCGAGAGTGGTGGCACCCACACAGTGCAACTCACCCCGCGCCAGCGCAGGTTTCAGCAGGTTCGACGCATCCATCGCGCCGTCGGCCTTACCGGCGCCGACCAGCGTGTGCATCTCGTCAATGAACAAGATCACCTCGCCCGCGGCTTCGGTCACCTCGGTCAGAACCGCCTTCAGCCGTTCCTCGAACTCACCGCGGTATTTCGCCCCGGCGATCAGCGCGCCCATGTCGAGCGCGAGCAGGCGTTTGTTGCGCAGGGATTCAGGCACGTCCCCATGCACGATCCGCAGCGCCAAGCCTTCGGCAATCGCGGTCTTACCCACACCCGGTTCACCGATCAGCACCGGGTTGTTCTTGGTCCGGCGGCTCAGCACCTGCATCGCGCGGCGGATTTCCTCATCCCGGCCAATGATAGGGTCAATCTTGCCCTCTTCGGCCCGCGCGGTCAGGTCGAGGCTGTATTTCTCCAAAGCCTCATAACTGTCTTCGGCGGTGGCGCTGTCGGCCTTGCGTCCCTTGCGCACATCATTGATCGCGGTGTTCAGGGCTTGAGCCGTTACTTTGCCCGCTTCCAACGCCGTCTTCGCGCCGGACTTCACCATGCAAAGCGCGGTTAGAATGCGTTCGACAGTAACGAAACTATCGCCCGCTTTCTTGGCCATGGTTTCGGCCTCAGCCAATACTTTGGCGGTGGTGCCGTCCAAATAGACCTGCCCCGCATCGCCGGTGACTTTCGGGATTTTGCCAAGTGCGAGGTCAAGCGCCTGCATCACGCGCGCACCATCGCCGCCCGAGGCCGCGATCAGGTTGCGCGCCAGCCCTTGGTCGTCGTCCAGCAGTGCTTTGAGTACATGTTCAGGGGACAGCCGCTGATGGCTTTCCCGTGTCGCAATGGTTTGCGCCGCTTGAATAAAGCCGCGCGATCTTTCCGTGAACTTGCTCAAGTCCATGGGTCTCTCCTTTTCTACAAGCGCTCCAAAATGCCGCGCCCGGTATGTGGCACGCAGCGGTCTGAGCCTCGGTATTAATTTGGGAAGCGGCGCTGCGGGTTCAAGACCGTATGGGCGCAAAATACCGCCGTGAAAGAAGCTGCTAATAGGAAGAATTCAGCCAATAAGGCGAAAATACGGCAATTTTGCGTCAAAAAATACCATCCTATGCCATTGATATAAATACATTGTTAACCTTTATCCACAGAAAGTGTAACCATAATGAAACCATTTGGCTGCCTCTCGCGTTTATTCCTCAGATGAGAGCAGGACGACAAAGCCTGCCAAGGTTCAGAAGAACACAAGAGGTGAAACGATGCAGACGCGCCCTATCCAGTTGACAGATGTCACCTACAATGCGGCCACTCAGTGTTTCGAAGCGCTGGTCACTGTCCAAGACGGGGAGCAGCTGCGCCGCTACGCTTGTGCCATCGATGCCCCGATCACCATGTCATACCGCGATGCCGCTGACGGTCTGTCCCGTCAAGCGCTCCGCCGCCACGCCCAGAAGCGTGGTTTGAGTTCCGAAGTCCTGCGCCACGTCCCCGCTCAGCGGGCCGGACGCCGCAGCTTCGATCCGCTGCGTTGGTTGGAAGAGGTCATGGACCTTCCCGGCCGCGACGCAGCCTAACCCCCTTCCGCGTGGCACCTGCCTGCCGCGCGGCTGCCCGCGGACCTGCTGCCACCTCATCTGTCCCGATGTGGCGTTCCGCATACCAGAGACCAGTGCCTGCCTGCTAAGTCTCTGATCACTTGGCCCGGACCCGCAACGCGGTGTTCGGGCCTCTTTTTTGCGCCCCTATTTTTTTGCGCCCCTATTGCATGAATGATGGACTTGCCCCGCGCCGCGGCGTAGGTCAAAGCCGTTTGAAAATTGGCAGGAGCCCTCGCATGTCTGATGACCGTCTGATTGTCGCCCTTGATGTTCCCCATGCGGTCGCGGGGCTGGAACTGGCCGAAAAGCTCGGAAATGCGGTGGGCTTTTACAAAATCGGCCTCGGCATGCTGACGGGCGGTGGCTTGGCCTTGGCCAATGAACTGAAACAGGAACATGGCAAGCGCATCTTCCTTGATATGAAGCTTTTCGACATCGGTGCCACCGTAGAGGCGGCGGTGCGCGGGCTGGCCCAGTTCGATCTGGATTTCTTGACCGTCCACGGCGACCCGCATGTGGTGGCGGCGGCCAAGCAAGGTGCCGCTGGCACGGACATGAAAATTCTCGCCGTCACGATCCTCACCTCGCTTGACCGCGCCGACCTTGACGCCGCGCTGATTCAACCGGGCGATCTGGGCGATCTGGTGCTGACCCGTGCGGGCCGCGCGTTGGACGCAGGCGCAGATGGCGTCATCGCCTCCCCTCAAGAGGCCGCCGCGATCCGCGCCCTCCCCGAAGCGAACGGCAAGCTTATTGTCACCCCCGGCGTGCGCCCCCAAGGTGCCGCATTGGGCGATCAGAAACGGGTCGCCACCCCCGGTCAGGCCATCGCGGATGGCGCCGATCACATCGTGGTGGGCCGCCCGATCTGGCAGGCCGAAGACCCCGCTGCCGCTGCCCGCGCCGTGCTTCAGGAAATTTCTGAACGTTAACAAGGGGCTTCCTCCGCCCTGTAGCAAATCGACCACAGCGCGCCGGGATGCGCCGCGGGGGCGGTCATCAATGTTAGGCGAAAGCCGCGCAACATGTTATGTTGAACTCAGGTGATACTCCCCGACGAACTGGTTCTTCCTGATGTTCGTCACCTCCCCCCGCTCACGCAGGCGGGGGGCCTTTATTTCCCCATCTAGTGCTGGTCTTTTTCTGTCGCGCTTTGCGCCAGATAGACCCGCAAGCGGTCCTGAAATGCGGGCACCGCGCGGGGGTGGGTCAGAAACTCATCCTGCGCCATCAAACGCCAGCGCTGCCCCTCGTCGCCAAAGACGATCTGGGCCTCTGCCTCGGCGGGCAAGCGTGCAACGAAGAACCATTTGATCCGCCCCGCCTCATCAAAACTGCCTTGCCAGATCACCGCGTCTTCAGGCACCACGATCCCCAACTCTTCGCGGCATTCACGCAGTGCGCAGGCCAGCGGGGTCTCTGCCCCCTCGCGCCCCCCACCGGGCAAATCCCAATGATCCGCAAAGGGCAGGCCCGGCGTGTCATCGCGCAGGATCACGGCCAGCTTCCCCCCAAGGTAGAGCGCCAGCTTTGCGCCATCAAAGCCCATGTTAAATCCCTCGCGATCTGGTTAGAATCGTCGCCCGAACCCTGCCCTCCCGGTGTACTCATGGCTACCCTCTGTCGCGACTGTCTTTCTGAAATCGCTCCGGCGCGGCGCTGTCCGCGCTGTGGCAGCCCGCGTGTGCTGTCCCACCCGGAACTCTTCGACCTGTCGATCGCCCATATGGATTGCGATGCCTTCTATGCCTCGGTGGAAAAACGCGACAATCCCGAACTGGCTGGCAAACCCGTCATCATCGGCGGCGGGCGGCGCGGGGTCGTGTCGACCGCCTGCTATGTTGCGCGGATCCGAGGCGTGCGCTCGGCCATGCCGATGTTTCAGGCGCTCAAGCTGTGCCCCGAGGCGGTGATCATCAAGCCACGCATGGAGGTCTATGTCGAAGCCTCCCGCGCGATTCGCGCGATGATGGAAGAGATGACCCCGGCGATTGAGCCCTTGTCGCTGGACGAAGCCTTTCTCGATATGACAGGCACCGCGCGGCTGCACGGCCAGCCCCCGGCGGTGATGCTGGCGCGGCTGGTGCGGCGGATGAAGGTGGAACTGGGGCTGACAGGTTCCATCGGGCTGAGCCATAACAAATTTCTGGCCAAGGTCGCCTCGGATCTCGACAAGCCGCATGGATTCTCTGTCATCGGCGCGGGCGAAACGGCGGCGTTTTTGCGCGACAAACCGGTGGGCATGATCTGGGGCGTCGGGGCCGCCACGCAGACCGCGCTGGAAAAGGCCGGCATCCGCAGTTTTTCCGATCTGTTGCGGTGGGACCAAACCGATCTCATCGCCCGCTTTGGCAGCATGGGCGACCGGCTGTGGCATCTCGCGCGCGGCCAAGACAAACGGCGCGTGTCGCGGCACCGTCCGGTGAAGTCGATCAGCAATGAGACGACATTCTCTGACGATACCGGCGATGCAGAGATTCTCGATGGCCACCTCTGGCGCTTGGCGGAAAAGGTGGCAGACCGTGCCAAGGCGAAAGAGATGGCAGGCCGAGTGGTGACGCTAAAACTGAAACGCGCCGATCACTCTTTGCTGTCACGCCGCCTGTCGCTGCACGATCCGACGCAACTGGCCGACCGCATTTATCGCACTGCCCGCGCCCTGTTTGATCAGGTCGACCACAATAGCGCTTATCGCTTGATTGGCGTGGGGCTATCGGACCTTTCGGGCGCAGAGGGGGCGGATATGGTCGGCGATCTACTTGACCCCGGAGCCGCACAGCGCAGCCGCGCCGAACGCGCTGCCGACAGCATCCGCAGCCGTTTCGGCGATAAAGCAATCGTGAAAGGCCGCGCCCTGCGTTGACCTACTCCGCAGCGAGGGGAAGCCGCTGCTGTCCGATCTGCGCCACTTCGGCCACCACACGCTGCAACGCTGCCTGCACCGCCTCGAAAGCACCGTTGGGCCGAATCAACCGCTCGTTCATATAGAGCGCCCGGTCGATCTCGACCTGCACGGCATGCTGCCCGCGCGAGGGACGGCCATAGGCTTGGGTAATATAGGCCCCGGCAAAGGGCGAATTCCGCGTCACCACGAACCCCGCCTCGACAAAGGCCGCTTCGATTCGGTCGACCACCTCGCCCCCCGCCGCCGCGCCAAAGCGGTCGCCCAATACGACATCGGGCCGCCGCATCCCGCCGCGCGCCACACCGTCCATCGCCTCATGCGGCATGGAGTGGCAATCGACCAGCACCGCCTGCCCGTGACGGCGATGCGCCGCGCTCAGCAACTCTTGCAGTTTCGCGTGATAGGGCCGCCAGTAGCTGTCGATGCGCAGCTGCGCCTCTTCTTGGGAAAGCTTGCCGCGATAAATCGCCCGACCATTGGCCACCACGCGGGGAATCACCCCCAGCCCCGAGGCCACGCGCGGGTTATGACCCTGCCGCGGGATCCCTTCGATGACCGATGGGTCCAACTCCTCGGGCGCGCGGTTTAAGTCGATATAGGCCCGCGGCGCGCCAGCTTTGATGAAAGAGGCCCCATGCAACGGCGCGCAATCGAACAACAGATCGACAAAAGCATCCTCGGACGAGCGGATCGCATGTTCATCCAAAACCGACCGCCGCAGGAAAGACGCCGCATAATCCCGACCCGAATGGGGCGAGGCAAAGACCACGCAAGAGCGGTTTCGGTCGGGATGCAGTACTTCGTAGGCGGTCATCGGCATAATAATTCCTTCTAAGTCGAACATAGCGTGTTTATTCCGCTCCAAAAGCCCTTGATCCCGTCGCCGACTCCTTTTATAGGACCCCAACGGCGCGAAATTTCGCGCCCCATTTAGTTTTGGGGCCGACATGGAAACGCTTAAAAGTGGGTGATTAGCTCAGCGGTAGAGCACTTCGTTGACATCGAAGGGGTCACTGGTTCGATCCCAGTATCGCCCACCATTATTCATCGACCTGCCTTTGGCAGGTTGCCCGCAACCTAGGCGCTGGCCCGCGCCACGACATGAGGAGACGACCATGAAGGTTCGCAATTCGCTCCGCTCGCTCAAGAATCGGCATCGCGATTGCCGTGTTGTGCGTCGCAAAGGCCGCGTTTACGTCATCAACAAGACGCAGCGCCGGTTCAAAGCCCGTCAGGGCTGAGCTTCGCAGCTTTTTAGAACTAAAGGCCGCTCCTTCGGGGGCGGCCTTTTTCGTTGCGGATAACGGCTTGCAACCCCGGCGCAAAACCCCACCTTCAAAGCAGACTTGAATAACAAGGAAGACCATCATGTCGGACACGCCCGAATATACGCCCCCAAAGGTTTGGAAATGGGAATCAGAAAGCGGCGGCAAATTCGCCAGCACCAACCGGCCCATCGCCGGTGCGACCCATGACAAGGACCTCCCCGTCGGCGAGCATCCCTTTCAGCTTTATTCCCTCGCCACGCCCAATGGCGTCAAAGCCACGGTGATGTTCGAAGAACTGCTAGAGGCGGGCCATAAGGCGGCTGAATACGACGCTTGGCTGATCGATATTTCCGAGGGCGATCAGTTCGGTTCGGGCTTTGTCGAGGTGAACCCCAACTCCAAAATTCCCGCGCTGATGGACCACTCTGGCGATGCGCCCCAGCGGGTCTTCGAATCGGGGGCGATCCTGCTCTATCTTGCTGAGAAGTTTGGCGCCTTCCTGCCCCAAGACCCCGCCCGCCGGACCGAGGCGCTGTCGTGGCTCTTTTGGCAGATGGGCAGCGCGCCCTACCTTGGCGGCGGCTTCGGCCATTTCTACGCCTACGCCCCAGAGAAGTTCGAATACCCCATCAACCGTTTCGCGATGGAAACCAAGCGTCAGCTTGACGTGATGGACAAGCATCTGGCCGAGCATGAGTATTTCGCCGATGAATACTCCATTGCCGATATGGCGATCTGGAGCTGGTATGGTCAATTGGTGCTCGGGCGGCTCTATTCGGCGGCTGAGTTCCTAGACGTGACCTCTTACAAAAACGTCATGCGTTGGGCCGAAGCGATTGACGCACGCCCTGCCGTGACCCGGGGCCGTATGGTCAACCGCGCCTTCGGCGATGACCTGTCGTTGCAACTGCATGAGCGGCACGACGCCAGCGATTTCGACACCAAGACCCAAGACAAGATCGGCGGCAAAGACTGACCGCATAGCCCTCGGCCTGATGGGGCCGGGGGCTTTCCGACCAAATTTATCGGAATTGGTTGCAGGGCCGGATAAAATCTGTTTCTTACTGTTTCAGTCAAGTTATCCCAAATGGAACAGGACCCTGATATGACCCTCTGCAAAACATCGACTGCCGCCGCCGCGCTGATGGCGCTGGCCCTTCCTGCGCTGGCCGATGGCGAGTTGAATCTCTACTCTTCGCGTCACTACGACACTGACGAGCGGCTCTACTCCGACTTTACCGAAGCGACCGGCATCACCATCAACCGCATCGAAGGCAAAGCCGACGAACTGCTGGCCCGTATGGAAGCCGAAGGCGCGAACTCCCCCGCCGACGTCCTGCTGACCGTGGACACCAGCCGCCTCAAGCGCGCTAAAGACATGGACCTGCTGCAAGCGGTCGAGAGCGACACGCTCGAAGAGCGCATTCCCGGCAACCTGCAGGACGACGGCAACCAGTGGTTCGGTCTGTCCCAACGCGCGCGGATCATCTTCTACAACAAAGAGACGATGGACAATCCGCCAGCGACCTACATGGACCTCGCCGATCCGGCCTACAAAGGTCAGGTCTGCATCCGGTCCTCGACCAACACCTACAACCAGACCCTGCTGGCCTCCATCGTGACCCATGAGGGCGAAGAAGCCGCGACCGACTGGGCGCAGGGCGTGGTCGACAATATGGCGCGCGCACCCCAAGGCGGCGACACCGACCAGCTGCGCGGCATCGTTTCGGGTGAGTGCGACATCGCTGTGTCCAACAGCTATTACTTCGCCCGCGCGATCCGCACCGATGTCGACGGCGTGAGCGACGATATCGGCAAGATCGGCCTGATCTGGCCAGACCAAGAAGGCAACGGCGCGCATATGAACCTCTCGGGCGGCGGCGTGGCCAAGAACGCCCCGAACCGTGAGAACGCGGTGAAGTTCCTTGAGTATCTCGCCTCTGATCAGGCGCAGGTCTATTTCTCGGCGGGCAACGATGAATTCCCCACCGTGGAAGGCGTAGAACTGGCCGACAGCGTCAAGCAGTTGGGTGAGTTCAAAGCCGACGAGGTGAACCTGTCGGACGTGGCCGAGAATATCGGCACCGCGCAGAAGATCTTCAACTCGGTCGGCTGGGAATAATCAGCGCGACATTCGCGGAGGAGGCGGGCTTTCGGGCCCGCCTTTTTTATGCGCTGCGCTTCCGCATCTAGCGCCCCGCCGGGCATCGCTCTCCCTCATCCCGGAGGGCGCCGCCCTTATCGCCGGCCAACACTGCCACCCCGGCCCGGGATAAGCCGCAGGCGCCGGGCCATCGCCTGCCCGCCCGGACGGGTAGGCGATTTGGTAAGGCTTGGAGTAACAATGCGAACGCACATCATAGCTGAGGCATAAAGTGGCAGGAACCGCCCGTCGGATCGCCGACCCGCGGGCAGGCGCTGGCCCTTCCGCGCTACCGCTGACGTCCCACCTGCCGGCAGATCAAGATCACCGGCAGCAGCCCCATCGCCACGATCACAAGGCTCGGCACCGCAGCCCCATTGAGCCGCTCGTCACTGGCCAGCCGGTACGCCTGCACCGCCAGCGTATCATAGTTGAAAGGCCGCATGATCAGCGTGGCGGGCAGTTCCTTCATCACGTCGACAAAGACGATCAGCAGCGCGGTCAGCAGGCTCGGCGCAAGGATCGGCAGATGCACCCGGCGCAGCGTCCCCAAGGGCGTCTGCCCCAGTGACCGCGCGGCGGCGTCCATATTGGCATGCACCATGGACTGCCCGCCCTCATAGGCTCCAAGCGCCGCCGCGAGGAAACGCACCAGATAGGCCAGCACCAAGAGCCAGATCGAGCCGGTGATCAAAAGCCCGGTGGAAACATCAAAGGTCTCGCGCATCCAAGCGTCGAGCGCGTTGTCGAAGGCCGCGAAGGGCACCAGCAGCCCCACGGCGATCACCCCGCCCGGCACCGCATAGCCCAACCGCGCGACATAAGCCGCCCCCTGCGAGACGCGGCCCGGGCGCAGCCGCCGGTAAAACCCCACGCTGATCGCCGCCAGCACTGTCAGCGCAGCCGCAACACCAGCAAGCGTCACCGAATTGCGCATGAAGCCGAGGTAGCGCGGGCTGAAAAGGCTCTGCTCGCTATCAAGCCCCATGGTCACGAGGATGACCACCGGCAGCACCGCCCCAAAGAGCACCGGCACACCACAAAGCACGATCGCCGCTGCGGCTTGCCAGCCTTTCAACTCGGCTGGCGGTGCGGATTGGGTCCGGCGCGCGGGGTCGTGATACTTGGCCTTGCCGCGCTGCGCCCGCTCTAGCATCGCCAGCAACAGCGCGAAACTCAGCAGGCAAAGCGCCAGTTGCGCGGCGGCCGCCCGGTCGAACATGGAAAACCAGCTGGTGTAGATGCCGGTGGCAAAGGTCTGGACGCCGAAATAGGCCACGGTGCCGAAATCGGCGATGGTCTCCATCACCGCCAGCAACACGCCGCCCGCAATGGCAGGCCGGGCCAGCGGCAGGCTGACCTTGAAAAACGCCGCCCAAGCGCTGGAGCCGAGCGCGCGGGCGGCTAGGAATGTCGTCCCGCTTTGTTGCAGAAAAGCGGCGCGGGCCAGCAGGTAGACGTAAGGATAAAGCACCAACACCAGCATCGCCGCCGCCCCGCCAAGCGAGCGGATCTCGGGGAACCAATAGTCCCGCGGGCCCCAGCCCGTCACGTCGCGCAGCATGGTCTGCACAATGCCGGGATGGTCGAGCACATGGGTATAGGCGTATGCCAGCACATAGGCCGGGAAGGCCAGCGGCAACACCAGTGCAATCTCCAACAGCTTGGCGCCGGGGAAACGTGTCATCGTCACCAGCCAAGCCGCCCCCACACCGATGGCAAAGGTGCCGAGAGACACCAGTAGCACCAAGAGCAGCGTCGTCACCGTATAGCGGCCCAGCACCGTGTCGATCAGGTGCTGCACCGTTTCCGTCCCGCCGCTCAGCGCGGCGATCAGCACCGCCAGCATCGGCAGCGCACAGATGGTGGCGACGGTCAGGGCGACAGCCGACAGCGCGCGCAGCCCGTCGCGGGCGCGGCGCAGATGGGGCGTCTCAGAGGAGGCGGTGTTCAGCGTCATGCGCCCTATTTCGACGATTTCACTCGGAAATGCCAGAGGGCGCGACGCCGCGCCTCAATCGTAGCTGCGGGTATCTTCGATCACCAGCCCGTCGCGCGGCAGACTGCCGGGGGCAACCAGCTCGACCCGGCCCTTGAGCTTGAGTAGATCGGCCACGGATCGGGCATAGGCGTCCTTGTCCTCTCCGACGGTTTCGATCTGCACGGTCATCACGTCTGCCTCGCCTTCCCGGCTGGCGATGACGCGGGCCTTTTCGATCTCCTCGTGTTGGGCAACCAGCGCCGCCACCTGCTCGGGCCGGACGAACATGCCCTTGATCTTGGTGGTTTGATCGGCGCGGCCCATCCAGCCCTTGATGCGCATGTTGGTGCGCCCACAGGGGCTTTCGCCCTCCAACACGGCGCTAAGGTCTCCGGTGGCGAAACGGATGAGCGGGTAGTCGGGGTTCAGCGTGGTGACCACGACCTCGCCAACCTCACCGGGCGCGACCGGGATTCCGGTGCCGGGGGTGACAATCTCGACGATGACCTGCTCGTCGACGATCAGCCCCTCCATCGCCGGGCTTTCATAGGCGATATTGCCCAGATCGGCGGTGGCATAGGATTGCAGGCAGGTGATGCCGCGCTCTTGATAGAAGGCCCGCAGGCTGGGGAAAAGCGCGCCGCCGCCGACCGCCGCCTTGGTGATCTTCAGATCAACCCCCATGGCATCGGCCTTTTCCAAGATCACCTTGAGGTAATCCGGCGTGCCCGCATAGGCGGTCGAGCCCACATCACGGGCGGCGGTGACCTGTAGCTCGGTCTGGCCGGTGCCCGCAGGTAAGACGGTCGCCCCGACCGCCCGCGCACCGGATTCGAAGATCATACCCGCAGGGGTCAGGTGGTAGCCAAAGCAGTTGTGCACCACATCGCCCGCGCCGATGCCCGCGGCATGGAGGAAGCGGCCCATCCGCCACCAGTCAGGATCGTTGCTGGAGGGCTCGTAGATCGGGCCGGGCGACTGGAAGACATGGCTGAACTCCGTCACCGGCTTGGTGGTGAACCCGCCGAAGGGCGGCTGCCCCGCCTGCGCCTTACCAAGCTCAGATTTGCGCAGCACCGGGAGGTTGGCTAGGGCGGCGGCTGAGGTGATCTGTGATGCGTCCACCTCTTTGAGCGTCTCGCCATAACCCGGCAAGCCCTGCGCGCGGGCGATCTGCTGCGGCAACGCCTGCGCCAGATCGGCCGCCCGTTGGTCGGCGCTGCGGGTTTCCAGATCGTCGAAATGGGGCTTGGTCAGCATCCCTGTCACTTTCCTGCTATGGCATCACTGGAGAGGGCACAGGCCCGCTCTGGTCTTGTCTTGGGTCTTTCTGGTCCGGTCGGGTACCGTCTTAACTCAGCCAGCGTTTGCGGCGGCGGTAGCTGCGCACGTCGCGAAAGCTCTTGCGGCCCTCGTCGGACATGCCGAGGTAGAATTCCTTCACGTCTTGGTTCTCGCGCAGGTCTTTGGCGGGTCCATCCATCACCACGCGACCGGATTCGAGGATGTAGCCGTAATGCGCAAAGCGCAGCGCGACGTTGGTGTTTTGCTCGGCCAGCAAGAAGGTCACGCCCTCCTGTTCGTTGACCGATTTCACGATCTCGAAAATCTGCTCAACCAGTTGCGGGGCAAGGCCCATCGACGGCTCGTCCAAAAGGATCGTCTCAGGCCGTGACATCAGAGCGCGGCCAATGGCGCACATCTGCTGCTCACCGCCCGAGGTATAGCCAGCCTGCGAGCGGCGGCGCTCTTTCAGACGGGGGAAGTAGTTATAGACCATCTCAAGGTCCTGCTGGATCGCAGCATTCCCATCGGTGCGGGTATAGGCCCCAGTCAGGAGGTTTTCTTCGATGGTAAGGTGCTCAAAACAGTGGCGGCCTTCCATGACCTGCACGACACCTTTCTTCACGGTTTCGGCAGGATCCTGATGCTGGATCGCACCGCCGCGGTATTTGATCGAGCCTTTGGTGACCTCGCCCCGCTCCGAGGCCAGCAGCCCCGAGATCGCCTTGAGCGTCGTCGTCTTGCCGGCGCCATTGCCGCCCAGCAGCGCGGTGATGCCGCCCTTGGGCACATTCAGGCTGACGCCCTTCAGCACGAGGATGACGTGGTTGTAGATCACCTCGATATTGTTGACCTCAAGCAGGTTGTCGACTGCGACGTCATTGGTGTTGGCGGCATCCAGCATGGGAAGGACCTTTCTTGGCGCTTGGGTAGGTTCCCGGCCACCCAGAGGGCAGCCGGGAGCGGTGTCTTAGCAGTTGCCTTCGATGGCGTTTTCGTCGGCATAGGCCGAGCTATCCTCATCGATCAGCGGCTGGATCACGTCTTGATCCGACTGCATGAAGTCCGACACGAGGTTCCATTCCTTGGCCTCCGCATCCCACTGGGTCACGGCGACAAAGCCCTCACCACCGTGGTTTTCGCAGGAGACCGAGAACTCAGGACCGAAGTCCGGCAGGCCAAGCGCCGCCATCTTCTCTTCGGTGATCTCAAGCTGCTCCATACCGTCACGCATCTGGCCGCCGGTGATGTCGGTCACACCGTGGATTTCCTGCGCTGTACGGGCCGCTTCTGACACCAGCATGGCGGCATAGACGCCACGGTTATAAAGCACCGAGCCGACCTGATCGCCTGCACCGGCAGCTTTGCCCGCATCGACAACGTATTTCTGCAGATCGTCATAAAGCGGATAGTCGGAGCCCACGTTGTGAAAGGTCAGCGCCTTGTAGCCATCGGCCTTGGCACCGGCTGCCAGCACGTCGTTTTCCGAACCGGACCACCAGATGCCAATGAACTTATCCATCGGGAAGCGGATGTTGGCGGCTTCCTGAACCGCAACTTGGTTCATCACGCCCCAGCCGTACATGATCACATAGTCAGGCTTGTCGCGGCGGATTTGCAGCCACTGCGATTTCTGCTCCTGACCGGGGTGATCGACGGGCACTTCTTTCAGCTCGAAACCATGCTTCTCGCTCAGCTCTTGCAGCGTGCGGATCGGCTCCTTGCCATAGGCAGAGTTGTGGTACACGAGCGCGATCTTCTTGCCCTCAAGGCTACCGCCTTCCTGCTCCATGATGTGCTTTACCGCAACCGACGCGCCATCCCAGTAGTTCGCAGGGAAGTTAAAGACGTGGCTGAAAGTGTTGCCGTTCTTGGCCGAGGTACGGCCCAGACCCGATGTCAGCATCGGAATGTCGTCAGCGGTGACTTTGGGGATCAGCTGGTAGGTGATGCCGGTCGAGAGCGGCTGATACACCAGCGCGCCTTCGCCCTTGGTCGACTCGTAGCACTCCACGCCTTTTTCGGTGTTATAGGCGGTCTCGCATTCCGGCACGCGGATGGTTTCGCCACCGATGCCGCCGTCACGCTCGTTCAGCAGCGTAAAGTAATCGGCGTAACCGTCGGCGAAGGGGATGCCGCCCGCCGCGTAGGGCCCGGTACGATAGCTCAGCGATGGAAAGACAAGGTCCGCCATCACGGGGCTTGCGGCCATCAGGCCAGCTACGGCCAGTGTTCCCAGTTTATATTTCATCGGTGTTTCCTCCCTTGGATTGTCCGACTTGGGTGTTTGGGCCGGGTTTCCTCCCCCCGGCCTCGCTTTTCATGGCCGTCCCTTAGTGCGGGAAGGGCCACAATCTCAGTTTTTCCTTGGCCACGCGCCACAGCTGCGCCAGCCCGTGCGGCTCTGCGATCAGGAAGATCACGATCAGCCCGCCGACAATCACCAACTGCAAATGCGCCACGATATCCGTGGGCCAGCCCAGCCAGTCGACGCCGACGATCTTCAAAAGCACCGGCAGCAGCACAAGGAACGCGGCCCCCGCAAAGCTGCCAAAGATGCTACCCAATCCTCCGATGATGATCATAAAGAGCACAAGGAACGATTTGTTGATGCCGAAGGCTTCGCCCACTTCAACAGCGCCGAGGTAGATCGAGAAAAACAGCGCGCCGGAGATGCCGATGAAGAAAGAGCTCACCGCAAAGGCCGTCAGTTTCGCACGCAGCGGGTTCACTCCGATGATCTCGGCCGCGATGTCCATGTCGCGGATCGCCATCCATTTACGACCCACCGAGCCGCGCGTCAGGTTGCGCGCCACCAGCGCCGAGAAGACGGTGAAGATCAGGCAGAACATATAGGTGGCCCAAGCCTCGGTGTTGGGGCCGGTGATCAGAATGCCGAAAGTATCCCGCTCAGGCGCGCTGATCTGGCCAGAGGCAGAGTAGTTGTAGAACCACGGCACCCGGTTGAAGAGCCAGACAAGGAAGAACTGCGCCGCCAGCGTCGCCACGGCAAGGTAGAAGCCCTTAATCCGCAAGCTTGGCAGACCAAAGAGCGCCCCAACGGCCGCGGTGATCAACCCGGCGAGCAGGATATGGATGAACATGCTCACATCCGGCATCGCCGTCATCAGCTTGTAGCAGGCATAGGCCCCCACCGCCATGAAACCGCCGGTGCCGAGGCTCACCTGTCCGCAGTAGCCCACAAGGATGTTCAGCCCAATCGCCGCGATGGCATAGATCAAAAAGGGCAGGAACAGCGAGTTCACCCAGTAGTCATTGACCATGAAGGGAATGACAAAGATCGCAACGAACAGCACCACATAGTAGCGGTAGCGGTCGAACTTGATCGGAAAGGTCTGCTGGTCTTCGGCGTATGTCGTGCTGAAATCGCCTGCTTCACGATAGAACATTAGACTGATTTCCCTTCTGCGATCTTTGTGTCGTTGGATGCACAGCGGCGCATCATGCCTGTATCAAACGCGCTCAATGATCTTCTCCCCAAACAGGCCCTGCGGGCGGAAGACGAGGAAGACCAGCGCCAGCATATAGGCAAACCAGTTCTCGGTCGCGCCACCAAGGAAGGGAGCACCGATCAGGAACTCAAAGAGTTTCTCACCCACACCGATGATCAGCCCGCCGACAATCGCGCCGGGGATCGAGGTAAAGCCACCGAGCATCAGCACCGGCAATGCCTTCAGCGCAATCAGTGACAGTGAGAACTGCACGCCAGACTTGGCGCCCCACATGATACCCGCCACCAGCGCGACGAACCCCGCCAGCGACCAGACCAAGATCCAGATGAAGTTGAGCGAGACCCCCACCGACAGCGCGGCTTGGTGGTCATCCGCCACGGCCCGCATCGCGCGGCCCTGTTTGGTGTATTGCGCGAACATCACCAGCCCGATCACGAGGATTGCGGCCACGACGGAAGCCACGATATCGAGGTTGTCGATAAAAAAGCCGTAGCCCGTCGCGTCGAAGGTAAATTCATCAATCCAGATGTTAATGCCCTGCGGCAGACCGACGTCGAGCGTCTTGATCTCGGACCCCCACATCAGATCGCCGACGCCTTCGAGGAAATAGGCCAAACCGATGGTGGCCATGAAGAGGATGATCGGCTCTTGGCCCACGAGGTAGCGGAATACGAAACGCTGCACGCAATAGGCCAGCACGATCATTACGATCATCGTCAGCAGGATGGCAAGGAAGGCGGGCACATGCCAACCGAAGTGGTGTACCTCGGTGCCGAGGATCGCGTTGATCAGGTGACTAAAGGGCACCTGCCCGTCCATGATCCCGACCAGTGTCAGCGCGGCAAAAAGCGCCATAACACCTTGGGCATAGTTGAAAATGCCCGAAGCCTTGTAGATCAGCACAAAGCCAAGTGCCACGAGCGCATAAAGCACCCCGGCCATCAGCCCGTTGAGAAAGACCTCAATTGTAAACGCCAGTTGCTCAGGCATCATTGGCCCTCCCCAAAGTCAGAACGGCTGTGTCGTTGCGGGTGATCGTGCGGCGCTCAGTCATGGGCCACCCCCAGATAGGCGTCGATCACCTCTTGATTGTTGCGCACCTCATCGGGCGAGCCGTCGCCGATCTTGCGGCCGTAATCCATCACGACCACGCGGTCGGAAAGGTCCATGACCACGCCCATGTCATGCTCAATCAGCGCGATGGTCGTGCCGAATTCGTCGTTCACGTCGAGGATAAAGCGGGACATGTCCTCTTTCTCTTCGACGTTCATGCCAGCCATCGGCTCATCCAGCAGCAGGATCGTTGGCTCCGCCGCCAAGGCGCGGGCCAGTTCGACGCGCTTTTTCAGACCGTAAGGCAGACGCGCGACCGGGGTTTTGCGGATCGCCTGAATCTCCAGAAAGTCGATGACCTTCTCGGCGATCTCGCGGTTCTCCACTTCCTCGCGCTCGGCCTTGCCCTTCCAAAGGGACTGCGCCAGCAGGCCCGATTTCATCTGGGTCAGGCGGCCCGTCATCACGTTGTCGAGCACCGACATGCCCTCAAACAGCGCGATGTTCTGAAAGGTCCGGGCGATGCCCTGCTGCGCCACCTGATAGGGTTTCATCGGCGGACGCTGCGCGCCCTTGTACCAAACTTCGCCCTCTTGCGGGACGTAGAAGCCGCTGATCACATTGAGCATCGATGACTTGCCCGCCCCGTTCGGCCCGATGATCGCGCGGATTTCACCCTCGCGGATGTCGAATGAGATGTCCTTGATCGCTTCCACACCGCCGAAACGCAGGGTGATGTTTTTCATCTCCATCACCGTGGGGCCGATGGTGCGGCCGTCGTCGGTGACATAGCTGTCAGCCTGATCTTTCACGCTGTCCCTTTCCATAGTTCCCGCCTGCCCGGCGCTGGCCTGAGCCGCGCTCATTCCGCTGCCATCTTGTGGCTGGTCGGCTGCACCGCGGCGTCGCGAATTTCGAGCGTCGCCTTGATCGAGCCCTTGCGGCCGTCCTCATAGGTCACTTCCGTTTCGGTGCTGACCTGTTTGGAGCCGTCATAAAGCGCGGTGATGATATCGGCGTATTTCTCTTCGATGATCTTGCGGCGCACTTTGCGGGTGCGGGTCAATTCACCATCGTCGGCGTCCAACTCTTTGTGCAGCACGACAAAACGGTGCACCTGACAGCCCGAAAGCATCTCATCCTCGGCGACCGAACGGTTCACCTCCTCCACATGGCTTTGGATCGTGTCCATCACCTGCGGATGCCGCGCGAGTTCTTGGTAAGAGGCATAGCCGATGTTGTTGCGCTCGGCCCAGTTGCCAACCGCCGTGAGGTCGATGTTGATGAAAGCGGTGCATTCGCTGCGCTGGTTGCCAAAAACCACAGTCTCAAGGATGTTGGGGAAGAACTTGAGCTTGTTCTCGACATATTTCGGCGCAAAGAGCCGCCCGTCGGCCATCTGGCCCACGTCCTTGGCGCGGTCGATGATGCGCAGGTGGCCCGAGCCTTCCTCGATAAAGCCCGCATCGCCCGTGGCGACCCAGCCCTCGGCATCTTTGGTGTCTGCGGTGCTTTCGGGGTTCTTGTAGTATTCCACGAAGACACCCGGCGAGCGGTAAAAGACCTCGCCATTGTCCGCGATTTTCAACTCAACGCCGGGGCAGGTCACGCCCACGGTATCGCTGCGCACCTCGCCGTCAGGCTGCGCGGTGATGAACACCGTCGCCTCGGTCTGGCCGTAGAGTTGTTTGAGGTTGATGCCGAGCGAGCGGTAGAAGTCGAAAATCTCCGGCCCGATCGCCTCGCCGGCGGTATAGCCCACGCGGACGCGGCTGAAGCCCAGCGTGTTCTTTAGCGGGCCATAGATCATCAACTCGCCCAACGCGTATTTCGCGCGGTCCATGAACGACACCTTCTTGCCGTCCAGAATCGCGGGGCCAACCTTGCGGGCATGGGCCATGAAGGTGTCGAAAAGCCATTTCTTGAAGCGGCTCGCGTCCTCCATGCGGATCATAACGCTGGTCAGCTGCGTCTCGAACACCCGCGGCGGGGCGAAATAATAGGTCGGCCCGATCTCGCGCAGGTCGACATGCATCGTGTCGGCGCTTTCGGGGCAGTTGGTGCAGAACCCGGTCCAAAGCGCTTGGCCCACGGAGAAGATGAAATCCCCAACCCATGCCATCGGCAGATAGGCGAGGATCTCGTCATTGCGTTTGAGGTTGTCGAATTCCGAAGACGACTTCGCCGTCTCGATCACGTTACGGTTGCTCAGCACCACGCCCTTGGGCTTGCCTGTGGTGCCCGAGGTGTAAAGCATCACGCCAGTTGAGTCGTAATTCAGCTTGGCCTGACGCGCCTCCAACTCGGCGATGTGCTTTTCGCGGGTGGCGCGGCCCAGTTCCTGCACGGCGCTGTATTGGTCGAGCTTGGAGTGGTCGTATTTCCGCAGGCCCCGCGGGTCGAGATAGACCATCCGCTCAAAGTCTGGCAGTTCCGCCTGCACTTCGATGATCTTGTCGACCTGCTCCTGATCCCCCACCACGGCGATGCGCGCGCCGCAGTGGCCCATGACATAGGCCATCTCTTCGGCGTTGGCGTCTTGGTAAAGTGGGACGGGGATGGCGCCAGCCATCTGCGCCGCCATCATCGCCCAATAAAGGTATGGTCGGTTGCGCCCGATAACGGCGACGAAATCGCCCTCATCCAGTCCCAGCTCCAAAAATCCGAGCGCCAGCGCCTCAACCTCGTCGCGGGTCTGCGACCAGGTCCAGCTTTGCCAGATCCCGTATTCCTTCTCCCGATAAGCGGGGGCGTTTGCGAATTCACTTGCGTTGCGGTGCAACAGCGCCGGAACGGACTGAGGTCCGTCGGCACGCGTCAGCGGCTTGGCCAAATTGTCTTCCTCCCATGCCCGCCCTCCCCGGCGGGTTCGATCGCTTGTGCGATTCTATGATCTCACAAGTGACGTTCTCTTTTTTGTGGAGGTCAACTTTTTCCTGATCTTTTCCGAATCCTAACGAATTGTTACAGCGCGATTTAGCCGCCGTTTGCGCCTACTTTCTTTCGCCCCTACTCAATGCCATTGGCGCGCTGCACCTCGCGCACATAGGTCACGATGGATTTAACCTCGGCCTGGGTGATCCCTTCGACCGGGGGCATATTGCCGAAAGACCAGTGATGCTGGCGCACGCCATTGGTTGCCGCGACCAGAAAGGCGCCATCGCCGTGGTGGCTGGGTTCATAGATTTTATGGATCAGCGGCGGGCCTGCGCCTTCGCGCCCGGCGGCATTGACCCCGTGACAGGCCGCACATTTCGCTTCAAATACACGCGCGCCGATCTGCGCCTGCTCGCTCAGGCTGTCCGGCAGGGTGACGGCTGCCATCGCCGCGCCGCTTGTTGTGGGGGGCGGGGCCTCTTCGGCACGCCACCACAAATATCCACCAATCGCGACCACCGCAGCCACCGCCACCATTCCAAAGTTCTTGTCCATGCTCTGCCTTTCGGGTTTCATTTGCCGCGCTTCTCCGGGCCTCCAGCGCAAGAAGGTCAAGCGCCATTTGGCCTTTCCTCTGCGCGGTGCTGGCCCTACCGTCGACGGATGCCAATGCAGATCACCGATGACCAAACCAAAGCCCTGACCCAAGCCGGTCTGAACCTGATCGCTCAGGCGCTGACGATCTATGACAGCGACCTGCGCCTTGCGGTCTGCAACGGGCCGTTTCAATCCATGTTCGATCTGCCTGATGAACTGGTCACCCCCGGCGCGCCGTTTGAGGATACGATCCGCCATCTTGCCGGAACCGGCGAATATGGCGAGGTCACGGATGTCGATGCCTTCGTGGCCGAGCGTGTTGAACAGGCGCAGGCTTTTGTGCCGCATTACATGGAACGCACCCGCGCGAACGGGCGCACCATCAGCGTCGAAGGCTCCCCACTGCCCCAAGGCGGCTGGGTCACTGTCTATACCGACATCACCAACACCAAACGGCAAGAGGCGCTGTTGCGCGCGCGGTCCGATGCGCTGAGCGATCAACTGCTCTCCCATGCCGAACAACTCGCCGCCAGCAACCGCAAGCTGGAGGCGACGATCACCGCACTTGAGGAAGCCAAGCGGCAGGTCACCGAAAGCGAGGCCCGCACCCGCCTGACGACCGAGATGATGCCCGCGCATATTGCTCATGTCGACGCCAGCGGCCGCTACATCTATTCCAACCGCCGCCTCAGCAGCGTTATGCCGGGACGGCCCAGCAACATTTACGGGCTGCACATCAGCGACGCGCTTGGGGCGTCCGCCTATGCACGGATCAAGCCCGCGCTGACCCAAGCCTATGCCGGCAGCCCGGCGGTTATTGAGTTTAGCGACGACGATTCTGCCCGCCGCATACGTGGGGCTTTTACCCCGGACGGGCGCGGCGGAGTCTATATCCTATCGATGGACATTACTGAGGAGACGCAAACACGCGTCGCCCTGCAACAGACGCTGAAACGCGAACTCGCCTCACGAATGATCTCGGGGCTGGCGCATGATTTCTCAAACCTTTTGACGATTATTCTGGGGATGCAGTCGAAACTCGCCCGCCTGCCCGACATGCCGCCGCAAGCGGGCGAATTGGTCGAAGGCACCTTGGCCGCCGCGCGGCGCGGAGGCACGCTGCTGAGTTCCATTGCCGATGTGACAGAACCCCGCGCCCTGCGCCCCGCGGCCACCGATCTCGCCGACCTGCTGAACGAGCTTTCGACCCTCGCCGCCCCCACTCTGCCGCCGAAATGCGCGCTGGCGGTACGCAATGACGCGCCGGAGGGGTCTGTCCTGCTCGATAAAGGGCGGGTGCAGGACGCGCTTTTGAACCTCATCCTCAATGCCCGCGATGCCTGCGGCGCGCAGGGCACGATCACGCTGACCCAACGGCTGGTGCATGACACATGGATCGAATGGGTGATCCACGATACCGGGCCGGGCTTTTCGCCCTCTGCGCTGGAGCGTGGGGTCGAGCCGTTTTTCACCACCAAGGGCAGCGAAGGGTCGGGGCTGGGCCTGTCGATGGTCTATGACATGACCAAATCCGCAGGCGGCGATTTGCGGCTGAGCAATGTCCCCGAGGGCGGCGCGCAAATCAGCCTGCGTCTGCCCTACCGTGCCGCCGTGCCTGCCACGACGGGGCTGGTGCTGCTAGTCGAAGACACGAGTGATATCCGCGCCGTGGTGCGCGACATGTTGATGGATCAGGGCCATTCGGTGATCGAGGCCACCAGCGCCGATGAGGCCACGGCCCTGATCGCCGATCTGCCCGACATCACCCTTGTCCTCTCGGACATCCAACTCACCGGCGAAGGCACCGGTATCGACCTTGCCCGGCGTGTCGGCAGCAGCCTGCCACTGTTGCTGATGACCTCTCTGCCCGCCGATCACCCGCTGTTTGTCGAGGCGCAAACCCTCGCCCCGGTGCTGCGCAAACCCTTTGAAAAAGACGATCTGCAAGCGTTGATCGCCCCATTGAAAGCCACCGCCCCATGAGCCGTGATACCGCCCCGCGCCCGCTGGTTACCATTCTGGATGACGAGCCTGAAATCCGCAGCATGCTGTCGGACACGCTTGAGGAAGCCGGATTCGACACCCTCAGCTTTGGCCGTGCGCGCGCTTTTGAGGCCGCACTGGCCAGCCATACGCCCGATGTCTGCCTTGTCGATCTCAGCCTGCCCGACACCGACGGGCTGACGCTGGTACACCGGTTGGCGCTGGAGCAAGGCGCGATCGTAATCATCATCTCGGGCCGCGCGCAGGTGCAGGACCGGGTGACAGGGTTGGAGCTTGGGGCCGACGATTACATCATCAAACCTTTCGATCCGGCGGAAGTGGTCGCCCGAATCCGCGCCCGCCTGCGCAGCGCCAAGCCCACACCGCAGGCGGGCACCACCGCGCGCTTCAACGGCTGGACCGCGCATTTCGACCGCTATGTCCTGCAGGATGCGACAGGCGCCGAAGTGACCTTTTCCCATGCCGAAGGCGAGGTGCTGCGCCTGTTCCTCGACGCGCCGAAACGCCTGATCAGCCGCGCGCAGATGCAAGAAAGCCTTGGTGGCGTCGCCTCGGAGAGCTTTGACCGGGCGATGGACGTGCGCATCTCGCGGTTGCGCACGAAACTTGGCGAAGACCCGAAGAACCCGCAGTTAATCAAAACGATCTATGGCGCGGGCTATATCTTCCTTGGCGACGTGGACTGGGACTGACGGCGTTCAAAGCGCCGCGACAGCCCGGCCCAGCACCTCGACCGCCGCGACCAGATCGTCTTCGGCTGTGTCCTCTTCGAAAGCGTGGCTGATCCCGTTGATCGACGGTGCGAACAACATCGCCACGGGCATCAGCCGCGCCACATTGGTCGCATCGTGCAAAGCACCCGAGGGCATCTTGCGCCACTTGCCCGGCGCCACCGTTTCCGCCGCTTCGGCCAGCGCGTCGCGCAGCCGGGCATCCATCGCCACCCGCTCCAACCCCAGCATCGGACCAAAAGACAGCTCCATCCCGCGGGTCTGGGCGACCTCTTCGGCAGTCTCGCGGATGATCGTTTCCATCCGTGCCAGACGGTCGCTGTCACCGTCCCGCCACTGCATGGAAAAGACCGCCTTGCCCGGCACGATGGACGAGGCATTGGGATGCAGGCTGACATGGCCAATCGTCCAGACGGTGCTGGGCGTCACCACATTGCGCAGTCGGTCATTAAGCAGGCTGTTGAAGACAGATACCGCTTGAAACGCATCCTTGCGCACCGCCATCGGCGTGGTGCCCGCGTGGTTCTGCTGGCCTTCAAAGGTCACCTTCATATCGCGAATGCCGACGATATCAGTGACGACACCGATCTGCTCGCCACTGTCATCCAGCGTCGGCCCCTGTTCGATGTGTAGCTCAATATAGCCGGTGAACTGCGCGGGATCGACCGGTCCGGTCACCATGCCCGTCATTGCCTTGCGCGCCTCCGCCAAGCCAACCCCGGCATGATCGGTGAGACCGTCAGCATCCACCTGATCCAGAGCGCCGGACCAGACGGTCGAACCGGTGGTCACGCCAAAGCGCCCCTCTTCATCCTGAAAGGACACGACCGAGACCGCAGGGCCCCCGGCCTCCTGTGCCGCACGGGCGACTTCAAGGGCGGCGATCACACCCAAGGCCCCATCAAGCCAGCCGCCTTCGGGCTGGCTGTCGGAATGCGACCCCAGCAGGATCGACGGCCCCTCGGCACGCCCAAAGAGGTTGCCCATCGCGTCAACCTCAACGGTCAGCCCTGCGTCGCGCATCCGCCCGGCAAGCCACTCCCGCGCCTCAACATCGGCGGCGGAATAGGCCGGGCGCACCACGCCCTTGCCCACACCCGCAGCGCCGATGGCACGCAGATCGTGCAGGTCTTTCAGAAATCGGGCGGCATCAAACTTCATCTTCAAAACTTTCCTTACTCGGCGGCGACGGCCCCTTTCGCCGCCTCCACTTTAACGGCAGAGAACTTAAACTCCGGGATCTTGCCGTATGGGTCAACCGCTGGATTTGTCAGGATATTCGCCGCCGCTTCGACATAGGCGAAGGGCAGGAAAACCATATCGGGCGCCACCGCGCGATCCTCGCGAGCCATGATTTCGATACTGCCGCGTTTGGTCGAAAGCCGCACATGCTCCCCCGGTGCCACGCCGAGGCGGCGCAGGGTCGACGGGTGCAGCGAACAATTCGCCTCCGGCTCCAGCCCGTCGAGCACCTTGGACCGCCGCGTCATCGACCCGGTATGCCAATGCTCCAACTGCCGCCCGGTGGTCAGGATCATCGGGTAGTCGGTATCGGGCGCATCATCAGGGGCCACGATCGCGGCGGGGGTGAATTTTGCACGGCCTTCGGGACGCGGGAAACCCTCACTAAAGACAATCGCCTGCCCTGGATCGCTTTCGCTGAGCGACGGGTAGGTCACTGCATTCTCACGCGCCAAACGGTCCCATGTGATGTTGTCAAAGGATTTCATGTTCAGCTTCATCTCGGCAAAGACCTCGGCCGGGCTTTCGTAGGACCAGCCAAGGCCCAGCCGCTTGGCCAGTTCCACCTCAATCCACCAATCCGCGCGCGCCTCACCGGGGGGCGACACCGCGGGGCGGCCCATTTGGACCTGTCGGTTGGTGTTGGTCACAGTGCCCGCCTTTTCGGCAAAGGCGCTGGCGGGGAGGATCACATCGGCGTAATTCGCCGTTTCGGTCAGGAAAATGTCCTGCACCACCAGATGATCAAGCTTGGCGAGGGCCGCGCGGGCGTGGTCCACATCGGGGTCCGACATCGCCGGGTTTTCCCCCAACACATACATCGCCTTGATGTCCCCATCATGCACCGCGTCCATGATCTCGGTCACGGTCAGCCCCTTTTTGGCGCTGAAATCACCCGAGCCCCAGACCTCGGTAAAGGCCGAGCGCACACCGTCGTCGCCGACAGGTTGGTAATCGGGCAGGAACATCGGGATCAGCCCGGCATCAGAGGCGCCCTGGACGTTGTTCTGTCCCCTCAGCGGATGCAGCCCAGCGCCGGGACGGCCAATCTGACCGGTCATCAGCGCGAGGCTGATCAAACAGCGGGAATTGTCGGTGCCGTGGATGTGCTGGCTGACCCCCATGCCCCAAAAGATCATGCCTGCCTTGGCACGGGCAAAGGTCCGCGCCACATCGCGCAGCACCTCGGCCTCGATCCCGCAGATGGGGGCCATCTTCTCGGGGCTGAAGCCCTTCAGATGTGCCTTTTCGGCCTCCCAATTCTCGGTATAGGCCGCGATATATTGTGCGTCATAGAGCCCCTCTTCGACGATCACATGCATGATCGCGTTGAGCATCGACACATCGGTGCCGGGACGGAATTGCAGCATATGGCTGGCGAAGCGACGCAGCCCCACGCCGCGCGGGTCCATCACGATCAGCTTGCCGCCGCGTTTGGTGAACTGCTTGAAATAGGTCGCGGCAACGGGGTGGTTCTCAACCGGGTTCGCGCCGATCACGATGGCCACATCGGCGTTTTCGATCTCGTTGAAGGTCGCCGTCACTGCACCCGATCCCACATTTTCCATCAGCGCGGCGACGGATGAGGCATGGCACAGCCGCGTGCAGTGATCGACGTTGTTATGGCCGAAGCCCTGACGGATCATCTTTTGGAACAGATAGGCTTCCTCGTTGGTGCATTTGGCGCTGCCGAACCCCGCCACTTCGCGCCCGCGCCCCTTGAGCCCCTGCGCTGCGAAATCTAGCGCCTCGTCCCATGTGGCCTCGCGGAAAACCTCGCTCCAGTTGCCGGGATCGACGTTCAGCCCCTTGGCGGGCGCATCCTCGCGGCGGATCAGCGGTTTGGTCAGACGGTGATCGTGGTGGATATAGTCAAAGCCAAAGCGCCCTTTGACGCAGAGCCGCCCTTCGTTGGCCGGGCCATTGATGCCTTCGACGTATTTGACCTTATTGTCCTTCACCTTGAGCGAAATCTGACAGCCGACGCCGCAGAAGGGGCAGACGCTGGCGACCTCATCGTCATAATCCGCCGAGTCGCCCACCTGCGCTTCATCTACCACCGTGGCGGGCATCAACGCGCCCGTTGGGCAAGCCTGCACGCATTCGCCGCAAGCCACACAGGTCGATGCGCCCATGGGATCGTCGATGTCGAAAACCGGATAGGCATCATGTCCGCGCCCGGCCATGCCGATCACGTCGTTGACCTGCACCTCGCGGCAGGCGCGGACGCAGAGGTTGCACTGGATACAGGCATCAAGGTTCACGCGCATCGCGACATGGCTGTCGTCCAACAGCGGAATCCGGTCCCGCTCCAGCTTTGGGAAGCGGCTGCTTTTCACCCCACTTAGTGCGGCCATGTCGCGCATATGGCTCGACTTGTCATGGGCCACGTCCTGCGCGGGTTGATCGGCCAGCAACAGCTCCATCACCATCTTGCGGGCATTCTCGGCGCGTGCGTTGTTGGTCGTGACGACCATGCCATCGGCAGGTTCGCGGATGCAGGAGGCCGCCAGCACGCGCTCGCCCTCGATCTCGACCATACAGGCGCGGCAATTGCCGTCGGGCCGGTAGCCGGGGGCAGGTTTGTGACACAGATGCGGGATCTTCAGGCCCCGACCATTGGCCACTTCCCAAATGGTCATACCGGTCTCGGCCTCGACGGTCTGACCATCAAGCGTGAATGTGATCCTCTCGGACATGGCTACCCCTCCCGCTGGCTATTGACCAAACTATAAGCAAAACCAAGCCCGTGTCAGGGGCTAATCCCGACACCCCGTCACAGATAAACGCCGCAGCGGTGGATTGGAGCGCATTGCATTGAATGGCCCGACGAGCTGCCCTATCACTTGGGCGAACAGTGAAAGCCATTTGATGTCCCACATTACCCTGATCCGCCACGGCCAAGCTAATTCCACCGCCAAAGACGAGCTAAGCTATGACCAACTTAGCCCGCTTGGCCATGAGCAAGCCGCATGGTTGGGCGAACATTTGCGGCACAGCGAAAGCCACCACACGCGGCTCTATACCGGCACCCTGACCCGACATATCGAAACCGCCGAGGCGATGAAGACCGGGCTGGAACCCATCCGTGACGCGCGGTTGAATGAGCTGGAGTATTTCACCCTCGCCAATCTGATGGAGCAACAGCACAAGGTGCCCTTCCCCCGCGCGGGCGAATTCGTGCACCACTTGCCGCAGGTCTTTGACTATTGGAAAGCGGGCAAGCTGGACGACACGCCGGAAACCTACGAGAGCTTTGAAACCCGTGTTCAATCCGCGCTGGCCGAGATTGCCGAGGGCGAAGGCCCGGCGCTGGTGGTGACCTCGGGCGGGCTGATTTCTTTGGCGATGGCGCAGGCCATGGGCGTGGGCATCCCGGCGATGGCGCGTTTGGCGCTGGCGATCATGCATACCTCGATGCACCGGCTCTTTCCCATCGGCGGGCATTGGTCGCCCGTGCTGTTCAATGCCGTGCCGCATCTTGACCGGCCCGACCGCCGCCTTGCACAAACGCATATCTGATCCCTCGCCCGCGAAAGGCTGACCCCATGCTAAAACTCCACTACGCCCCCGGCACAATCTCGGTCGCCGTTGCCATTGCGCTTGAAGAGACAGGGTTGGCCTATGAGCCGGTGAAGGTCGATTTCGCCGCCGCCGAACAGACCGGCGCGCCCTATCTGGCGCTGAACCCAAAAGGCCGCGTGCCGACTCTTGTGACCGAAGCGGGCAGCACCCTGACCGAGACCGGCGCGCTGTTGGACTATGTCGCCGCCCGTGCGCCCGATGCGGCGCTGGTCCCTGCCGACCCTGAACGCGCGGCGCATATGCGCGGGGTGATGTACTACCTCGCCTCGACCATGCATGTGGCCCATGCCCATAAGATGCGCGGCCACCGCTGGGCCGATCAGCAATCGAGCTTTGACGACATGAAAGCCAAGGTGCCGCAGACCATGGCCGATTGCGCGGCCTATGCCGAAAACCATGCTTTCCGAGGTGATTACGTCGCGGGCGACAGGCTCTCGCTGGCCGATCCCTATCTCTTTGTCGTGTCGGGCTGGCTCGAAGGGGACGGGGTCGACCGCGCCAATTTCCCCCGGCTAAAGGCTTTCGCCGCCCGCATGGAGGACCGCGCCAGCGTGAAAGCCATTCGGGAAAAAGGAATGCTGGCATGACCCATCTGTGGCTGCGCGCCGAACAGCGCGACAATGAGACCCGCACAGGCCTGACGCCCGAAGGGGCCGCCGCGCTGATCGCGACAGGCATGAAGGTGAGCGTCGAAGACAGCGACAGCCGCGTGATCCCCACCGCCGCCTATGCGCAGGCGGGCTGCGAGATCGTCCCCGCGCATAGCTGGCCCGACGCCCCGCCCGATGCCGTGATCTTTGGTCTGAAGGAACTGCCCGAAGACGGGACGCCCCTGCCCCATGTCCACATCATGTTCGGCCACGCCTACAAGGGCCAATCCTCGGGCCGCAAACTGTTAGAACGGTTCAAGGCCGGTGGCGGCACCTTGGTGGATTTGGAATATCTGACCGATGACACTGGCCGCCGCGTTGCCGCCTTTGGCTATTGGGCCGGATTTGCCGGGGCTGCGGTGTCTGTCAAATGCCGCATCGCGCAACTGCGCGGTGAGCCCTGCGGCCCGGTGCAGCCCTACCCCGACGCCGACGCCTTAAAATCGGCGCTGGCCGCGGACCTTGCGGAGGTCGACGCAAGCGGCGACCGCGCGCTGGTGATCGGCGCTTTGGGCCGCGTGGGGCGCGGGGCGAGCGATCTTTGCGCGGCTTTGGGCATCCCCGTTACCGGCTGGGACATGGCCGAAACCGCCCACGGGGGGCCGTTCCCTGAGATCCTTGAGCATGCCTATTTCTTCAATTGCATACTCGCAGGCCCCGAGACTCCGGCCTTCGTCCGCCCCGACACCCCCAAGGCAGAGCGCGCGCTGCGGGTGATCGGCGACATCGCCTGCGACCCGGACAGCGCCTTTAACCCGGTGCAGGTCTACGACCGCGCCACAACTTGGGAGACGCCCGCCCTGCGTGTGCATGATGCCCCGCCGCTGGATGTCATGGCCATCGACAACCTGCCTTCCATGCTGCCGCGCGAAAGCTCTGAGGATTTTGCAGGCCAGTTGTTACCTACCCTGCGGGCCTTGCCAGAGGCGGGAAATCCCGTCTGGCAACGCGCGCGTGATCTCTTTGGCAAGCATATCGCCGAGGTCTGACCTTCAGGAAAAGAACCGGTAGTAAAGCCAGTCTGGCAAGAACCGCCCCAAACGGAACAGCAGCGAAAACCCGTAAGGGAAATCCAGTTTGAAACTGTCGCCGTTCATATGCTCATAGACCCGCCGCGCAGCGTCTTTCGGCTCCATCAAGAAGGGCATTTTGAAATCGTTCTTGTCGGTCAACTGGGTCTTGATGAAACCGGGGTTGATCACCTGAACCTGCACGCCGGTCTTGCGCAGATCGGCGTGCATCGATTCCGCCAAAGACAGGGTCGCCGCCTTGGAGGCCGTATAGCCGATTGAGCCGGGCAAACCGCGATAGGCGGTCAGGCTGGAGGTGATGACGATATGCCCGTGGTCGCGCGCGACCATCTCTGGCACGACTTGCCCCAAGACACGCATCAACCCGGTGAAGTTCACATCGGCCATGGTCACGCCGTGCTCGGCCTGCCAGTTCTGCGCACCAAAGGGCCAATAGGCCCCCGCCAGATAAACCAACCCGTCGATTGGCCCCACATCCTTTGCCGCCTGCGCCACATCCGCGTCATCGGTCACATCCAAGACCCGCACCCGCGCCCGGCCCGGCAGCGCCTGCGCCAGCTCGGTCAGCTTGTCCTCGGAGCGGGCCGAAAGGATCACCTCGACCCCGGTGCGGCTAAGCTGATGTGCCAGTGCCGCCCCAAGTCCGTCGCTTGCGCCCACCAGCCAATAGGTCTTGCCTTGCCAGTCTTTCATCTTTCCTCCGCCGGTCGCAGCGTGGCGACCAATTCTGCTACTTTGATCCCGAATTTCCGAAACTGGCTGCGGTTCACGATGGTGCCATCGGGGGTGAGATACATCCAATCGACAGTTTTCAGCACATGACTGCCCAGTTCTTCGGGCAGTCGGATACGATAGCGCAACTGCAAGGTCGGTCCAGCCTGAACGCCCTGCCCCACGCCGATCACATCCGGGGCGGTGCTGGTGAAATTGCCGTTCTCGCCCAATGTGACGGTCCATTCGCGCTCCTGACGCGAACCGTTGTTATATCGAAAGGTTTCGGCCACGGTGGCCACATCCCCCTCCCAAGACACGTCGAACTTGGCCGTGAAGCTGCTGGTGACCCGGCCTAGGGGACCGAAAATCACGCCTTCGCAAATCATCTCATCGCGCAGATGCAACCGCAGGTCGAAGACGGGGAAAGAATCGACATAGTCGCTTGGCGACTGGCCATGAAACTCCCCCAAACGGCGGCGCAAAAAAGTGAGCAACAGACCAAGGCCAAGCCCGACAGCGATAAAGATCAACGGCTCTGTCACGGTGTCTCCACGTCTTTTGCACTGGCGAGCAGAGCGATCGCCAGCAATTTCAAGGCGCAAGGTACACCGGCATAGAACCAGATCAACAGGGATATGGATGTGTCGGAACTGGTTCCCGCTGCGGTCTGCAGCCCTGCGCGTTCTAACGCTGGAAGTAGAGCAACGGCCGCAAAAGCCAAGGTCAATTTGGAGACGAAGGACCAGAGGCCAAAACCTTCGGCAGCCGAGGGGGAAATCTGCGCCATGCGGCTGGCGAACATGGCAGGCAAAAGGGTCAAATCCGCGCCCAATACGGCGCCCGAAGCCAGACAGACCAAGGCGAAAAGCGCAACATCACCCGGCCCCAGCACCAGCGCCCCGCCGAAGGAGGCGATGCCCAAAGCCATTGCGACCAGCAGCACCCGACGCGGGCCATACCGCTCTGCTAAGATCCCCCAAAGCGGTGCCGCCGCCGCCGCGGCAAGGAAAAACAGCAGCAAAAGCGGCCCCTCCCACCCCGGCGCCTCAAGTGCCAATTCGACGTAGAAAAGAAACAGGGTCGAGGTGACGGCAACCGGGGCGGCATTCACCAGCGCGATCAACAGCAGCCGCCGCGCCTGCGCATCGCGCAGCACGACACCGAAGCCACTTTCCATTGGCAGCGCCGCCGCCCGCCACTCGCCCCGAATGGCAACCGTGGCCCAAAGCGCCAAGATCGCAAAGCCAACAGCGAACCCGGCAAAGGGACGATCCAGCCCCACGCCCAGAACCAAAGGCGCGACAGAGGCCAGACAAACCCCCAAAAGCGCGCCCGTCTCGCGCCAGCGCGCAAGGGTCAAATGCCCCGCGCCCGGCAGACTGTCGGCCTTGGCAACCCCTTGGGCATAGAAACAGATGGTCAGAAAGCTGAAGGCGGAAAACACCAGCGTCAGCATCAGCGCGAACCACAGCACCGGCGCCACCGGGGCGGGCATGGCAAAAAGCCCCAGCATCGCCAGCGCCATCACCGCGCCCGCCACCGTCACCGCCGTGCCGCGCCTGTTGCGCAGCGCTTGGGCCAACCAACCAAGGGCGGGGTCTTGCACCACATCCAACAGCCGCAAACCAAAAAGCACCGACCCAAGTGCCGTCAGCGAGACCCCGTATTCATCGACATAGAACTTCGGCGCGTGGATGTAGATCGGCAGCCCCGCCGACGCGAGCAATGCCGCGAAAAGCGCATAGGCGGGCAGCCGGGCCGCGCGGCCCGTCATCGGCCCTCTGCGTCATGGGCCGCATCACGAGACACCTCGACATTGGGCGCCTCTGGGCGGGCGCGAAACCCCGCGCCTTTCAGCCAAAGCTTCAGTGCCTGCCAATGGATCAGCGCCAGCACCCGCCGCGCGCCGAAAGGGCGGCGCAACAGCGCCCAGAGGATGCCGCGATTGGTCAGCGGCGCACGCGGCCCGGTCAAAGTGGCGATCAACCCGTTATCCCCATCCGAGAAATCGATCCAGATGCCGATCCGCTCAGAAGTGATATCAAAACGAAAGGCATAGCCACCCGAGACATCTTGGAAGGGGGAGACATGCATGAGCTTTGCGGCCTTCAGCCTGTCGTCGGGCGCGATCGGGCGTAGGGCTGCATGATGGCACAGATAGGAATGCCGGTCGCCATAGGTGTTCGTCACCTCGGCGATCACCGCGATCAGCGCATCATCCGCCCGACGGCACAGCCAAAAGCTGACCGGGTTGAAGACATGGCCCAGCACCCGCGGCTGCGCCACAAGCTCAATCCGAGCGACCCCGACGATGTCATGCGCGGCCAAAACCTCGCGCACCCAAAGGGCACCACGCCCCTGCCCCGGCGCGCCGCCGTGGTCACTGTCTTGCAGGCTGGTCAGGCCCGCCCCGTTGCGGGCGAAAAGCGCAGGCACCCTCAGCGCCGTGGCCTCGGCATCGCAGATCACATAGTCCACCGAATAGCGGAAACGGTTCTCCACCGTGCCTTTGCGGCCATGAAAGGTCTGGCCCCGGATATGATCGACGCCCGCCGTCACTCCGCCGCCAAGGGAGCCGCCCGCGCGGCCTGCATTCGCGCGACCACATCCATCGCGCTGGCTAGCCCGTCTTCGTGAAAGCCATGCCGCATCCAAGCGCCGCAGAACCATGTATTCTGGCTGCCGTTGAAGGCGCGCACCTCGTCCTGTGCGGCCAAGGCGGCAAGGTCATAGACCGGATGGCGCAGAGTGACTTGATCGTAAATCAGCTCTTCGCGGATGCTGCGTTTGGTGTTGAGCGTCACGAAATGCAGATCATCCTGCGGAATCGGCTGCAGCGAATTCATCCAATAGGTCAGGTCGATCCGGTCTGATTTTTGTTCTCGATCCTCGGTATAGACCCATGACGCCCAAGTAGAACGCCGCTTTGGCATGATGCTGGCATCGGCGTGCAAAACGATGTCGTTGGGCTGATAGCGGATTGCGCCCAAGGCGCGTTTCTCGGCCTCAGTCGGATCGGAAAGCATCGCCAGCGTGTCATCGGAATGGGTGGCAAAGATCACCTCGTCGAACGCCTCCCACTCGCCGCCCCATGCGCGGACCTCTGCGCCTTGCGCAGTGCGGCGCACGGCCTGCACCGGGCAGTCGGTGCGCAGGTCAACGCCATTAGCGCGCAGAGCATTCTCCAACCGGTCGACATACTGCCGCGAGCCGCCTTTCACCGTGTACCACTGATGCTGCCCGGAATAATTCAGCAGCGCGTGGTTCTCAAAAAAGTTGACCATGGCATGAGCCGGGAAATCCATGATCTTCTCGGTTGGGGTGGACCAGATCGCGCCGGAAAGCGGCGAGAGATAGAAGTCGCGGAAATAGCGCCCGGTGCCAAGCCGGTCGAGAAACTCTGCGATGGTCATCGACGGGTCACGCGACACCGCCAGCGCGTTCTTATTAAAATGCACGATATCGCGCAGCATCCGCAGGAAAGGCGGGCTGAACATATTGCGTTTCTGGGCAAAGACCGCGTTGAAACTGGTCAGCGCATATTCCAGCCGCCCGCCATCAATCGACGCGCCGAAGCTCATGTTCGACGGCACCACCGGCACGTCCAATTCGGCAAACAGCGCCGCCAGATGCGGATAGTTGGCATAGTTGAACACGATAAACCCGGTATCGACCGGCTGATCGCCGTTCTTTCCGGCCATCACCGTCCGCGCATGGCCGCCGATCTTGGCTCCCGCCTCAAACAGGGTCACCCGGTCCGTTGGTGCCAGCATATGCGCCGCCCCCATGCCGGAAATACCGCCACCAATCACGGCGACGCGCCGGCCGCGCGGATGCTGGGGGTCGGTGCTGTCGTTCAGAGCTTCAAAAGGCATAAGGGTCCTGCTTTGGTCCGGGACTTTGGATATGGGGCACACACGGGTAAAAAGGAGTTAAAGTTGCACTGCCCGATACATTTTCTTGGAGAGGGTCACGCCGCCGCAAGACGGCCTGCACACGCGCAAAAGGGGGCGCTATGACAGGAGGCTTTCAAGCGCCGCTTGGCCGCGGCTCAACTGGCCCAGATAGGTTTCGGTGTCGATATTGGCCCCACAGACGATCACCCCCACACGCCGCCCCGCCAGTTGCGCGCGCAGGGGCCCGAGCGCCCCGGCCATCGCGGCCCCGGCGGCAGGCTCTACCGCCAATTTCGCGGCCTGTTGCAGCACCACCATCCCGGCGCAGATCGCATCGTCGCTGACCGTCACCACATCATCGACATAGACCGCACAAAGCGCATGGCCAAAGGGCAGCGCCATCGGCGGGCCAAGACTGTCGGCGATGGTAATGACCTCGGGGATGGTCACGGGCGCGCCAGAGGCGAGGCTTCGCGACATGCTGTCGGCGCCTGTCGGCTCAACGCCGTACACCCGACAAGCGGGGTTGATCGCCTTGACCGCGGCGGCCACACCGCTGATCAGCCCGCCACCGCCGACCGAGACGACGACCGCGTCCAAGTCCGCCACCTGTGCCATCAGTTCCAGCCCAACCCCCGCGGTGCCGAGCGACGTGTGCAGCCCCTCGAAAGGGTGGATAAAAAACCGCCCCTCTTCGCGCACCAGCCGCTCTGCCTCGGCAAAGGTCTCTTGCCCGGCGGGTTTCATCACGACCTCGGCCCCGGTGGCACGGGCAAGCGCGACGCGAAAGGGGTTGGCGTTGTCCTGCATCACCACCTTGGCGCTGATCCCCAGCTTTGCCGCGGCCCAACCGGCAGCGATGGCATGGTTGCCCGCGCTGGCCGCGGTGATCCCGCGTCCGCGGGTGTCGTCATCCAACTGTCGCGCCACCGAAAGCGCGCCACGGGCCTTGAAGGTGCCGGTATGCTGAAAACACTCCAGCTTGAGCGCAACCTGCGCGCCGCTTAGCACATCATTGACCATGGGAGAGGAGAGCGTCACCACCGGTGTTTGCACGATATCGCCCCGCAACGCGGCGGCCCGCGTCTGCATCGCCTCCAGCGTCATCCCGGTAATGTCCACGTCGTTCATTCAGCCGTTCCCTTCGGGTGTCCTTAGGGGAACAATAGCCTCGGTTTTGTCTTCTGCCAGTTCTTCGAAGTCGAAATTATGCAAGCGGCCCGCGCGTTTGGCGGCTTTTTCGCTGCTGACTTTGATCTCTTCGACATCGCGCCGCGCTTGGCTGAAATGCCGATCAAGGTTACCGACACGCATCGCCAGACGCTCGACATCCTTGTTCAGATTGCCCAACTCCTTGCGAATCGCGCCTGCCTGTTCGCGCATCCGCGCATCCTTCAAGATCGCGCGCATGGTGTTGAGCGTGGCCATGCAGGTCGTCGGGCTGACGATCCAGACGCGCTTTTCAAACCCCTCGCGGACGAGTTCGGGAAAATTGGCGTGCAACTCGGCATAGACGGCTTCGGAGGGTAGGAACATCAAGGCGCCCTCGGCCGTCTCGCCCTCCAGAATATATTTGTCGGCGATGGCGTTGAGGTGCACCCGCACGGCGGTTTTCATCTGCTGGGCCGCGGCGCGGGTCTCGGCTTCGGTCTTGGCGCGGCGCAGGGCCTCATAGGCCTCCAGCGGGAATTTACTGTCGATCACGATCGGGCCGGGCGGGTTGGGCAGATGGATCAGGCAATCGGGCCGCTTGCCGTTGCTGAGCGTGGCCTGCAAAGAATAGCTGTCGCTCGGCAGGGCTTTCGACACGATATCGCGCAGTTGGATTTCACCAAAGGATCCGCGCGTTTGTTTGTTGCTGAGGATGTCTTGCAGCGACAGCACGTCGCCCGATAGTTTCGTGATATTATCCTGCGCCTTGTCGATGGAGGCCAGACGCTCCTGCAACTGCGCAAGACTGGTGGTGGTGCGTTTGGACGAGCCGTGCAGCGTCTCGGTCATGCGCTGCTGCATCTCGGCCAGCGAGCGCGCCGAGCGGGCGGCGTTGTCGGCCAGCCGGTCCTGCATCTGCTGCTGCACGTAGGCGAGCCGCGCCTCCATGCTCTGCATCATCTGCGCTTGGGTATTGCTTTGTGTGTCCGAGACCATCTGCAACCCGCCGCGCAGCTGCTCCTGCCCCTGCCCCAACTGCTGCACATGCCCCCCAAGCACGCGCAGCTGCTGCGCCAAGGGGGCGGCCACACGGGCCGAACGGCCAGCGGCGCGCACCGCCATGATCAGCAAGATAACGATGAGCAACAGCAACCCGGCCCCGGCAAGGGCGGCCAGCGTCACAGGGTCAGACAGGTTCAACGTCGTGCCGCCAAGCTCCATCAAGTGCGCCCGAAAAGCCGTTCGATGTCGGCGAGTCTGAGTTCGACATAGGTAGGTCGCCCGTGGTTGCACTGACCGGAATGCGGGGTCGCCTCCATCTCGCGCAAGAGCGCGTTCATCTCTTCGGCGCGCATCCAGCGGCCCGAACGGATCGAGCCGTGACAGGCGACACGGCTCAGGATCGCTTCGATCTTGGCCTGCACGATGTTGCTGCTGTCGCCTTCGTCCAATTCGTCGAGCACATCAAGGATCAGCGCGCGGGCGTTCACGGTGCCAAGGATCGCGGGCGTTTCGCGCACGGCGATGGCGCTGCCGCCGAAAGCTTCTATGCCAAGGCCGAGTTTCGCCAGTTCCTCCGCCAGTTCCAGCAGCCGCGCGCAGTCATTGGCGGAAAGCTCGACAATCTCAGGGATCAGCAGCGCTTGGGCCGCGACGCCGTTTTCATTCATCTGACGCTTCAGTTTTTCATAGACCAGCCGCTCATGCGCGGCGTGTTGGTCGACGATGACCATGCCACTGGCGGTTTGCGCGATGATGTAATTCTCATGCACCTGCCCGCGCGCGGTGCCGAGTGGGTAGTCGGGGGCGGGGGCCGCCTCTTCGCCCTCGGGCGCGGCAGTGAACGGCGCGGGAGCTTCGGGCATCGGGGTGCCCTCCACCCGGCCCCAGACACCTGCGGTTTCGGCAAAGCCCGGCGCCTGCGCTTGATAGGCGGCCTCACGCGCAGCGGGGCTGGGGCGGTCCATGCCCGCGCGGTCCATCTGGTAGACCCGCGCGCCCTGCGGTTCGGGCTGCATCGCGCCCAAAGTCGCCTGTGCTACGGTGGTCGAAGCGCGGTGACCCGCCTCGGCCAGCGCATGGCGCAGGGCCGAGACGATCAGCCCCCGCGCCAGACCCGGATCGCGAAACCGCACCTCGGATTTCGCCGGGTGCACGTTCACATCGACCAGCGTTGGCGGGCATTCCACGAACAGCGCCGCCGCCGGGTGGCGGTCTCGGCTGAGGAAATCGAAGTACGCGCCGCGCAGCGCACCCGTCAGCAGTTTGTCCCGCACCGGGCGGCCATTCACGAAAAGATACTGCGCCACAGCAGAGCCGCGCGAATAGGTAGGCAGCGCTGCGAACCCCGTCAGATGCAGCCCCTCGCGCATGGCGTCGATGGGCAGCGCATTCTCGGCAAACTCCCGGCCCAACACCTGCGCCAAACGGCCATGCAGCGCCTCGAACAGATCGCCTTGCTCGGCCTCGGCGCGAAACACATCGCGGCCCTTTCCGTCACCCGACACGTCGCGCAGCACAAAGCGCACGAAGGGTTCCGCCATGGCCAACCGCTTGATGACATCGCCAATGGCCTGCGCCTCGGCCCGGTCCGTGCGCAGGAACTTGAGCCGCGCAGGCGTCGCAAAAAACAGATCGCGCAGGGTGACGATGGTGCCGCTGTTCAGCGCCGCCGGGCGCACCTCGCCCATGCGGCCGCCGTCGACTGTAATCTCGGCCCCGTCAAACCCCGACGCTCGGCTGGTGATCGTCAACCGCCCGACAGCACCGAGGGACGGCAGGGCCTCCCCCCGAAACCCGAAAGTATGGATATCAAGCAGGTCAGAGCCGTCGATCTTGGAGGTCGCGTGGCGGGACAAGGCCAGTGCCAAATCCTCAGGCGCGATGCCGCAGCCATCGTCGGTCACGCGGATCATCGTTTTGCCACCGTCGGCATATTCCACGGTGATGCGCCGCGCGCCCGCGTCGATGGCGTTTTCGACAAGTTCCTTCACGGCAGAGGCGGGGCGTTCGACCACCTCGCCCGCAGCGATGCGGTTGATCGCGGAATCGTCCAACTGGCGGATGACGGGGCGGTTTTCGCTTATATTGGGGGTCGGGCTTGGCATACCGCAAGACCTAGCATGGGCCATTCCGATTCTGCCAGATCGGAATGCGTCTATCAGAGGGGGAAGACAGAGTCAGCGGACCGCCGCCAAGACTGGGGCGATCCGCTTCTGGGTCGGCTACTCGGCGCACTGGTGCTTTTGTTATTCCGGTCTTATCAGAGCGGCGGGCGACCCGGGTACAAGTCGTCTCCGGCGGAGCTTGCACCCTGTATAGACGCAGGACGAATCACAGGTCAAAGCAAAATCGAATCGGTTGCCCAGAAAACGAATCGTTGCGATTCGATTAAGCGGCGGGGGCAGCGGCGCCTCTTTGCCGATGCGGCCCCATAAGTGCCGCAAACCCAAGGATAACACCCGAAACCGTGGCGATCATCCCCGCGGCCGAAACCGAATCTCGCATGCCGATCCACAACGGCCCGTATCCGGCCAGCACATAGCCCAGCACAGCAGCCAAAGTGGCAAAGAGCACCGACCACGCAATCTGATACTCCAATCGGTTGGTCATCATCCGCGCGGCGGCGGGGGGGCAGATGAACATAGCGATGACGATGATACTGCCCACCGCATCAAAGGCAGCCACAGCGGCAATCGCCGCAACGATGACCAGACCAAGGCCCAGTGGCCCGGTCTTCATGCCGATGGTACGGGCGAAGCCCTCGTCGAAGGTGCTGATCTTGAGCGGCCGCCAGAATATCGCGGTAAAAAGCGCGACAAAGAGCAGCGTCACCGCCATGCGCGGCAGCTCCACCGGGAGGGTCGCCAGCGCCTCGGGGTCGAACAGCGACCCCCAGCCGGTCGCATCCAGCCAGATCAGGCTTTCAAGGTTGCCGTAGAGCGCATGTTCCACGTCGAGATGCACATTGCTGGTGTCCGATTGCTCAAGCAGCAGCACGCCGCCCGCAAACATCGCGGTAAAGACCACGCCCATCGCCGCACCGGATTCGATTTTGCCCAGACGGCGCACGCCTTCGATCGCCAACACGGCGACCAGTGCCGCCCCCGCAGCGCCCAGTAGCATCGGCCAAGTGCTGACCACGCCAGTCACCAGAAACGCCACCACGATCCCCGGCAGCACCACATGGCTAATCGCATCGCCGATCAGCGCTTGGCGGCGCAGGACAAGGAAATTCCCCGGCAGGGCACAGGCCACGGCGACGAAAATGCCGATGAGCATCGGCACCAACGATAGGGGGACAAATTCAGAACCGTTCATGCCATCACCCCGCCGCGCATGTCGATGCGGCTGTCAATTTCGCGGATTTGGTCGGCGGTCAGCACCGTCTCAATCGGGGTCAGACCATCATATTGCTGGGCGGCGGTCTCATAAGCCGGATCGCGGCGGATGAGCTGCCAGCGGGTCTCATCCCGCAGCGCCTTTGCGGCGCGGCCCCGGCCCGCTTTGGTGGCCACCCCATCGGGCAGCGCATAGCCTTCGGCGCGCAGCAGGCGCAGGGTCAGTTGTTCGTAGATCGGTTGCCCATGGGCGAGCGCCAGCAGCCCCTGCCGCAGATGCACCCGGCGCTGATACCGGCGGTGGCGCAGCAAAGCCGAAAGCGCGCCGCGCCCCGGTGCCAGCAGCAGCGACAGCGCGAAGAGCGCGAAACCCACCAGCACAATGATCGGCCCCGTCGGCAGGTTCGGCTGCGCCGCCGACAACGCCGCGCCGACATAGGCCGCGATACCGCCAAGTGCGCCTGAGATCAGCACCACGTGATCGGTGCGCTCGCTCCAGAACCGGGCGGTCACGGGCGGGATGATCAAGAGCGCGACAATTAGGATCAGCCCGACGATTTTGAGACCTACAACCGTCACCGCGAGCACCAGCCCCATCATCGCCAAATCCGTGCGCGGGACGTTTTGGCCGATGGCGGTGCCATATTCGGGATCGAACGAGGCAAGCGTCAGCGGACGCCGAAGCAGCAGCACCAGCGCCAGCGTCAGCGCCGCCGCCACCGCAATGATCAACGCATCGTTGCGCAGCATCCCGGCGGTGGAGCCCAAAAGGAAATCCTCTAGCCCCGCTTGTCGTCCAGCGCTCATGGTCTGGATCACTGTCAGTAAAACGATGCCAAGCCCAAAGAAAACCGACAGGACCGAGCCAATCGCCGCATCCTCGGCCAACCGCGTGCGGTTGCTGAGCCATGAGACCAAGAGCAGCCCTGCCGCCGCCGACGCCGCCGCGCCCAGCAGCAGGCCAATCAGGTTGCGCCCATCCCCACCGAGCGCGACCATCACCATGAAAGCAATCGCCACACCGGGCAGCGTCGCATGGGAGATCGCGTCGCTGACCAGCGCTCGTTTGCGCAGGAATAGAAAAGTGCCGCCAACCCCCGCAGCCATGCCCAGCAGCGTCGCCCCGAGTGTTACCAGCGTGGCGTTATAGCCCAGTTGCAGCGTCAGCGCGTCCCAGATCATGACAATTGCAACGCATCCATTTGTGCGCCTGCCAAACGACCGCCATAGGCGTCTTGCAGGTGGTTGGCTTGGAAAACCTCTTCGACGCGGCCTTCGGCGACGCGATGGGTGTTAATCAGGAAGACATTGTCGAAATACTCGGCCACGGTCGACAGGTCATGGTGAACCGCCACGACCGTTTTGCCTGCGTCCCGCAGAGATTTCAGCACGGCGATGATCGCCTTTTCAGTTGCCGCATCGACCCCGGCAAAGGGTTCGTCCAGCAGGTAGAGGTCCGCCTCCTGCGCCAAGGCGCGGGCGAGAAAGACCCGCTGTTGCTGGCCCCCAGACAATTGGCCGATCTGGCGGGTGGCGAAATCTTCCATCCCGACGCGCGCCAGACAATCTGTGGCGCGGGCGCGGTGCACAGGGCGGATGCGGCCCAGCAGGCCCAGTTGCGGATAGAGCCCCATCAGCACCACGTCGATCACGCGGGTCGGAAAATCCCAATCCACGCTGGCACGTTGCGGCACATAGGCGATGCGGTGGCGTTGTTCGGCGACCGGCTTGCCATAGACGGTGGCGGTGCCAGCCAGCGGGGTCAGAATGCCCAAAGCAGCCTTGAGCAAAGTCGACTTGCCCGCGCCATTCGGGCCGATGATTGCGGTCATCTTGCTCGGTTGCACCGTCATATCGACAGAAAACACCGCAGGTTTCTGCCCATAGGAGACTGTCATGCCGCGCACGGCAAGCGGGCTATCGGCACGCGATGTCGGCGCGGTCTCACGGTTGCTGGCGAGCTCAAGTGTCATGGATCAGCTTCCCTGTACCAGCTTGCCGTTCATCCCGCCCGCATCCACTGGCGCGCCAAGCGCGCGGGCGATGGTGGTGACATTGTGATCGATCATACCGATATAAGTGCCCTCATAGCTGCCCGGTTCCCCCATGGCGTCACTATAGAGCGAGCCGCCGATCACGACCTCATGACCGCGCGCCGCAGCCCCTTCGACCAGCGCACGCATGTTGCGGTCGGAAACCGAGGTCTCGACAAAGACCGCCCCGATTTCGCGGTCGACCAGTTCCTCCACCAACGCAGAGATGCGGTTCAGCCCCGCCTCGCTGTTGGTTGAGATGCCCTGAATGCCGATCACCTCGAACCCAAAAGCGCGTCCGAAATAGCTAAAGGCGTCGTGGGCCGTGACCAGCACGCGCTGGCTCTCTGGCACCTGCGCCACGGTCTCGGCCGCATAGGTGGCCAGTTGTTCCAGCTCCGCGCGGTAGGTGGCCGCGTTCTGGGCGAAAGTCTCGTCCCCTGCGGGATGCGCCTCGGTCAGGGCGCGGGTCACCTCATCGACCACGGCGATCCAAGTTTTCGGGTCCATCCAGACGTGGGGGTCATAGCGGCCCTCGTAGTCTGGGTGGCTGAGCAGATCGTCCTTGGGCAGCGCATCGGCCACGGCAACCACGGCGCGCTTGCGGCCCAGATCTTCGAAAAACCGCTCCATCTGCGCCTCAAGGTAGAGGCCGTGCCAAAGCACCAGATCGGCCCGGGTCAGCGCCACGATGTCGCTGCGCGTCTGGCGGTAGCTGTGCGGATCGACGCCCGAGCCCATGAGCGAGCGGACCGCGACCAATTCGCCCCCCACGCGGCGCGCGGCGTCGGCGATCATCCCTGTGGTCGCGACAACGTTAAGTTTTTGCGCTGCGAAGGCGGCTGGCGTAGCCCCGAGAAGTGCAACGGCACTGATGCCACCAATTAAAGCGGTGCGGCGGGAAGGGCGAAGCAGGTCAGATGTATGTTTCATGGGCTATTAATGAGAACGATTCTCATGTAAGTCAACAGTTGCGAATGGTTCTCATTAACAATTGCGGCATTTTGCCTGTTTTCCAGGCATTCCCCTCGTGACGCGGGGTTAGCGTCGCTTGCCTTGCCCTGGGCCCCATGCCATTTTGCGCGTCTGACCAAACCGGAGAGACCCGATGGCCACTCAGACGACCCCGCAGGAAAGCACGACGGAAACCGGCGCGACCGGGCATCTGCCGCAGGTGACCGAACAGCGTGTCGAGCCTATGCCGCTTGATATGGACTGGCTGCGCTCGGTGCAGGCGAACACCTCGGCGATCGAACGCCGTGCCGCCGCCCTGCCCGCCCGCCGTTCGCTGAAAAAAGCGCATCAGGCCGCGTGGCTGCTGCGCGCCGTGACCTGTATCGACCTGACGACCCTCTCGGGCGATGACACCGCGCGCCGGGTTGAGCGGCTTTGCGCCAAGGCGCGCCAGCCGATTGCGCCCGATCTGCTTGATGCGCTTGGTATGGCCCCGATCACCACCGGCGCGGTTTGCGTTTATCACGAGATGATCCCCGCCGCACAGCGCGCGCTGGAAGGCACGAATATCCCCATCGCCGCCGTGTCTACCGGTTTCCCGGCTGGGCTGTCGCCGCTGGAACTGCGCATCCGCGAGATTGAAATGAGCGTTGAAGCTGGGGCGACAGAGATAGACATCGTGATCTCGCGCCGTCATGTGCTCTCGGGCGACTGGCAGGCGCTTTATGATGAGATGCGCGCCTTCCGCGAAGCCTGTGGCGAGGCGCATGTGAAGGCGATCCTTGCTACCGGAGAATTGGGATCGTTGCGCAATGTGGCGCGTGCGTCGCTGGTTTGCATGATGGCCGGGGCCGATTTCATCAAGACCTCGACCGGCAAGGAAAGCGTCAACGCCACCCTGCCCGTCAGCCTCGCGATGATCCGCGCGATCCGTGAGTATTATGAACGCACCGGGGTGCGTGTGGGCTACAAGCCCGCGGGGGGCATCTCGAAAGCCAAGGATGCGATCACCTATCTGGCCTTGATGAAGGAAGAGCTGGGCGACCGTTGGTTGCAGCCTGATCTGTTCCGCTTTGGGGCGTCCTCGCTCTTGGGCGATATCGAGCGGCAGTTGGAGCATCATGTGACCGGCAACTATTCGGCGGCTTACCGCCACGCGACCTCCTAAGCCTGTTGCAGGCTGCAGGACGGTATTTGGAAAAGGATGAAGGCATGAGCGTGTCCGACATATTCGAAAGCATGGAATACGGGCCAGCCCCGGAATCGGCGGCAGATGCGCTGGCGTGGATCGTGGATCAGGGCGGGCGTTTTGGTCATTTCATTGATGGCGCTTTCACCGCGCCGGGCGCGGGTTTCGACAGCACCAACCCGGCGACGGGAGAGGTTTTGGCGAGCCTGACGCAGGCGACGCAGGGTGATGTTGATAGCGCGGTGAAGGCCGCGCGAAAGGCGCAGCCGAAGTGGGAGAAGCTGGGCGGCCATGGCCGAGCGCGGCATATCTATGCGCTGGCGCGGTTGTTGCAGAAACACGCGCGGCTCTTTGCGGTTTTGGAAGTGTTGGACAACGGCAAGCCGATCCGTGAGGCGCGCGATATCGATGTGCCTTTGGCGCAGCGGCATTTCTATTACCACGCCGGCATGGCGCAACTGATGGGGAGTGAGTTGCCCGATGCGCAGGCGCTTGGCGTATGCGGTCAGATCATTCCGTGGAACTTCCCGCTGTTGATGCTGGCGTGGAAGATCGCGCCCGCGTTGGCGATGGGCAATACCGTGGTGTTGAAGCCTGCGGAATATACATCGCTGACGGCGTTGTTGTTTGCCGATATCTGCCGTCAGGCTGGGTTGCCGAAGGGTGTGGTTAATATTGTCACCGGCGATGGGGCCGTGGGCGAGATGATTGTCACCCATGAGGATATCGACAAGATCGCCTTTACCGGCTCCACCGCCGTGGGCCGCCGCATTCGTGAAGCGACGGCGGGTTCGGGCAAGGCGCTGACTTTGGAGTTGGGGGGCAAGTCGCCTTACATCGTGTTTGATGACGCCGACCTAGATAGCGCCGTGGAGGGGCTGGTTGACGCGATTTGGTTCAATCAGGGGCAGGTCTGCTGTGCGGGCTCGCGGTTGCTGGTGCATGAGCCTGTTGCGGATCGCTTCTATGCCAAGCTGCGCACGCGGATGGAGAAGCTGCGCATTGGCGATCCGCTGGACAAGAGCATTGACGTGGGCGCGCTGGTGGACCCGGTGCAATACAAGCGCGTGAGCGAGATGGTGGAGGCGAATACTGCAGGCGAGCGGTTTGTCACCCCGGGGGAGATGCCTGAAAATGGGTGTTTCTATCCGCCAACGCTGATCACCGGGCTGAACCCGGCCGATACGTTGATGCAGGAAGAGATTTTCGGGCCGGTGTTGGTTTCGACCACTTTCCGTACGCCCAGCGAGGCGGTGCAGCTGGCGAACAACACCCGCTATGGGCTGGCGGCGACGGTTTGGACCGAGAATGTGAACCTCGCCCTTGATATCGCGCCACAGTTGGAGACCGGGATCGTTTGGGTCAACGGCACCAATATGATGGATGCGGCGGCTGGCTTTGGCGGCAAGCGCGAGAGTGGTTTTGGCCGTGAGGGCGGCTGGGAAGGTCTGGCGGGCTATACCAAGCCCAACTCCGCTCAGAAGCCGTTGAAAGAGATCGAAGCATTCAGCGGTGAAGGTGGTCCGGAAGACGGGATCGACCGCACGGCGAAGCTTTATATTGGGGGCAAGCAAGCGCGGCCCGATGGGGGATATTCCGCGCCGGTCTGGGGCAAGTCTGGCGGGCTGTTGGGCCATGTGAGCCTTGCCAGTCGCAAGGATGTCCGCAACGCGGTTGAAGCGGCACATGCGGCAAAAGGGTGGTCAAAGACCTCTGGCCATCTGCGCGCACAGATTCTGTATTATATCGCCGAGAACCTCTCGGCGCGGGGTGATGAATTTGCCGCGCGGCTTGATGCGATGCAGGGAACGAAGACGGGTCGTAAGGAAGTCGACGCGGCCATTGACCGGCTCTTCACCTATGCCGCTTGGGCCGACAAATACGACGGTCAGGTGCACGGCGTGCCGATCCGGGGCGTGGCGCTGGCGATGAAGGAGCCTGTGGGCGTGATCGGGGCGCTCTGCCCGGCTGAGGCACCGCTTTTGGGGCTGATCGCTTGCATGGCGCCAGCGATTGCCATGGGCAACCGGGTGATCCTGTCGGCGAGCGAGCCCTTCCCGCTGGCGGCGACTGATTTCGTGCAGGTGTTGGAGACTTCCGACGTGCCTGCGGGTGTGGTGAATATCCTAACTGGGCCGCAGGCCGATCTGGCCGAGCCGATGGCGCGGCATATGGACATTGATGCCGTCTGGAGCTTTGGCGCGGCGGAACTGTCTGGCGTGGTCGAAAAAGGGGCGGCGAGCAACATCAAGCGCACTTGGGTCAACGACGGTATGGCGCGCGATTGGTTCGGGGCCGAGGGCGCGGGGCGTGCATTCTTGCAGGCCGCGACAGAGGTCAAGAATATCTGGGTGCCCTACGGCGAATAAGCTCTATCGCCGAAACGCATTGAAAGCGCCGCCCCCCCTTCGGGAGCGGCGCTTTTTTCATTCCTGCGGCGGAGTTGTCGCCTCAAGCCCTTCGGGCTGGCCGACCACGACGAAATGCAGGTTTTCGGGGTCCAGAAATTCCGCCGCGACGCGCTTCACGTCGTCCAGCGTGACCGCTTCGACCTTGTCGTTGCGGGTCGCGATATAGTCGGTCGGCAGGCCGAGCATCTGCATGCCCACGAGGATGTTGGCGATCGGGCTGTTGCCGTCAAACCGCAGGGGATAGGCCCCGGTGATATAGGTCTTGGCGGCCTCCAGTTCCTCTTGGGTGATGCCCTCGGTCGCTGCTTTGGCCCATTCGGCACGGATCACCTCAATCGCCTCACCGATACGGTCGTTGGCTGAACTGACAGAGCCGAGGTAGGTCTCAGCCAGATCGCGCGGGGCGAGGTAGGAATAGACGCCATAGGTCAGACCGCGCTTCTCACGGACCTCGGTCATCAGGCGGGATTCGAAACCGCCGCCGCCGAGGACATGGTTCAGCACCGTGGCGGTAAACCAATCGGGATCGTCCTGCGCGAGGCCCGGCTGGCCAAAGATCGCGACGGATTGCGGCGTGGCGAAATCGACCACTGTCGTGCCCGCGGGGATATCCACATCGGCAGGCGGGGGCATCGGCGCGCCCTTGGCGGGCAGATCGCCCAGCAGCGTATCGAGCAACTCGCCCAGTTCTTCGGGGGTGATGTCGCCCACCGCGCCGACATAGATGCGGTCACGGGCCAGCACGGCCTTATGCGCCCCAATCAGGTCGTCGCGGGTCAACCCGGCCACAGTCTCTAACGTGCCGTTCAGCGAACTGCCGTAGGGGTGGTCGCCAAAGGCGATTTTGTCGAAGGTCTGGCGGGCGATGTCGTTCGGGTCTTTCTGGTTCGACTGTATGTTCGAGATCACCTGACCGCGCACCCGCTCTACCGCGTCTTCATCAAAGCGTGGCTCCAACAATGCGGCGCGCAGAAGCTCGATGGAGGCGTCGCGGTTTTCGGTCAGGAAACGGGCCGAGACGGAAAGCGCATCATCCGACACGTCGAAGCTGAGGTTGGTTGCCAGCGCTTCGGTCTCGCGGCTAAATGCACGCGCGTCCATGTCGCCCGCGCCCTCTTCCAGAAGGCCGATCATCAGGTTGATCGCGCCGCGTTTACCCGGCGCATCCAGTGATGCGCCGCCCCGGAAGCGGATTTCCAATGCAACGAAGGGGATCGAATGTTCTTCGACCAGCCAAGCGTCGATGCCGCCGGGGCTGGTGACGGGCTGAATGTCGACTTCGGCACGGGCGGGGAGTGCGGCGAAAACCGTCAGGATCAGGGCGTAGAACAGTTTCATTGCGCGTCCTCCTTCATCAGCCAACCGGTGACCGATGCGCGTTTGTCGAACAGGGTGCGGGCCGCCTGCATGATGTCTTCGGCGGTGACGGCTTGCAGCACATCGGGCCAGTCCTGCACGTCTTCGACGGTCAGACCGATGGCGAGGGCCGAGCCATAGCGGTTTGCCACGCGGTCGGCATCGTCGCGGGCGTAAATCTGATCGGCGCGCAATTGCGCCTTGAGACGTTCAAGATGCTCGGGGTCCACTCCGGCTTCCATGAACTGCACGAGCACCTCGTCCAGCGCCTCTTCGGCCTGTTGGAGGCTGACACCGGGCACGGGCAGCACCACGACATCAAAGGTCGTGTCGTCGAGCGTATCAGCCTTGTAAAAGGCGCCGGTGTAGTTGGCGATCTGTTCGTCGAATTGCAGCTTTTCAGCGAGGTAGGAGGTGGTGCCGCCGCCCAGCAATTCGCTGAGAAGAAAGAGCGCCGCCGCCTCTTCCTGCGCACCGCTGTCGCGCTCTTGCGCGAGGTAGGAGCGGCGGACATAGGGTTGGGCCACGCGGGCGTCCTTGTAGATCAACCGGCGTTCTGCGATTTGCGGTGGCTCTGCGGTGCGCAGGCGTTCGGGCAATTCGGGGTTAGCGGGGATTTTGCCATAGGTGGCTTCGGCCAATTCGCGTACTTCCTCGGGCGTCACATCGCCCGAGACCACGAGGATCGCATTATTGGGCGAATAGTAGAGTTCATAGAACGACAGTGCATCTTCGAGGTCCAACTCCTCCATCTCATGTTTCCAGCCGATGATCGGCACGCCGTAGCGATGGTTGAGATATTGCGCGGCGTTGAGCTGTTCGCTGAACAGGGCGGCGGGGTTGTTCTCGGTCCGCTGGTTGCGCTCTTCCAAGATCACATCGCGTTCGGTTTCGATGTTTTCGGGGGTGAGGCGGATGTTCTTCATCCGGTCGGCCTCCATCTCCATCATCAGGCCGAGACGGTCAGCGGCGACGCGCTGGAAATAGGCGGTGTAATCGTAGCTGGTGAAGGCATTGTCGCGCCCACCGTTGGCGGCGACGGTGGCGGAAAACTCGCCCGCTTCCAGTTTGTCGGTGGCCTTGAACAGCAGGTGTTCAAGAAAATGCGCCACGCCGGATGAACCCTTAGGCTCATCGGCTGAGCCCGCGCGGTACCAGACCATCTGCTGCACGACCGGGGCGCGGTGGTCTTCGACGACCACGACCTCCATGCCGTTATCGAGGGTGAAATAGGTTACCGCCTCATTCTCGTTATCGCGCGCCTGCGCGGAGGGGGCTGTGAAGAGCGTCGCCACCAGGGCCGCCATCATCGGCAGTCGGATCATTGCTTACCTCGAAATATATCGCCTCCCGCATTACCTACGCGGTCTGGCGCTACTTTCAAGAAGCCTAGCGAAAACGTGTGTCTCGTGGGGGGTAAGACGGCGTGCGCCCACCCGCGTTGCGCCAACGCTCCGCCTCGTTATGGGCGTCGAGGATTTGGTTCTTGTAGGCTTGGCTATAGCGATCCACCGGCACGATGCGGAACTGGGTAAAGCGGCCTTTGCGCTTGCGGAATTCCGCGTCAGACTGCGCCAAGCTGGCCCGGATCCCGGGTTGCACGCCCATCCGGCCCGCATGTTGCACCAGCGCCGCATCCCCCGCCGGGATGCCGGTAGAGGTATCCAGACGCCCGCCAAATGCCGCCACCCCTTCGGCCACCGCCGAACGGTCGGTCAGGTTCGCCTGTCCCGGTACGGGGGTCGGCAGGGCGTTCAGATTGTCGGGGCGTTCCAGCGGCTTGACCGGCTGGATCAAGAATTCGTCCGGTCCGTCAGAAGTCGGCTGCAAATCGCGAAGGCCCTGATTGCTGCAGGCGGCGAGGGCCAGCGGGATCAAGCTGATGAGGGCAATGCGGCGCATGGTGTCTCCTTCCGGGGTCTGCTTGTTCAATATCGCAGGCAAGCGGGCAATGTCACTGACCTTTTTTGCCCCGGCGCTTGGGCGCGCTTTTTGGCTCTCCGGTAAAGAGGATCAGCCCCAAGGCCCCGGCAAAGATAAAGACATCCGCCAAGTTGTAGACGAAAGGGTTGTTGATGCCACAGCAAGAGTTGTTCAGGAAATCCAGCACATAGCCATAGATCAGCCGGTCCGCCACATTCGCCAGCGCCCCGCCGACCAACAGGCCGCCGCTCAGCTGTGCCCACCGCCCATGTGGGCTGCGCCAGAGCCACAGGGTGACGCCCGCGCAGATCACCAGCGCCACCACGATCAGCACCCATTGGCTCATGTCGCCACCGAGGCCGAAGTTGATGCCCCGGTTTTCACCATAGCGGAAATTCAGCACCGGGGGCAGCACGTCGATGGAGCGGATACGTGCCAGTTCCATCATGTGAATGACCACATATTTGCTGATCTGATCGATCATAAAGGCCACGAAGGCCGCGATGCCGAATGTCCGCATGGTGCTGCCCTTCGCTTAGTGCCGGAAGTGGCGCATGTTGGTGAAGACCATGGCAAGGCCCGCTTCATCCGCCGCGGCAATCACCTCGTCGTCGCGCATGGAGCCACCGGGCTGGATCAGTGCCGTGGCACCGGCTTCTGCCGCTGTGATCAGACCGTCGGCGAAGGGGAAGAACGCATCGGAGGCCACGACCGACCCTTGGGTCAGCGGGGCCTCGATGTCCATGACTTCGGCCATGTCTTGGGCCTTGCGCGCGGCGATCCGCGTGCTGTCCACCCGGCTCATCTGGCCTGCGCCAACGCCGACTGTGGCACCGTCTTTGACATAGATGATGGCGTTGGATTTAACGTGTTTTGCAACGGTCCAAGCAAACAGCATGTCGTCGAGTTCTTGATCCGACGGCTTGCGCTTGGTCACCACCTTCAGATCATCGCGGCTAACCCGGCCCACGTCTTTGTCCTGCACAAGGAACCCGCCCGAGACCTGACGCACGGCCAGAGCAGCGCTTGTCGGATCGGCAAGACCTTCAGTGGTCAGCAGACGAAGGTTCTTCTTGGCGGCAAAGATGCGCTTGGCATCCTCATCCGCGCCGGGGGCGATGACGACCTCGGTAAAGATCGCAGCAATGGCTTCGGCAGTCGGGCCGTCCAGCGGCTGGTTCAGCGCGATGATGCCGCCGAAGGCCGAGGTGCGGTCGCAGTCAAAGGCGCGTTTGTAGGCCTCCAGCATCGTCTCACCCCGTGCCACGCCGCAGGGGTTGGCGTGTTTGATGATCGCGCAGGCGGGGCCGTCTTTGGGGTCAAACTCGCTGACCAGCGCAAAGGCCGCGTCGGTGTCGTTGATGTTGTTGTAGGACAGTTCCTTGCCCTGATGCTGCACGGCATTCGCCAGACCGGGTGCGGTGGAGCCATCGGTGTAGAAGGCCGCCTGTTGGTGCGGGTTCTCGCCATAGCGCAGGGTCTGGGCCAGCGTGCCGCCAAAGGTCCGGCGGCGCGGGGTGCCTGCGACCTGCTCGGCCATCCAAGTGCTGACGGCGGTGTCATAGGCGGCGGTGCGGGCATAGGCGGTTTGGGCCAAGCGCTGGCGCAGGGCATAGGTGGTCTGGCCGTCGTTGGCTTCCATCTCGGCGATGACTTCAGCGTAGTCTTCGACATCGACCACAACATTGACGAAGCCGTGGTTCTTGGCGGCCGAACGGATCATCGCCGGGCCGCCGATGTCGATGTTCTCGATCACTTCGGCGTATTCTGCGCCTTTGGCGACGGTGTCCTCAAACGGATAAAGGTTCACCACCACCAGATCGATCGCGCCTATGTTATGTTCGTTCATCGCGCCGACGTGCTCATCGTTGTCGCGCAGGGCCAGCAGACCGCCGTGGACCACCGGATGCAGCGTCTTCACGCGCCCGTCCATCATCTCGGGAAAGCCCGTCACATCGGCCACATCCAACACCTCAAGCCCCGCGTCGCGCAGCGCTTTCGCGGTGCCGCCGGTGCTGAGCAACTCAACGCCCCGCGCCGCCAAAGCTTTGCCAAGGTCCAAAAGACCGGTCTTGTCAGATACGGAAAGAAGCGCGCGTTTGATGGGATAGAGATCGGGCATGGGGCTGGTTCCTTGGTCAGTCTTCATCAGCATAGGGATCGTCGATCGACAAATCTCGCACGCCAATCGCAGTTTCCTGCGCTTTTGACAACGACCAGCGCACCCGCGTGGCATAGTTCATGGCATAACCCGAGAGCACGATCTGCTGCGCCGCACGTGGTTTCAGCCGGGTCGTCTCAAGGTAAACCCCCGGTTCCAAAGACAGATTATGCGTACCGTCATGGCGAAACACCCAAATCTCACCGCTTTTCAGCGCCATGGATATTGCAGCCCCGCCAAGGTCGACCGTGGCATCCACATCCGGATGCAAGTGAAAACGGATGTCGAAAGGCACGCCCTTCAATTGCGTGGCGCTCAACACCTTATCAAAGCGACGCTTCTCTGCCCCCTCTATCGCCAGCAACATATCCTCCCCCGTCAGCCCGCGCCCGTCCGAGGTGAGTTCGAGCCGCCGCGCATGGGTCAACCCGTGACTGCGCAGATAGGCGTCATGGCCGCCCTCAAAACGCAGCCCATCCGCCGCCTCTCCGATCTCCACCGGCACTTGGCGCGGGCCAGAGATGAGCGCCTCCGCCCCGCTGTGGGGGTCGGGCTCCGCCAGGCGGGCGCTGGAATGGCCGACGAGCGACAGGGCCGAATGCGACGGCGTGGCCCGCCCCGCCCGCCGCCATTCCAGCCCGAAAGACGCGCCGGAGCCGCAGTTCACCACCAAGGGCCGCCGCCCCGATGTCAGCTCGAACGCCAGTGTCGAGGCATGGGCGTTGCCCGATGCCGCGCCGCCCGGCGGGGGTGCGGCATCGACGATCACGCTGGTGCGCCCCGCCGACAGCCTTGCATAGCCCATGGCCAGCCCATCAGGCTGCCGCGTCTTGACCTTGGCCGCCGCCAGTGCGTGATCCAGCCAGCCTTCCATACCGCGCCCGCCGCCGTGAAACCGCGCCAAAGCGCCATCGGCATGACGCAGGCTGCGCAGGGTGGGCGCGATACGCTCAATCGCGGTTAGGTGCTCTTTGGGCGTGCTGCGGCCTGCATCGCTGAGCGCCGCTGCGGCCCATGTGAGCAGAGTAAACACAGCCAGAAGTTCTTCGGGGTTGCGGGTTGGCAGACCGCCCTCGGCGTCGATCTGGCTGGCACATTCGCGTGCCAAGGCTTTGATAGCGGGATCGGCCAGTTCCTCCAGCCCCTCCAGTGACAGGCCCGCGTAGATCAGCCCGGTCAGCGCTTCGAAACGCGGCAGGCCCGGCGCTGAGGCGCGCCAGCGTTTTGACAGGAAACGGGTCTGCTGTTCGAGCGAACGGTAGAAGGCATCGCTCTGCGCGGTGTCCGTCCCGCGCAGCATGAAAAGTGCGTGGTTGATCCAGCGGATCAGCCGCCGACCGGTCAGCGCCGGGGTCCAGCCCGGCCCCTGCCCGCGCCCGAAACGGTCGATCCAGCCCCAAAGCCAATCCTGCGCTGACGCCCGCGCCCGTGCATCCCCCACGGCGGCAAGATCATCCAGCCATGCAAAACCATGCAGTTCCGCCGCAAAGGCAGGGTCAGGCGGGGTCAGATCCCACATCGCGGTCTGCGGCGCGGTCAGCAGGCTGCCAGCAAAGAGGTAATTGCCCGCCATCAACTGCCGCCCCCGCGCGAAAGAGCCGATGGTGCGCGGCTCGGGCGACGCGGTGAAACCTGCCACCCGCCCCCGGCCCCGGGTCGCACGCCAAGCGTGCCAGCGGTTCAAAAACCGCACCCTTCGGGCCATGACGCTGGAAAGATTAATCATATCAAGCTGCCCCTGACGCTCTGATGGCGTTTGGCGGCAGCATAGCCGCGGCCCTGCAATGAGTCACCGGATTTTCCCCGCGCGCCGGGGGATCGGCGGGGAACGGACGGTTGCCAGCCCGCGGGGGTGCCGCCTAAACAAGGGCACCGCAACCGGAGCGCACCGATGATCGCCAGCCTGATGATGTACCTGCGGCCAGAAACCGCCGCGGCCACGGCCCGCTACTGGGCGCTGATCCGCGATGGGCTGCGTGCGCGGGGCGTTGTGGCCCCGGAAGGGTTGGACAATGCGCGAGAGGAATTCGCGGTCTGGAAAGCCCCCGACCTGACCCTTTCGCAAACCTGCGGGATGCCCTACCGCCTCTGGCTGCACGACCGCGTCACGCTGATCGGGACACCGGACTTTGCCGTCGAGGGCTGCCCGCCGGGCTATTACAACAGCGTCTTCGTGGTCCGCGCCAATGATCCCCGTGAAACAATTTCCGAGTTTCGCGCGGCGCGGTTCACCTACAACCAAACGTTTTCGCAGTCAGGCTACGCCGCCGCCTACGCGCATTGCAGCGCAGAGGGTTTCTGGTTTGCAGATCGCCGTCAAAGCCACGGGCACCGGAACTCTGCCAAAACCGTGGCCGAGGGTCGGGCGGATATTGCGGCGCTGGACGGGGTATCGTGGCGGCTGATCCAGCGGTATGACGCTTTCGCGGGTGGCTTGCGGGTGTTGGAAACCACGACGCCGACGCCCGGCCTGCCCTATATCGCGGCGGCAGATACCGATCGCGAAGCCACATGTGCGGCGGTCCGCGATGCCATCGCAGGGCTTACGCCCGAGGATGCCGCGACGCTGGGCCTGCGCGGCTTGGTCGAGATACCGAAATCAGCATATCTCGCCGTGCCCTCCCCACCCGATGGGGCGTGAGGGTCAGCCCTTCCGCAGACACGCGATATAGAACCCGTCCATCCCGCCCTTATCGGCCCAAAAGTCAGGACGCAGGCGCAACCCGCCTTCTTCGGTGACCCACTCAGCCTCAACCCCCGGCAGGTCCAGCGCACCGCGGTCGACCGTCATGTCACCATGCCGTTCTAAGGCTTCGTCGACCTGCACTTCGCCCTCGTCGGGCAGCAGGCTACAGGTGCAGAACACCAGCCGCCCGCCGGGTTTCAGCAGGGTCCATGCGTGGTCGATCAACTCGGATTGCAGTTCAATCAGGTCCCCGAATTCCGAACCATCCTTAGCATGGGGCAAATCGGGGTGGCGACGGATGGTGCCGGTGGCGGAACAGGGCGCGTCGAGCAGGATCGCGTCGAACGCGCCCTCTACGGCACGGGCGTCCTTGGTGAGCGTCTTGGCCTTAAGCCCCACGCGGGCAAGGTTTTCCTTCACCCGCTGCATCCGTGGATGCGATTGGTCAACGGCGGTGACAACAGCCCCCGCAGCGGCAAGCTGCATGGTCTTGCCCCCCGGCGCGGCGCAGAGGTCGAGCACGGTTTCACCTTCCGTCGGGGCCAGCACCCGGACCGGGATCGCGGCGGCGGCATCCTGCACCCACCAGTCACCTTCGGCAAATCCCGGCATGGTGGAGACCTGCCCTGCATTCATTACGCGCACCGACCCCGTCGGCAAGAGCGTGCCGCCCACGGCCTCGGCCAAGGCGGCAGGATCCCCCTTGGCGGTCAGATCCAGCGGTGCGCCCGCAAAATGCGCCTCTTCCATCTTGGCGATGGCGTCGGTGCCCCAAGCTTCGGCCAGCGGGCCGCGCAGCCATTTCGGCAGGCGCGGCGCACGCAGAGCGTCCCAAGCCTCAGGCCCCTGTGCGGCGATCTTGCGCAGCACGGCGTTGGTCAGCCCCTTGAGATGGCTCAGCGTGCGATGCTGCGACACGAGATTGACCATCGTGTTCACGACCCCATGCGCCGCGCCGCCCTGACACAGCTCAATCGTGCCGACGCGCAGCACGTTGCGCACGGTCAGCGGGGGGGCCTTTTGCAGGTGTTTTTGCAACAGCCTGTCGGCACGTTCCAACCCGCGCAGCGTGTCTTGCGCCAGACGTTGGGCACGGGCGCGGTCATCGGGGGGCAGCTTGTCCAGCGCGCCCGAGGCCAGAAGCTCGGACATCAGCCGCGGCTCTTCGCCCAAAATCTGATCCAGCAGATATACCGCGCTTCTGCGGGCCTGAACGCCTGTGTCTGCCATGGTCATGTCCTATCTGGGTCTCGCTTAAGGGGTTGCCGGGTTGTCTGGGCCAGCGCGCGACGTATATCAAGGGAGAACTTGGCTCAAGAGGACCATGATGCCCGATCAACGCCCCATTCCCGACAGCAAACCCGGCCCTGACCCAACGCCCAGCCCCGCGCCGGACCTGCCACCGCAACCCAAACCGGGGCCAAAGCCGATCCCCGACACGCCGCATGACCCGACGCCGCAGCCCGGCCCCGATCTACCAGCCGCCGCACAGCGCGCGCTGGCCGAGGCGGTCGCGCGCCGCAAGGCCGCAGCCGCGCTGGACCTGCCCGCTGAACTGGGCGGGCGCGATGGGCCAGAGCCGGTGCGCTATGGCGATTGGGAGAAAAAAGGCATCGCCGTCGATTTCTAAGCGGCCTTAGCGCAGGGTCAGCACCGCCGACTCGCCCGCACCCTTGTCAGAGGTAAAGCGGATTTTCGCGCCATCGCGCATGACGACTTGGCAATTATAGCCCAGATCCTTGCCGCCCCAGACCAGCGTGCGGCAGAAATAGCCGTCTTTCCACGACCAACTGCCGGTGATCTGCCAAGCGGCCCCCTTGCCAGCGATGGCCCCGCCGGGGGTCACCTGCAGATTGACGAGCGGACGGGTCAGCCTTTTGCCATTCACCGCCGCGACAAAGTCTGATTTGTTCTGAATGCGGGCATACTCCGCCGCCGCGGGCAGGCCGCTTAGCGCCAGCACCGCAGTCGCGGCGAGTGCAAAGGTAATCCTCATCGAAACCTCCCTTGGTGAATTGCCTTTGGCATTCACGTAAGCAAAAGAGGTAAAGTTTCAGATAATCTGCATCTGGTTCAGCGTTTCAGGCCCAGCACATCAAGCATGTCATATTCGCCCGGCGCCTGCCCCTGCCCCCAAAGCGCGGCCTTCAGCGCGCCGCGCGCGAAAAGGGCGCGGTCAGACGCGATGTGGCGCAGAATGATCCGCTCTCCGGCGGCGGCGAACATCACGTCATGCTCCCCCACGATGTCGCCGCCCCGGATCGCGGTGAAACCGATATCGCCCTGTTGCCGCGCGCCGGTGATCCCATCGCGGCCCCGGTCTGACACATCAGCCAGTTTTACGCCGCGCCCTTCGGCAGCGGCTTCGCCCAACATCAGAGCCGTGCCAGAGGGGGCATCGACTTTTTGGTTGTGGTGCGATTCGATAATCTCAATGTCGTAATCCACGTCCAGTGCAGCCGCGACCTGACGGGTGAGCTGTGTCAGCAGGTTCACGCCAAGGCTCATATTGCCCGCACGGATGATGATGGCCCCCTGTTCGGCGGCTGGGGCAAGCTGCGCGATTTCCTCATCGGTCATCCCGGTGGTGCCGATGACATGCACGATCCCGGCCTTCGCAGCCGCAGCGGCAAAGGCGATCGTGGCCTGCGGCGCGGTGAAGTCGATCACGGCCTGCACCTTGGCAAACGCCGCAGCGGCATCATCGGTCACGGTGACGCCCAGCGCCGCACCGCCCATCGCCTCACCCACATCGCGGCCAACCCAATCATGACCCGTCCGCTCTACCGCTGCGGCCAGATGCATCTTGTCGCTGGCGGTGATCTCACGGATCAACATTTGGCCCATGCGGCCAGAGGCGCCTGTAACGGCGATGCCGGGGGTCTGTGTCATGAGGTAACTCCTGCGGTTCGGGGGCATGAATGGCTCGGCTGGTTTAGCCCGTCGGCGAGCGCTTGGCAAAGTGCAACCGAAGCCTTAGATGGGGTTCATGGCAAAGAACAAGTTTCATGAGGGCGCAGGCCCGTCGCAACGACAACTCCGCGTGGGCGAAACCGTCCGCCGCGCCTTGTCTGATGTTCTCGCACGTGGGGACGTGCATGACACCGATCTCAACCGGCTGTCGATCACCGTGGGGGAGGTGCGCATCTCTCCTGATCTCAAGATCGCAACAGCCTATGTGCTGCCGCTGGGCGGTGAAGGTCAGGATGAGGTGCTTAAGCTGCTGGCGCGCAATAAGAACGAATTGCGCCGACAAGTGGCTAAGAAACTCACGCTCAAGTTCTCTCCCGATCTGCGCTTTCAACTGGATCGGACATTCGACCGGATGGACGACACGCGCCGGATGTTGAACCAAGATGTGGTGCGCCGCGATGCGGACGCGCCAGACGATGACGCTGCCGACAGCGCGCCGGATCAGTGATCCGCGCCGGTCTGATCGCAATGGCGCTGATCGCGCTGAAAGGCACGCCTTCGGACGCTGCCGAATGTCGCAACATCACGTTCGACGGCAGCTCCTATACCGTTTGCGAAGTGGATTTGGAGCGCGACGATCTGCGCCTGTTCCTCAACGATGACGCAGGCGCGCCCTATGGGTTCTTCGGCTCGCTTGATGAGGCCTTGAAGGCGCAGGGCTTGCGGCTGGGCTTTGCCATGAACGCGGGCATGTACCATGAGGATCGCTCTCCGGTTGGGCATTACATCGAAGAGGGTGTCGAGGCGCGCGGCGTGATCGACAGCGCGGGGCCCGGCAACTTTGGCCTGCTGCCCAATGGCGTCTTCTGCCTGCGCGATGGCCGCGCCGATGTGATTGAGACCAAGCGCTATCTTAGGAACAGGCCCGCTTGCCGCTTTGCCACGCAATCCGGCCCGATGCTGGTAATCGATGGCGCTTTGCATCCGCGGTTTTTGCCCGACAGCACCTCGCGCTATATCCGCAATGGGGTTGGCACCAGCACCGATGGCAAACGCGCGATCTTTGCGATTTCCAATGACGTGGTCACCTTTCACGAGTTCGCCCGGCTCTACCGGGATGAGCTGGACCTGCCTAACGCGCTGTATTTCGACGGCAATATCTCGCGCCTGCGCGCGCCGGGATTGCGCCGCACCGGGGCGGGGTTCACCACGCTGGGGCCGATCGTCGGCATCGTCACGCCTGCAAAGTGACCTTTTCCCCGCTTGGGGGCTGGGCAGCGCGGCATGGCTCCGTTAGAGGGCAGCACCACAAAGGCGAAGGGGCAAGACATGGCACGCAAACGCAAGGGTCGCGATATTTCAGGTTGGCTGGTGGTGGACAAACCCGCCGGGCCGACATCGACCGCCGTGGTCAACAAGGTCCGCTGGGCGCTGGAGGCCAAGAAGGCGGGCCACGCAGGCACGCTTGACCCCGAAGCGACCGGTGTTCTGGCCATTGCCTTGGGCGAAGCGACCAAGACCGTGCCCTATATCACCGACGCGCTGAAAGCCTATGAGTTCACCGTGCGTCTTGGCATTGCCACCAACACCGACGACGCCGAAGGCGAAGTGATCGGCACCTCTGGTCTGCGCCCCGACGATGCAGCCATCAAGGACGCGCTGAGCGATTTCATCGGGGACATCCAACAGGTGCCGCCGCAGTTCTCTGCCGTGAAGATCGACGGCCAGCGCGCCTATAAACGCGCCCGCGATGGCGAAGAGATGGAGATCGCCGCCCGCCCGCTTTGGGTGGAAAGCCTGCTGCTGCTCGACCGGCCCGACGCCGATCACGTCACGCTTGAGATGGTCTGCGGCAAGGGCGGCTATGTGCGCTCCATCGCCCGCGATCTGGGGCAGAAGCTTGGCTGCCTCGGCCACGTCCGCGAGCTGCGCCGCACGTGGTCTGGCCCGTTTGAGGCGGCAAATGCCCTGACGCTGGCCCAGATCGACGAAATCGCCCGCACACCGGAACTGGACACGCATCTGTTGCCGCTCGCCGAAGGGCTGGCGGAGCTGCCCGAGGTCAAAGCCACCCCCGAAGGCGCCACCCGTCTGCGCAACGGCAACCCCGGCATGGTGATCGCCCATGACGTGGAATACGGCGATGAATGCTGGGCCTCGCTCGATGGCCAGCCCGTCGCCGTGGGCCGCTTCAAGGCGGGCGAATTGCACCCCAGCCGGGTGTTCAACCTATCGTCGGACACGAACGAGGGCTGAATGGCCCTGATCACCCGCAGCCATACCAAGGGCGATGCGCCCTCGACCGCTGTCTATTCCCCCTGTGAGCAGTATCGCTACAGCCTCACGCGGATCTGGGACAGCGGCGCGCCCCGGGTGATGTTTGTCATGCTGAATCCCTCCACCGCGACGGAGGTGCAGAACGATCCCACCGTCGAGCGTTGCGAGCGTCGGGCACGGGTGCTGGGCTTTGGCGGTTTCCGGGTGACCAATATCTTTGCCTTCCGCGCCACCGATCCGCGCGACATGCGGGCCGCCACCGATCCCATCGGCCCCGACAACGACGCCACGCTGGTCGACGGAGCAGATTGGGCCGACCGCATCATCGCCGCTTGGGGCGTGCATGGTGCCCATCTGGACCGGGGCCTTACCGTTGCCGCACAGCTGGCGGCGGGGGCCAAACCGCTCTACCACCTTGGTCTCTCCAAGGCCGGGCATCCGCGCCACCCCCTCTACCTGCCCTACACTCAAGAGCCGGTTTTGTGGCAGCCCTAGCGTCGCGCGCTGCCAGGCATTCGTTAACCACTTCCCCGCTATTCCTTTGATTTTACGGCCATAGCATGCCCTTTTAAGGGCGGGATGATGTGTGGGGCATCAAGCAATGAACAGGTGGAACTGCGCATGTTGTGGCTGGCTGGTGTGATGGGTCTGATGGCGGTCGGCGCTGTCACTTTCGTAGAAATCGAAACCCCACCTGAGGAGGAAATGCCAGAGGCGGACACCCCGCGCGGCGGCCCGGGCACGGCCGGAGATATCCTTTCCGGCAGCGATGACAGCGAGACGGTGCAGGGCGGCACGGGCGATGATCAGCTTGGCGGCTACGGCGGGAATGATCTGTTGCAGGGCGGTGGCGGCGCTGATGACCTGCACGGCCACGACGGTAATGATACGCTGCGCGGCGGCGATGGCGGCGACAGCCTGCATGGCAACGACGGGGATGATGACCTTTTTGGCGGCGCGGGGAACGACAGCCTCTTTGGCCATAATGGCGATGACTTCCTCTTTGGCGGCGCAGGCAATGATGCGCTGCAAGGCTCCGCGGGGGATGACCTGCTGAATGGCGAAGCCGGAAATGACGCGCTGCAAGGCGGGCTTGGCGATGATGCGCTGCGCGGCGGCGCGGGCGAGGATACGCTCTTTGGCGGCCGGGGCGATGATACGCTGACCGGAGCGGATGACCTGCAAAGCCGCGATTACCTTAACGGCAGCGGCGGGGATGACCTGATCATTGCGGGCGCCGGGGACGTGGTGACATCCGGCGAGGGCACGGATCAAATCGCCTTGGGGGACTGGATCGGCCAAGGCGGCGCGGCGCAAATCACGGATTATCACGCCGAAGACGATTCGCTGCTCTTTGTGTGGGACGACAGCAGCGCCACCGGGGCAGAGCCGCCGCTGTCCATCCTGCCCGACCCGAATGACGCGGGCCAAACACTCGTCATGCTGGACGATATCATCGTCGCGCGGGTGGTGGGCGACAGCGTCACGATGGACGATATCGCGGTGATCCCACTGTCTGCGGCCTTTGACCTTGGCCTTGCGGCGTGACACGGCGCGCTATCGACGCTTAAATCACCCTTTGCCAAAGGCGCAAATTCCTCCTATACGCCCCCATCGCCTGCTGATTCCGTCAGCGGGTGATATCTCCATGGGCCTGAGCTGGACGACATCCCGGCCTGCGCCATCCATTTAAACTCTTTTCGAAAGGAGACCCCGATGTCGATTACTGCTGAAGAAAAAGCAAAAGTCATGAAAGATTTCGGCACCAAAGAAGGCGACACAGGTTCGCCCGAAGTACAGGTTGCCATTCTGACCTCGCGCATCGTCACGCTGACCGAGCACTTCAAGACCCACAAAAAAGACAACCACGGTCGCCGTGGTCTTTTGAAAATGGTCGCGACGCGCCGCAAGCTGCTAGATTACGTTAAGGCCAAAGATGAGTCCCGTTATCAGGACCTGATCAAACGCCTCGGCCTGCGCCGCTAAATGCGGACAGCCCGCCGGGGTTCCCGGTGACAGGACGACCCAAACCTCCCGGCCCGCGCCGGGAGGTTTTTTGTTGCGCGCAGGTCAGCACAAAGTGCAACGGAAAGAAGCCGCCGCTCACAGCCCCGCTGCGACAGAACGCTTCCCATTTGCCTTGAAAACCTGTATGTCCGCGCAATCTGAAATCCGGCGCGCGGACTCCTGCGCCTGAAAAAGAAGATACCGGAGTCAGGGGCAATACGGCCCCTATGCAATGGCCAATGGGCCAAAAAGGAAACGTAGATGTTTAATGTAACGAAAAAATCGATCCAGTGGGGCGAAGAGACGCTGACACTGGAAACCGGTAAGGTTGCCCGTCAGGCGGACGGGTCGGTGATTGCCACGCTGGGGGAAACCAGCGTTATGGCCAACGTGACGTACGCACGTCAGCAAAAGCCGGGCCAGGATTTCTTCCCCCTGACCGTGCACTACCAAGAAAAATATTATGCCGCCGGTAAAGTACCGGGTGGCTTCTTCAAGCGTGAGGCCCGCCCCACCGAGAAAGAAACCCTGACCGCGCGTCTGATCGACCGTCCGATCCGCCCGCTCTTTGTCCCCGGCTTCAAAAACGAAGTTCTGGTGATGTGTACCGTGCTGAGCCACGATCTGGTGAACGACCCCGATATGGTCGCCATGATCGCCGCTTCTGCCGCGCTGACCATTTCCGGCGCGCCGTTCCGTGGCCCGATCGCTGGCTGCCGCGTGGGCTATGAGGATGGCGATTACATCCTGAACCCAACAATCGACGACATGCAGGACCTGCGCCTGAACCCTGAGCAGCGCCTCGATCTGGTTGTCGCCGGCACCAAAGACGCCGTGATGATGGTTGAATCCGAAGCCTATGAGCTGTCGGAAGAGGAAATGCTGGGCGCGGTGAAGTTCGCCCACGACCAGATCCAGCCGGTCATCGACCTGATCATCGATCTGGCCGAAGACGCCGCGAAAGAGCCGTTCGACTTCCAGCCCGACGACTACTCCGAGCTGTCCGCCGCTGTAAAAGCCGCTGGTGAAGACGAAATGCGCGCTGCATTCGCCATCGCCGACAAGCAAGAGCGCACCGCCGCTGTTGCCGCCGCCCGCGAGACGATCAAAGGCAAGCTCAGCGAAGAGCAGCTTGAGGACAAGAACCTCGGCTCCGCGATGAAGGGCCTTGAGGCCAGCATCCTGCGCGGCGACGTGGTGAAAACCGGCAAGCGTATCGACGGTCGTCGCACTGACGAAATCCGCGACATCGTAGCGGAAACCGGCATCCTGCCGCGAACCCACGGTTCGGCGCTCTTCACCCGTGGTGAAACGCAGGGCCTCGTTGTGACCACACTGGGCACCGGCGACGATGAGCAATTCATCGACGCGCTGCACGGCAACTTCAAATCGAACTTCCTGCTGCACTATAACTTCCCCCCCTACTCGGTTGGTGAAGTTGGTCGCGTGGGCCCTCCCGGCCGTCGTGAAGTTGGCCACGGTAAGCTTGCTTGGCGTGCCCTGCAGGCGGTTCTGCCCGCAGCGACAGACTTCCCCTACACCATCCGTCTCGTGTCCGAGATCACCGAATCCAACGGCTCCTCGTCGATGGCATCGGTCTGCGGTGGCTCGCTGTCCATGATGGACGCAGGCGTGCCGCTGAAATCGGCTGTGGCCGGTGTGGCGATGGGTCTGATCCTCGAAGAAGACGGCTCCTACGCAATCCTGTCGGATATCCTGGGTGACGAAGACCACCTCGGCGACATGGACTTCAAAGTGGCCGGTACCGAAGCGGGCATCACGTCTTTGCAGATGGACATCAAGGTTGCAGGCATCACGCCCGAGATCATGGAAAAAGCTCTGGCTCAGGCCAAAGAAGGCCGGATCCATATCCTTGGCGAGATGAACAAAGCGATCTCGGGTGCCGCGGACTTCTCCGTCCACGCCCCGCGCATCGAGACCATGCAGATCCCCACCGACAAGATCCGTGAAGTGATCGGGTCCGGCGGCAAGGTAATCCGCGAGATCGTCGAAGTCTCCGGCGCCAAAGTCGACATCAACGACGAAGGCATCATCAAGATCGCAAGCGCCAATGGCGACGCCATCAAGAAGGCCTATGACATGATCTATTCGATCGTGGCAGAGCCCGAAGAAGGCGCGGTCTACAACGGCACCGTCGTGAAGATCGTCGATTTCGGCGCCTTCGTGAACTTCTTTGGCAAGCGCGACGGTCTGGTCCACGTGTCCCAGATCGAAAACCGCCGCCTGAACCACCCTTCGGACGTTCTGAAGGAAGGTCAGGAAGTGAAAGTGAAGCTCTTGGGCTTTGACGATCGCGGCAAGGTGCGCCTGTCGATGAAAGTCGTCGATCAGGAAACTGGTGAAGAAGTCGATAAAGAAGAAGCGGCTGAAGGTTAATCCTTCTCCGGCATTACTGGCCCCGGCGGTTCATCCGCCGGGTTTTTTCTCGGGGGAACCTCACACCATGCCAATCTATCCCGCCCTTAACCTTGTCTTCGTGCATGTGCCGAAAACAGCGGGCGGCGCGATAGAAGAGCTGCTGGAGCCCTATAGGGCCCCCGGACGAAAGACGACGTTCAACCGGCTCGTCGCAAAACTACCCATCAAAAGAGCCATCACCCGCGCCTATATTCCGGGCCATGCTACTGCGCTCTACCTCCGCCGCCGTATGGGATCGAAACAATGGGACGCCTACAGCAGCTTTGCAGTGGTGCGAAACCCTTACGATCAAGCCATATCAGCCTATGAATTCGAGCGGCAGAACACCCGTCATCATCGTCACAGCCGGAGTGTACGGATGAATTTCCTCGATTACGTGAAAGCGCGCGACCTCGGACAATCCGCTTTTGTCTGCGATCAAAGTGGCCGTGTCATCGTCGACCAGCTTATCAAATTCGAAAGCCTTCATGCAGACCTCGACGCGTTTTTCGCAGACCTAAACATTAAAGAACGGCTGCCCCGTCAAGGCAGCCGCAATACTTCTGACAAAAAGCCCCGCGAAAGCTACCTCACGCCAGAGGTTATCTCCGTCATCAACACCAAGACGCGCGCCGATTTCGACAATTTCGGCTACGAAATGATGTCCTGACCCGCCCGGCGGCGCAGCTCAAAGGCTAGGTTATCGGGCAAATCGTTATAGCTGCCATGCAAAAGGTAGCGGTTCCACAAATAGCCCAGAAATTGCTGACGTAGCACCTCGTCTGGCCGAAAGTCCCGGTTCTGCAACGCTTTGTTTAATGCCGCTGCATCCGCTGCCCGCTGAGCCAACCCTTCGATATTATAACAGGCTTCGCCTAACGTGATCACAGGTTTATCGTGCAGCAGCGCCTCGATCCCCACGGTCGAGTTCAGCGTCATCACAGCGCGCGATTGTTCCAAAAGCTCAGAGGTGATGTTCCCATTCGCAAAGATCACACGTGGATGCGGCGGGAGATGATTTTTGACAGAATGCTTAAAGGAGGGGTGTTCTTTAATGACAAATACTTCGCCCGGATTGTCCTCGGCTGCTGCGGTCACGACCTCTAAAAAATGCGCCATGTCCCGCACCCAAGGGGAATGTAGCGTCACCTGCATGTCCGACGGCACCTGAAAAGGAACAAAGACAAACCCCGGCGCTAGATCAACCTTTTCAAACTGACGTTTGGACGGACGGTTGTTGACCGTCTTCGGCAGGCCTTCAGATGCAAAGTCAGCATCGCGGTAAAAATCTGGGGATCTGGGGATCGAATTTGCACCATTCAACCCCTTGGGGTCAATCTGCAGGGTGTTAGGAAAAAACCCACCCTCTACAAAAACACGCGGAAGGGTACGAGAAACTGCCGCCAAAACAGATTCAGGATACGCCGACCCGTTAAAAATAAGCGTACAGTCAGGCACTTGCGCCTTTATCTCTGCCTCAAGCGCCTGCTTCAGCAGCCCCGCTTGCGTCATTTTCACACGTCGATAAATCCCAGCAACGACTTTGTTAGAAAAGATCTGCGGCACACGGATACGCTTCCGGTCAAGGTTGCCTTGCACCAATGCACCAGCCTCAGGATCAGGAGAGACCACCTGCCCAATCAAAGCTCTCAGGGCCGCACGCCAGCCGCGCCGCGCGGCCAAACTTCGTAAAACAGCGCCCGTATTTGTATTAAATGTGGTAATATCCGGCGCGAGTTTTGCATCAAACTCTGCAAGCTGATCGCCATCTAGTTTGAAAAACATAGCTGCTTCATTCCCCGGAAGTAAGGGGCCGCAACGCGGCCCCAATCGCGCCTCAGCCCGGCAGCTTCGCCTTGCGCAGATAAGGCAGCACAGTATCAAACGCCCCGAACTTCGCCTTGGCATCCTCATCCGACACAGTTGCGGGAATGATCACATCCTCGCCAACTTGCCAATCTGCTGGCGTCGCTACCCCGTTCTTACCGGCCGTCTGCAACCCATCCAACGCGCGCAGAACTTCAGCAAAGTTACGGCCCACATTCATTGGATAGGTCATGCTCAGCTTCAGCTGCTTATCCGGCCCAATGATAAAGACCGACCGCACAGTGGCGCTGTCATTCGGCGTGCGGCCATCGGGCATATAGGCTTCTGCAGGTAGCATATCAAAAGCCTTCGACACCTCGAGCCCTGCGTCAGCGATAATCGGGAAACCGGCTTTTGTGCCCGCAACCTTCTCAATATCGCCCTTCCACTTTTTATGCTCTTCAACCCCGTCAACGCTGACGCCGATCACCTTGGTGCCGCGCTTTTCCCACTCATCGGAAAGCCGCGCCACGGCACCAAATTCGGTCGTGCAGACGGGGGTGAAATCCTTCGGGTGCGAGAACAGGATCGCCCAACTGTCACCGACGAACTCATGCAGCGAAAAACTGCCCTGATCGGTTTCGACGGTAAGGTCGGGAATAGTGTCGTTGATACGCAAGCCCATGATATCCTCCGGGTCAATCTGTGAACAGATAGGCTAGAGGTAATCGCAAACCCCGCCATTTTCACCCCCCGATTGCTACAAAGCAAAACTTCACCGCAGCGCCACGGCCCCCTTCTCCTTCATCCTTTCTTAAATACCGATCCCGCCCCCGCCTCACATCGAAAGGCTGGGCACGGAGCGCCCTTCAGAACGGCGCTTTCGCCCGCACCTTGGTCGATGCCCCGCCCTGCGGATGGTTAAACCGCAACTCTTCACTGTGCAGCATCAACCGCGGAAAATCCCGCGCAGGCCCGGTGGCATAGAACGGATCGCCCAGAATAGGATGCCCAAGCGCCAGCATATGCACGCGCAGCTGGTGGCTGCGTCCTGTTTTCGGGAACAGGCGCATGCGCGCGGTCTCGCCATCGGACTTGATCTTTTTCCAGTCGGTCTGCGCGGGCTTGCCGGTCTCATGGCACACCATCTGCAGCGGGCGATTGGGCCAATCTACGATCAGCGGCAGATCGACCGTGCCGGCCTTCTCTTCCGGCACACCCCAGACCCGGGCGACATAGGTTTTTCGCGTCATGCGCTTTTCAAACTGCAGCCCAAGATGACGCTGTGCATGGGCCGTCATCGCAAAGATCATCACGCCCGAGGTGTCCCGATCCAACCGATGCACCAGCAACGCCTCGGGAAAGACCGCCTGCACCCGCGCGATCAGGCAATCGGCCAGATGCTCGCCTTTGCCGGGTACGCTCAGCAAACCAGAGGGTTTATCAACCAGCAAAACTTCGGCGTCTTCGTGCAGAATGACCAGCGGGTCCTGCGGCGGGTTATATTCGCTATCCATGGCTCCCCCTCGCAGATGCCGCCCCGCGGATCAAGCGGCGCGTGGCCGTCAGGCGACCGCGGCGAAACTGTCTTTGAGGATCGCGGCCAATGCATCGGCATCCGTTTGGGTGAATGCATTAGGCTGGTCGCTGTCGATGTCAAAGACCCCCAGCAAATCCCCCGCCCCGTTCCAAACCGGCAGCACCAGTTCCGACCGTGTCGACGACGCGCAGGCGATATGGCCGGGGAAGGCATCGACATCTTCCACCAACTGCACCTCGCCGGTGCGCGCCGCAGCGCCACAAACCCCGCGCGAAAACGGTATCACCAAACAGCCATGGCCGCCTTGATAGGGTCCGATCTTAAGCAACTCAGGCGCGGTGACACGGTAGAACCCGGTCCAGTCGAACCGGTCATCTGCGTGATGTACCTCGCAGGCAATGGTGGCCATCAGCGCCACGGCATCGTCTTCGCCCTCCGTCAAAGCGGCGATGGTTTTCGATAGGGTTTGGTAGTCGACTGTCATGGAAAAACTCATATTGCGGATAGAGAAAGGGAGGCAGCTTGGCCCCCCTTTGGATACGTCAAAAAGCCGTGGGATCAGGGGCGTTCAATCGCGATGGCCGTGCCTTCGCCGCCGCCGATGCAGATCGCCGCGATACCGCGCTTCAACCCGCGCTTTTCCAGCGCGTTCAGCAGGGTGACCATAATCCGCGCGCCCGAGGCACCGATGGGGTGGCCAAGCGCACAGGCGCCGCCGTTGACGTTCACGATGTCATGCGAGAGGTCCATTTCATGCATGAAGGCCAGCGGCACCACGGCGAAGGCTTCATTGACCTCCCACAGGTCCACGTCCTCTTTCTTCCAGCCGATCCGCTCCAGCAGTTTCTGCGCTGCGGGCACGGGTGCGGTGGTGAAAAGCCCCGGCGCTTGGGCGTGGCTGGCATGGCCGACGATCCGAGCGCGGATAGTCTGGCCGCGGGTCTTGGCTGTCTCCTCATCCGCCAGCACCAGCGCCGCCGCCCCGTCTGAGATCGACGAGGAATTCGCCGCCGTCACCGTACCCCCCTCACGGAAGGCCGGTTTCAACTGAGGGATCTTCTCGGGCCGGGCGCTGGCAGGCTGCTCATCCGCGCCGACCGTGGTGCTGCCCTTGCGCGATGTCACCTCAACCGGGGCGATTTCATCGGCAAAGGCACCGCTCTCTTGGGCTTCAATCGCCCGCGACAGCGACGCGAGTGCATAGTTGTCCTGCGTCTCACGGGTAAACTGAAACCGCTCGGCGCAATCTTCGGCAAAGGTGCCCATCAGACGGCCTTTGTCATAAGCGTCTTCCAAGCCATCAAGGAACATATGGTCGATCACCTGCCCATGGCCCAACCGCGCGCCGCCGCGCATTTTCGGCAGCACATAGGGCGCGTTGGTCATGCTCTCCATGCCGCCCGCGACCATCACATCGGTATGGCCAAGCGCGATCTGGTCAAAGGCCATCATCGCCGCTTTCATGCCAGAGCCGCACATTTTATTGAGCGTGGTGGCGGGCACCTCTTCGCCCAGCCCGGCCTTGAACCCGGCCTGACGCGCGGGCGCTTGGCCCTGCCCTGCGGGCAAAACGCAGCCCATCAGCAGCTCCTGCACCTCGGCGGGGTCCGTCGTTCCCAACGCCGCCTTGATCGCGCTGCCGCCCAATTCGGCGGCTGTCAGCCCTTGGAAAGCCCCTTGAAAACCGCCCATCGGGGTTCTGGCTGCACCGGTTATCACGACATTGCGCATCACGTTCTCCTAGAATTGCACCGCACACCAGTTGGTAAGGTTTTACGGTTAATCACGTCTCGAACTTCAAAGTCTTGAGGCATGTTTATGGAAGTTTCCGCCAAAACAGAAGACCGCTTTTGCGTGGTCAGCGTGCTGCACGAACGGATCGACGCCGCCGCCGCGCTGGAGTTCAAGGACGCGGTGCGCCGCGCCACGACCCAAGCGCCATCGGTGGTGATCCTAGACCTCCACCGGGTTAACTTCATCGATTCCAGCGGGCTGGGCGCGATCGTGGCGGCAATGAAACACTTGGCACCGCAGAGGGCCTTGGTGCTGGCCGGGCTAACTCCGGCGGTGGAAAAGGTCTTTACCCTTACCCGGATGGATACGGTCTTTGGCATTTTTCACACGCTAGACGCTGCCCTCAGCGCGCATCGGGGATAGCGCCATGCGGCAACCCGCCGCGCGCTCTGCGCTCTGCCCGTTTGAGATCACCGTTCACAGCGGCCCCCACGCCGCGCGGGAGGCGCTGACACTCCTGCTCGACAGGCTCACCTGCCTTGCGCTTGAGGCCGAAGAGGTCTGCGTGGTGCGATTGGTCGTCGCCGAAATGCTCAACAATATCGTCGAACATGCCTATTCGGATGCCGACCTCCCCGGCCCCATCCATATTGCCTGTCATCATGCGCCCGATGGCCTGCACCTTGCCGTGTCGGACGAGGGGCTGCCGATGCCCGATCTGCAAGCGCCCTTGGGCCTGCCGCAAGAGATCGACCGCCCGGTCTGCGATCTTCCCGAAGGGGGCTTTGGCTGGTTTCTGATCCGCGATCTGGCAAAAGACCTGAGCTATCGCCGCCTGGCCCAAGAAAACCGGATCGACCTGCGGCTCCCGGTCGGGTTGCCGCCGCGTTAACACCTGCGGCAGAGCGGCAGGCAGATTTCGCAAAACGGCCCCGCTGGGATCACAATTGCGCCTTGGTTGTAGGGCAAAAGAATGCCTGTAGCTGCAAATAGCTTCCCTCGGCACCGTGTTTAATAGCCCCCACCCAGTACGCGGTGCCGAGGATCTTTCCCCCGCATTGGCAGAACCGAAATGACCGTCTAGGGTCACGCTGATATATCAGCGAGGGACAGCACATGCGCGATTTTCACTTTCCCGGCCGGTCACCGGTCTTGGCCACCAATGGCATCTGCGCCACGTCGCACCCGCTCGCCGCGCGGGCGGCGGTAGATATTCTTGCGCGCGGGGGCAACGCCATGGACGCGGCCATTGCCGGGGCCGTTCTGCTGGGCATTTGCGAGCCGCAGATGACCGGGATCGGCGGCGATTGCTTCGTGCTCTACTCTCCGGCGGGGAGCGAAGAAGTCCATGCGCTCAACGGCTCAGGCCGCGCACCCGCGGCGCTGGACGCCGCCAAGCTGCGCGACAAGGGCGAGAAGACGGTGCCGCTGCGCTCAGCCGATGCGGTGACCATTCCCACCGCCATAGATGCCTTTTGCCACCTGTCAGACAGCCTCGGCAAGCTGGGGCTGGACGCGCTGCTGGCCCCTGCGATCCACTATGCCGACGCCGGGGTACCCGTCGCCCCGCGCGTGGCTTTTGACTGGGCCACGGACGGCGGCACCCTTCAGGGGCGTGCGCGGGACCACTTCCTCATCAAAGGTAAAACGCCCCGCGTCGGTGATATTTTCCGCGCACCGGGACAGGCCGAAGTGCTGCGTCGCGTGGCCGCGAAAGGGCGCGATGCCTTCTACACCGGAGAGATCGCCGAAGACATGATCGCCACCCTGCAAGCCGCAGGTGGCAGCCATAGCGCCGAGGATTTCGCGGCGGCTCGCGCCGAGGTCTCGACGCCCGTGTCGGGCCACTACAAAGACCTCGAAGTGGTCGAACATCCACCTAATGGCCAAGGGGCGACCGCCCTGCTGCTGATGAATATCCTAGATCACTTCGACATCGCCGGAATGGACCCGCTGGGGGCCGAACGTCTTCACATCGAGGCCGAGGCCACCAAGCTTGCCTATGACGCGCGCAACCGGTTTCTGGCGGACCCGGATCACACCACGCGGCTTGAACATATGTTGGCGCCTGAGACCGCCCGCGCCCTTGCAGCGCTGGTCGATCCCAAACACGCCATGGCCGCCGCCGCGCCGATTAGCGAGGCGGTGCACAAAGACACGATCTATATCACCGTGGTCGATGGCGACGGGATGTCGGTCTCACTGATCTATTCGATCTTCCATGGCTTCGGCTCTGGCATCGCGTCGGACAAGTTCGGCATCCTGCTGCAAAACCGTGGCGCGGGTTTCACGTTGGAACAAGGCCACCCGAATGAGCTGAAAGGCGGCAAACGCCCGATGCATACGATCATCCCCGGCATGATCCGCGAAAACGGTCGCGTGACCATGCCCTTTGGCGTGATGGGCGGGGCCTATCAGCCCTGCGGCCACGCGCGCTTTGCCTCGAACCTCACCGATTTCGACATGGACGTGCAAAGCGCCATCGACGCGCCGCGGGCCTTTGCCGATGGGCAAGTAATGAAGGTCGAACGCGGCTTTGGTGACGATGTCCGCCAGAAGCTAAGCGATATGGGCCATAGGGTTGAGGTGCCTGAAACGGCAATCGGCGGCGCTCAGGCGATCCGCATTCGCGACGATGGCGTGCTGGAAGGCGCGAGCGACCCGCGCAAGGACGGGTGCGCCTTGGGGTATTGATGAAAGGTCTGGCGGGCTGGCAACGGCCCGCCGGGCTCAGTTCATCTGGAAATGTAGCGGATAGGCACCATCGGTGAAGGGGCCGAAAAGATCGGGGATATCGGGATGATCCACAGGCTCCCCCGAATAATCGGCCACGAGGTTCTGCTCAGACACATAGGCCACATAGTAGCTCTGATCATTCTCGGCTAAGAGATGATAGAAGGGCTGATCTTTCACCGGACGGTTCTCTTCGGGAATCGCCTCATACCATTCTTCGGTATTGGCGAATTCCGGGTCGACGTCAAAAATCACACCCCGAAAGGGATGCTTCTTGTGACGGACGATCTGCCCGAGGTGATATTTTGCGCGCGTACGTATCATAACATGCTGCCCCTACCCCTCGACGGTAGCCCTTTCAAGGGGCTTTTGTCCAATCAAGGCGGCGCTGCGCGGGGAAACAGACTGTGAACGCAGCACCGACAGTGGGTTTCCGGCAGCACGCTGCGCGGGCGATCAACAGGTTTGTCGGAATTTCGCGGAATACCGCCTGCGCAGGGCTGCGCGGTCAGCGCAATATCGCGCAACGCGGCGGGCATTTTCCCAATTTAGTGATGTGATGAAGGGGGTGAATCGGTTAAAGTCCTTTGAAAAAACGTCCCCTAACAAAAAACGAGAGGCGAGAGGCAGATGAGCAAGCATTTTTGCGCAATGATGATCGTACTGCTGGTGGCATCCTGCGGCGGCGGGCCTCAAACGGCCCCGCGTGATCTGGATAACGCCTGCACGATCCTGAAAGAACACCCCGACTATCTGAGGGCATTCCGCGCGACCGAGCGCAAATGGGGTGTACCGATCCACGTGCAGATGGCCACCATCCACCAAGAAAGCAAATTCGTGGCCGACGCGCGGACGCCGTTCAAATACGTGCTGGGCGTGATCCCGATGGGCCGCCAGTCCAGCGCCTTTGGCTATTCACAGGCCTTGGACGCGACATGGGATGAATATCTCGAATCCGAGGGCCGCTGGCGTGCGAAGCGCGATGAGATTCGCGACGCGAGCGATTTCATGGGCTGGTACATGAACCTGACGCGCGACCGGAACGGCATTTCCCTGCATGACGCCCGGAACCAATACCTCGCCTATCACGAGGGGCACACGGGTTTTTCCCGGCAAAGCTACAACAGCAAGGCTTGGCTTGTCGGGGTCGCGGGCAAGGTCGATTCCCGCGCCAAACTGTATGAAAGACAGATCGCCGGCTGCCGTTTGGGCCGCTGGTAAAAAAGATCTAATCCAATGCAAAACGCCCCGGCTGGATCAGCCGGGGCGTTTTTTTTGTTCAGCAAGGCCGCTTAGCGTTTGCTGCCTGCCCGTGCGCCTGCGGTGTCAAACAGGCTGTTGGAGATATTGCCCCCCACCTGCATGTCACCCAGCACAACGGTCGTGGCGCTGCCATTGCCGTCGTTGATGATCCACTGACGCAGCTGCACCGGGTTGCCGGTGAACTTCATCTGGATGTTGCCATATTGCGGGTTGGCGGGATCTTGGGCCGTGACCGTAGTGGCGGTGCCGTCATAGCTGTGACCCGTCACCATTTTCGCGCGGCCCAGATTGACGTTTTCCCCCAAGATGATCGACAGCGGGGTGCGCGCCAACGGGTAAGTCTCTGCCGGTTGGTTGGATTTCTTGTCATAGATCACAACCGTATTGGCACCCGCGACGACCAGACCGGAATCAGGGGCGTTATATTCGAAACGTACCTTACCGGGGCGTTTGATATAGATCGTGCCCGAGCTGATCGACCCATCGTCGTTGATCTGGGTAAAGTCGCCCTTGGCGGTGCGAAGCTGGTTCAGATAGCCCGAGATCTCGTTCAGCGACAGTTGCTGCGCCGCCGCCGCGAGGGGGGCCGATACGGCCAGACCAACCGCCAGAATAGCAGAAGTAAGTTTACGCATGTTGTTCGTCCTGTGTTGCCTCACGTTCTGACATAGGGCGGGTGGGCGTGATATTCGATATCAGGGGGCGGTTTTTCGCTATCGCGGCCTCTGCCCCATAAAAAAACACCGCCGGGAGGGAGGCCCGGCGGTGTTTTCATGACCGCCCCCCCCCCGAGAGGGGAGGGGGCGCGTCGTTTATGCCTGTTCCGGCACCAGAATCTCGCGCTTGCCGACATGGTTGGCCGGAGACACGAGCCCCTCTTCCTCCATCTGCTCGACCAGACGCGCGGCTTTGTTATAGCCGATCGCCAGTTTGCGCTGGATGTAAGAGGTCGAGCATTTGCGGTCTTTGATGACCACCTGAACAGCGGTGTCATAAAGCGCGTCTTCGCCATCGGTATTACCGCCAAGGCCCAGCACCGCGTCGATGTTGCTTTCCTTGTCCTCAGACGGGCCTTCGACCACGCCACCGACATAGTCCGGCTCACCGAACTGCTTGAGGTGGTTGACGATCTCTTCGACCTCTTCGTCGCTGACGAAGGGGCCGTGGCAGCGGGTGATCTTGGCCCCGCCCGCCATATAAAGCATGTCGCCCATGCCCAGCAGCTGCTCGGCACCCATTTCACCCAAAATTGTGCGGCTGTCGATTTTCGAGGTCACTTGGAAGGAAATCCGCGTCGGGAAGTTCGCCTTGATCGTGCCGGTGATAACGTCCACGGACGGACGCTGCGTCGCCATGATCAGGTGGATACCCGATGCCCGCGCCATCTGCGCCAGACGCTGGATGCAGGCTTCGATTTCCTTGCCCGCGACCATCATCAGGTCGGCCATCTCGTCGACGATGACAACGATATAGGGCAGTGCCTCGGGGGTGTTTTCCTCGGTCTCAAAGATCGGCTCGCCGGTATCTTCGTCAAAGCCAGTTTGCACGGTACGAGAGAACATCTCGCCCTTGGCCAGCGCTTCGCGGACACGGCCGTTGTAGCCTTCGATGTTGCGCACGCCCATCTTGGACATCTTGCGATAACGCTCTTCCATCTCGCCCACGGTCCATTTCAGCGCGACCACAGCCTTTTTCGGGTCGGTCACAACGGGGGACAGCAGGTGAGGGATGCCGTCATAGACCGACAGTTCCAGCATCTTGGGGTCGATCATGATCATCCGGCATTCCTGCGGCGTCAGCTTGTACAGCAGCGACAGGATCATCGTGTTGATCGCCACGGATTTACCCGAACCGGTGGTCCCCGCGATCAGCAGGTGAGGCATTTTCGCAAGGTTGGCGACAACCGGATCGCCGCCGATGTCCTTGCCAAGCGCCAGCGGCAGGCGCTGGTTGCCATCGCCAAAATCACGGCTCGACAGGATTTCGCGCAGGATCACCTTTTCGCGGTTCTCATTGGGCAGTTCGATACCGATCACGCTGCGGCCCGGCACGGTGGAGACACGCGCCGACAGCGCGGCCATGGAGCGCGCGATATCATCTGCCAGACCGATCACACGGCTCGCCTTAAGACCCGGCGCAGGCTCAAGCTCATACATGGTGACCACGGGACCGGGGCGCACGGCGACGATCTCGCCCTTGACGCCGTAATCATCGAGCACGGTTTCCAGCATCCGCGCGTTTTCTTCCAGCGCCTCGTCGCTCAGGTGCAGGCGCTGCACGCTCTCGGGGCTTTCCAAAAGGCTTAGCGGCGGCAGTTCGAAACCGGGGTGCGTGTCGTCAAAGGTCAAGGTGGGCTGGGCTTCGACCTGCGCCTGTTTCGAGGGTTGGACGGCCTTGCGGACCGGCTGCTGCACCACTTTGCGCGGCTCGGCCACGGGGATTTTCATCGCCTCCGGCGCAGGCGCTTGCTGCAAAGGCAGGGTTTCAGAGGCCACTGTATCCTCGTAGCCCTGAACCATCGGCTCTTGCATCACCCGCTCTTCGTGCATCGGTGCCGGTGCCGGCTCGGGCTGAACCTGCGGTTTGCGCAGCAGCGGCTCGGGGCGCAGGGTGGCCGCGCCTGCGGTCAACGGCGGCTCGGCGCGCAGGGTGGCGGGCTGGCTGGTGTTCAGCAACAGCGGGTCCGGCCCGCGGCCCCGCCCCTTGGTCAGCGGCGCAGTTGTCGGCGTGTGGATCGCATTGGCATTGCGGACGCGGTTCTTGATGACATCAGCGATCTTGCTTTTGATGCGCTCCTCGCCCGGTGTCTCATCCACGATGGCGTCGCTGTAGGTCTCGATCAGTTCCGGCTCGGGCATATCGTCCGCCTCGGGGCGTTTGATAAGACCGGGCATGCGCCCAAACAGGCTGCGCGGCTCTGCTTCCTGCTCAGGCATAGGGGCTTGCTGCGCGTAATAATCCTGACCAGCATCCTGTGCAGCCCAAATCTCGGCTTCCTCAGCCTCCTGACGGCGGCGCTCCCGGCGTTCGGCCTGACGAGCCGACAGGTTCTGCGCGGCAACGACGGCACCGCTGGCCCCCCGGCCCAACAAGGTCATCAACCCGGCATAGGCCATAATCAGACCGACCAGCAGGAACCGCGCGATGCGCATCAACTCAGCCTTGGTAAAGCCCAGTACAAAGGCACCCAAGGCCACGATTGCCACGCCCATCAAAAGCGACATCAGCTTGACCGTCAGGGTCGAGCCAATGGGCAAGATCGTCAGCAGCGCGCCCATGACGGTATCGCCAAAAAGCCCGCCCAGACCGAAGCTATGGGTGAGCAGCCATTCCTGACCGGGGGCCAGCGTGGCGGCATAGATGGCCCCAAGCGCCACGGCGATGGGGGCAAAGATCAGACGCCCGAGGGCGCGGTCATCGCCCTGATGCAGCGCGAAACGCCCGCCCCAGAACAGCAGAACAATGGCAATGCCCCAAGCGCCCCAGCCAACGATCATGAACAACGGTGCGGCGATGGAGGCACCGATCCGGCCCATCCAGTTTTGCACCGGCGCATCCGTCGAGACCATCCAGTTGGGATCGTCGGGCGTGTAGCTGCCGATCATCATGGCGGCCATAATGCCCAGCATGATCAGCGCCAGCCCCAGCAGTTCACGACCGCGCTTTTCAATTGCCTCGGCCATGTTGCTGTCTAGCAATGGATCGCGTCCCCGTGTCTGATATGCCATGTCGTCCCTCGCTTATGTCGAATACAGACAGTCGCGGATGGCTTCCAAGCCGCGCGTCGTTTCGTCTTTTGGGGCCACCAAGGCGACCCGAATGTAATTCTGACCGGGATTACCCCCGTCTACGTTCTGCGCCAGATAGCTGCCGGGCAGCACCCGCACGCCTGTCTCGCGCCACAGTTTCAGCGCTGCGGCCTCGTCATCCTCAACCGGGAGCCACAGAAAGAACCCCGCCTCGGGGCTCGCATAGCCCGGCACATTGCCAAAGATACGGTCGGCAATGGCGTATTTCTCTTGGTAGAGCGCGCGGTTCTCTTCCACATGCGCTTCATCCGACCAAACGGCGGCGGCGGCCTGTTGCAACGGCAACGGCAGGGGTGCGCCGGCGTAATTGCGCAACTGTTTGATCTCGCGCATCGTCTCTGCCCCGCTCGCGGCAAAGCCCGAACGCAGCCCGGGCAGGTTGGAGCGTTTGGACAGCGAGTGAAAGATCACCACGCGGTTGCGATCGGTGCCGAGTTCTTTGACCACCTCCAACGCGCCGGTGGGGGGCGTGTCGCGGTAGATCTCGGAATAGCATTCATCGGCGAAGATCAGGAAGTCGTACTTTTCGGCCAGTGCGATCAGATCGGCCCAATAGTCTCGCGTGGCCACGACACCCTGCGGGTTGGCAGGCGAACAGAGATAGGCCGCCGTGGTGCGGCGCAGCACATCTTCGGGCAGGCTGGCGAAATCGGGCAGATGGCCCGTCTCCGCCGTGGCGGGCACCATAATGGGCTCTGCCTCACCGGAAATCGCACCGATCATATAAACTTGGTAGAACGGGTTCGGCATCAGGATGGCCGATTTCTCCCCATTCTTCGTCGGCGGGCAGAGCGCGATGACGGCGTTATAAAGCCCCTCGCGGGTGCCGTTAAGTGCCATCACCTCAGTGTCGGGGTCCATCTCGACACCGTAACGTCGCGCGATCCATGCGGCGATGGCGCCGCGCAATTCGGGCGAGCCGTCGTTCGGCGGGTATTTGTTAAAGCCTTCGGCGTGCTTCGTGATCTCATCCGTGACCCAGCTGGGAAACACATGCTTCGGCTCGCCAATGGTCATATGGATAGGCGTGCCACCGCCCTCATGCCCATCAAGCAAGGCACGCAGGCGCGGCCACACGTGGGCCGGAAGGTTCGAAAACCGCTCGGAATACATCATCAAATCTGCCTCGGATCGGGATCATTTGCGCCCCGTTTGCCCCAAGGTACCCAAGGGCGTCTCTCCCGTCCAGAAAAACCGGGAGATTTGCCGCCCTTGTGGCTTTTCGGTCGTGCGCTGTTATGCCTCGCGCAGGGCCGCTTCAGCCGCTGCACCAAGGCGCAAAAGCTGCTCTTCGGCATTGGGAGCCGCCATCAAAGAGATGCCGCAGGACGGCGTTCCGGTTGGCAACGTAAGCGCGCAGAGCCCCATGAGATTCGCGACTCGCGTGTTGCGCAGCGACAGGAGATTCTGCGCGAGGTAGTAGTCGTGATCGCTGTTCAGCCGCTCAATGTTCGGCGGCAGCATCGGCGCGGTCGGCACCAGCACCGCGTCATAGCCCGCCACGGCCCGGTCATAGCCCGCCCGCGCCAGATCAAGCTTGGCCCAGGCGGCTACATAGTCGGGGCCAGAGAACCCCTTACCCAACCGGAAACGCTCAAGGATTTCAGTGAACATCGCTTGAGGGTCGGCCTCAATCACATCGCGCCACAATCCGTAGGCTTCGGTGGTGTAGAGACAAGAACTTAGCGGCATCGCCTCTTCGACCTCTGGCACCACGATTTCATCGACCGTGGCACCTGCCTCTCGCAACCGCTCCACTGCCGCGTTGAAAGCCGCCTTTGGCTCTTCGGAAAGCTCTTCCATCACGACATTGGTCAGCACCGCAAAGCGGCAGCCTTCCAACTCACTCTCTTGCAAATCGGCGGGTTTGGCCCCCTCCAAAACGCTCAGCAGCAGCGCCGCATCCTCGACAGAGCGGCAAAGCGGGCCAACCGTGTCGAACTTTGCCGCCAGCGGCACCGTCCCGGCGAGGGAGACCCGGCCTGCCGTGGTTTTAAGCCCCACCAGATCATTCCACGCCGCCGGAATACGTACTGACCCGCCGGTATCAGACCCAATCGCCGCCGCAGCCAGTCCAAAGGCGACCGAGGCCGCAGCCCCCGAGGACGACCCGCCCGACACGCTGTCAGGCTCGTTTACGCAGGGCGGTGTCGCGGTGCTGGGATTATGACCAAGGCCCGAGAAAGCCAATTCACTCATATGTGTTTTGCCGAGACAGACCAGCCCCATGGCGGTCGCACTGGCGAGCACTTCGGCATCGCGCTCTGGCACCCGGCCTTCGAGCAGTTTGGTGCCTGCTTCTGTGGCCGTTCCGGCGGTGTCAAAAAGGTCTTTCCAAGAGATTGGCACACCATCAAGCGGCGACAGACGCTGGCCGTCGCGGGCGCGCTCTGCCGCGGCCGCCGCTTCGGCGCGGGCGCGGTCAGGGGTGACGCGGGCATAGATACGGTCGCGCATCGGATGCGCGTCGATGGCATCAAGAAAGGTATCGCAAAGCGCCACAGGGTTGATATCGCCCGCCGCAATTCCGCGGCCCAGATCCGCTGCCGTCATTTCCAACCATTCGCGCATGTCGTACCCCTTGCCGATGTTCTGGGCGAACCTAGCGACCGTTCGGCGCATGGACAATCCCCGCGCGCAGGTCATATCTAGGGCCATGGATTTTGACCACGATATCGCGATCATCGGCGGCGGGCTGAACGGCCCTGCCCTTGCTCTGGCCCTCAGCCGCGCTGGATTGCGCGTGGCGGTGGTTGACGCCCTGCCCGCGCAGACCTTTGAGAACGCCGACTTCGATGGCCGCGCCTATGCGCTGGCGCTGACCTCTGTGAGGCTCATGGAAGGCATCGGCATCTGGCCCGAGATTGCGGATGACGCCCAGCCGATGCTGGAGATCAAGGTGACCGATGGGCGCGCAGGAACTGGTCCGTCACCGATGTTCATGCATTTCAATCATGCCGAGATCGAAGAAGGCCCGATGGGCCATATGGTCGAAGACCGCCACCTGCGCCGCGCTTTGCTGAAGGCCGTTGCTGCCGATCCGGCGATCACCATGTTGAACGACACCCGCGTTACCGATCAGACGGTCGAGCCGACCGGCATCACCCTGACATTGGAGGGCGGCAAGACCCTGCGCGCGCGGCTGGCCGTGGGGGCCGATGGGCGCGGCAGCGGCACGGCTGAACGCGCGGGCATCAAGCGCATCGCATGGTCCTATGGTCAGACGGCGCTGGTCTGCGTGGTCGATCACGAAAAACCGCATAGCGGCATCGCGCATCAGTTCTTTATGCCCCCCGGCCCGCTGGCGATCTTGCCGCTGACCGGCAACCGCTCGCTGATCGTCTGGAGCGAAGCCAGCGCCAATGCCGCCGCCACCAATGCCCTGCCCGAGGCGCAATACCTCGACGTGCTGCGCCCCCGCTTTGGCAGCTTTCTGGGAGAGATTTCTCTGACCGGCCCGCGCTACAGCTATCCGCTGGGCTTGTCGCTGGCGCATTCCATGACCGCGACGCGCGTGGCGCTTCTGGGCGACGCGGCCCATGGCGTGCACCCCATCGCGGGTCAGGGCCTGAACGCGGGCCTGCGCGATGTGGCGGCCTTGGCCGAGGTGATCGCCGATGCGGTTCGCCGTGGCGAAGATCCCGGCAATGACGCGGTACTAGCGCGCTATCAGGAATGGCGGCGGTTCGACAATGCCAGCCTTGCACTGGCGACCGACAGTTTTAACCGTCTGTTTTCAAACGATAATGCGCTTTTGCGTCTGGCCCGCGACATGGGCATGGCCGCCATCAACGCCCTTCCCGGCCTGCGCCGGACCTTCATCCGCGAAGCGGCGGGGCTGACGGGTGAGCTGCCCAGATTGATGCGTGGAAAGCCCCTGTAGCGGGGGCCAGTTACAGCGTCCGCGCTTCGTCCGGCAGCATCACCGGAATGCCATTGCGGATCGGATAGGCCAGCCCGGCAGCTTTCGACACCAGTTCTTGCTTTTCCGCGTCATAGGTCAGCGTGGTCTGGGTGCGTGGGCAGATCAATGCCTCCAACATCCGGCGGTCGAATTGAACGGTGGCATCCGTCATTGCATCAAGCCCTCTTCCTGACCGCCGCGCATCGCGAATTCGATCAATGTCACCAATGTCTCACGCCGGGTCTCCAGCGACGGCGCCTCTAGCAGCGCCTGTTTATCCTCGGCCTCAAACTCCAACATCATCGACAGGGAGTTTATCAGCAGCTCATCCTCGGCATCTTTCAACGTGTCCCAATCAGCCGAAAGGCCGCGGGTATCGAAATACCGCCCCAAGAGATCAAGAAACCGCGCCCGGTCGAAACTGTCGTCGACCTCATCCTCGCCCAAGTCACGGTCAAAGCCCGCCCAGTTCACATCGCAGCGGCGATAGGGGGAAAAGCCTTCGATCTCTTCCACCACGCGAAAGCGCGAGACGCCGCCCAAGGTCACCATATAGCGGCCATCCTCGGTCTCGGAAAACTGGGTGATGCGGCCCGCGCAGCCGATCTGGTGCAGCCCATTGCCGTCGCGGCCGGGCATCTCGTTGGGCTGGACCATGCCAATCAACCGCGTGTCAGTCTTGAGCGCATCTTCGATCATCTGAAGATAACGCGGCTCGAAGATATGCAGCGGCAGGCGCGAGCGGGGCAGCAGCAGCGCCCCTGCCAACGGAAAGATCGCAATAGTCTTGGGCAGTTCTGCTGGCTTGATCATGACAAGGGACTTAGCGCGCCCGTCTCCTCAGGCAAATATCATTGACGACAGTTTGCGACGCCCGTTTAGCACCACCGGATCATTGGGCTTAAGTGCTTCAAAAATAGTGAAAAGCTGCGTCTTGGCGGCGCCCTCGTTCCACTCTCTGTCGCGGCGGAAAAGCTCAAGCAGGTGATCGACAGCGGCCTCGGCATCGTCATGCGCGTAAAGCGCTTGGGCCAGATCGAACCGCGCCTGATGATCGTCGGGGTTCGCCTCTACCTTCTCGGTCAACTCGGCCACGGGGCCGGCATCGGCGGCCTGATGCGCCAGCTGCAGCTGAGCATGAGCGGCTTCAAGCTCGGGGGCCTTAGAGATCTCGATCGGCGCACCGTTGAGCAGGGCTTCGGCCTGATCCAATGCGCCCATGGCGATATGGGACCGGACCATGCCGCCATAGGCGGGCGCGTTCATCGGGTCTTCTTCCAAAATTGCGGCAAAGGTCTGCGCCGCATCCGTGGCGGCACCCTCGGCCAGCATCTCTTCGGCTGCGGCGACGGCATCGGCCAGCGTATCACCGGGGGCTTCGCCGCCCCCCGCCTTTACCACGCGATCGACGAAGGCCTTGATCTCGGACTGCGGCAGCGCGCCTTGGAAACCGTCGACCGGCTGGCCTTTGAAAAAGGCATAGACCGTGGGGATCGACTGAATCTGCAATTGGCCCGCGATGTTCTGGGCCTCATCGACATTGACCTTCACCATCTTCACCGCGCCCTTGGCCGCGCGCACGGCGTCCTCCAACATCGGGCCAAGCGTCTTGCAGGGGCCGCACCACGGCGCCCAGAAATCAACGATGACCGGCACCGTTTGCGAGGCATCGACCACGTCAGCCATGAAGGTCGCCTCGGTCGTGTCCTTGATCAGATCGGCATCCGCAGGGGCGGCGGTGGAAAGGTTCAGGTCGGTCATGCTGTTATCCTCGCTAATCGCGTTTGGCCTTATATGGACGTGCGGGAACGCGATTCAAAGGTCAAAACTGGCAAAAACCGGTGCGTGGTCGCTGGGTTTCTCCCAACCGCGCGCATCGCGGACGATATGGCTGGAGTGCCCGGCCTGCGCGATATCCGATGTGGCCCAGATATGATCGAGCCTGCGGCCCTTGTCGGCGGCATCCCAATCGGCAGCGCGGTAGGACCACCAGCTATAGAGATTGCCCTCGGGCACATCCTGCCGGGTGATATCGACCCAATTGCCCGCATCCTGCACTGCGCCAAGCGCTTCGACCTCGACAGGCGTGTGGCTGACGATCTTCAACAGCTTTTTGTGGTCCCAGACATCATCCTCACGCGGGGCGATGTTCAGATCGCCAACAAGGATCGACTTTTCAGGCTTTTCGCTATGAAACCAGTCGCGCATTTCCGAGAGGTAATCGAGCTTCTGGCCAAATTTCTCATTGATCTCGCGGTTGGGCTTATCGCCACCTGCGGGGACGTAGAAATTGTGGATCGTGGTGCCGTTTTCCAGCTTTGCCGCGACGTGGCGGGCGTGGCCCAACATGGCGAAATCCTGATCGCCCGCATCCACCAAAGGCATTTTCGACAGGATCGCCACACCGTTGTAGCCCTTCTGCCCACGCGCAACCATATGGGTGTATCCCGCCGCCTTGAACGCCTCGACCGGGATCTTGTCGACCGGGCTTTTGCATTCTTGAAGGCAGAGCACATCCGGCCCGTGTTCGGCCAACAGCTTCAGCACCAAAGGCTCGCGCAGACGGACAGAGTTGATATTCCAAGTGGCGAGGGAAAAGGACATGGGGGGAGGCTCCGGTCTGGGGGTAGGCCGGCACAATAACGCGGGTGGCGCGGGGGTGCCATGGCGAAATCCGGAAAGCTCAAGCAGACAAAAAAAGGCCGGGCACTATGGCCCGGCCAGTCCAACAGGGAGGTATGTACCTTTACCCGGGTACAAAAGTCGGGCTTCAAACCGAGTGGCGGGTCATGAAAACCCCGCCTCTCAGGGTTTCCAACCAAGCGAGGTTGGAAATGGTTCCCGGTTTTTATGCCATCAGGCGATAACCACCGGATTCCGTTACCAACAAACGGGCATTCGAGGGGTCAGGCTCGATCTTCTGCCGCAGGCGGTAAATATGGGTTTCAAGCGTGTGGGTCGTGACGCCCGCGTTGTAGCCCCAAACCTCATGCAGCAACACATCGCGCGGCACCACACCATCGTTGGAGCGGTAGAGGAATTTGAGGATATTGGTTTCTTTTTCGGTCAGCCGTACCTTGCGGTCGTCTTCCGTCGTCAGCACTTTCATCGCGGGTTTGAACGTATACGGCCCAAGCTGGAACACCGCATCTTCGGACTGTTCATGCTGGCGCAACTGCGCGCGGATACGGGCCAGAAGGACGGGGAATTTGAACGGTTTGGTGACATAGTCATTCGCCCCGGCATCAAGGCCGAGGATGGTATCGGCATCCGTGTCATGGCCAGTCAGCATCAGGATCGGGCTTTTCACCCCCTGTTTGCGCATCAAACGGCAGAGCTCGCGGCCATCGGTATCGGGCAGGCCCACGTCGAGGATGATGAGATCATAGAGCGCCTCTTTCGCCTTGGTCATCGCCTCGGTGCCGTTGGCGGCCTCGAACACGTCGAAATCCTCGGTCATGATAAGCTGTTCGCTCAGCGCTTCGCGCAGATCATCGTCATCATCAACGAGCAGGATTTTCTTAAGCTGGGCCATCTATCTCTCCGTCTGTTGTCTTATACATGCGCTTCGACATGGGGTCCGACAAGGGATGTGACCTCTGTCTCACAGCCTCGTGTCAACAAAGCGTGAAATGTTTCAATTCCTTGGGAAATAACTTAGATAAACGCTGAAGCCTTTGCGGAGTTGCAACAAACCATGAGTTTCGCCCCGGACATCACCGAACAACTGGCGCGTGCGCGGGCCGATCTACGCATGGGCGTGCCCGTGGTTTTGGCCGAGGGTGCACAGGCCTCTCTCGTACTGGCGGCTGAAACGCTCACCGCGCAGCGCCTTGCGGATGTGTTGGCCTTGGGCGGCGCGCCGGTGTTGGCGATCACGGCGCGGCGGGCGGAGACGTTAAAGGCCCGCGCCTATGACGGCAATCTCGCCCGCGTACTGCTGCCTCCCGGTGCAACGCCCGCTTGGGTGCAAAGCATCGCTGATCCGGCGGATGATCTGCGCGCGCCTATGAAAGGGCCACTGCAGACCGCGAGGGGTGGCGATACCGCCGCTCATAGCGCCGCGCTTGATCTGGTAAAGGCCGCGCGGATGCTGCCCGCCGCTCTGGTGCTGGACCTCCCGCAGGGCGCTGACTTCGCGCGGCAGCACGGTCTGACCCTTATTGATCTCACCGCCGCTGCCCCCATCCTCGCCCGCCGCAGCGCCCTGCACCCGGTGGTCAACGCCCGCCTGCCGATGGAGGTGTCCGAGGCCGGCTGTCTGCATATTTTCCGCCCCGAGGACGGCGGCGAAGAACACTACGCTATTGAGATTGGCCGTCCTGCCCGCAACACGCCCGTCCTCTGCCGGCTGCATTCGGCCTGTTTTACCGGCGATCTGATGGGCAGCCTGAAATGCGACTGCGGCCCGCAGCTTCGGGCGGCATTGGCGCAGATGGGCGGTGAGGGCAATGGCGTGCTGCTTTACCTCAACCAAGAGGGGCGCGGCATCGGCCTTGCCAACAAAATGCGCGCATATTCCTTGCAGGATCAGGGTTTCGACACTGTTGAGGCCAATCACCGGCTGGGGTTTGAGGATGATGAGCGCGACTTCCGCCTCGGGGCCGACATCCTGCGGTCGATGGGTTTTTCCGCCGTGCGTCTGCTGACCAACAACCCCCGCAAGGTCGGCATGATGGAGCAAAGCGGCATTGCGGTGACCGAACGTGTGCCACTGGCCGTGGGCGAGAACCGCCATAACAGCGCCTATCTGGCCACCAAAGCCGCGAAGTCGGGGCATCTGCTGTGACCCCGAACGATATGGTTTTGACCCCGACGGGGCTGCGATTTCAGGGGCGGCGCTATGCCTGTAGCATCGGCAAGGGCGGCCTGACCCATAATAAGCGCGAAGGCGATGGTGCCACGCCGCGCGGGGTGCATCGTTTGGTCGGCATGCTCTATCGGCCTGACCGCATCCCGGCCCCAAGCGCTTGGGCGCAGCCGATCGGGCCCGGTGATCTGTGGTCGGACGCCAGCGGCCAGCCTGACTACAACCACCGCGTCCATGCCCCCTACCCCCATAGCCACGAGGCGCTACGCCGCGCTGATCCGCTCTATGATCTGGTGATCCTGACCGATTGGAACTGGCCAGAGGCCGAGGCCGGGCGCGGCTCCGCGATTTTTATTCATCAGTGGCGGCGGCCCGGCTACCCGACCGAGGGCTGCATCGCCTTTGCGCGGGACGATCTTCATGAGATCGCGGCCCGTGTCGGCCCGGCGACGCGGCTAATTATTCGCTAACCCGCTCGCCAAAGATGGCAGAGCCGACGCGCACATGTGTGGCACCAAGCGCAATGGCTTGCTCGAAGTCACCGCTCATGCCCATCGACAGGCCGCTTAGATCGTTGCGCGCGGCAATCTTGGCCAGCAGGGCAAAATGCAGCGATGGGGCCTCATCCACCGGGGGGATGCACATCAGCCCCTTGATGGGCAGGTCCAGCGCACGGCATTCAGCGATGAAATCATCCGCCTCACGGGGCATCACCCCGGCCTTCTGATCTTCTTCGCCGGTGTTGACCTGAATGAACAGATCGGGACAGCGGCCCATTTCCTGCGCCAGACGCGCGATGGTCTTGGCCAGTTTGGGCCGGTCGACCGTGTGGATCGCCTCGGCCAGTTCCATCGCCTGACGGACTTTGTTGCTTTGCAAGGGGCCGATGATGTGCAGATCGATCCCGTCGAAATCCTCGCGGAAGCCGGGCCACTTGCCCGCCGCCTCTTGCACGCGGTTCTCGCCGAAAGAGCGGTGCCCCTCTTCCAAGACCGCACGCACACGCGCGTCGGGCTGAACCTTGCTGACGGCGATCAAGGTGACCGACCCCGCCGCGCGGCCTGCATCGGCTTCGGCTTTCGTGATGCGGTTTTGGATGTCGCTCAGACTCATTTTCGGCCCTCCATTTCAGGCGCGCAGAAAACAACAGGCCCGCGCAAAAGAAAAGGGGCAGACCAAAAGGCCTGCCCCAATATTCAGAGTATGTCGTTCAACTTAGAAGTTGAAGCGAACACCCATGTCGGCGCGGTCGTCGCCGTTGAAGCGGTGAGCAACACCACCACGCAGGGAGACACCGCCGCCCAGGTCGTGGTTGAAGTCAACACCGTAGCCGGTGTCGTTGCCTGCGCCGTCTTGGTCAGCAACATAGACTTCTACGTCTGTCGCTGCGCCAACGTCGAAACGACCGGCCAGAACAACGCGGTCACCGTTGGTGCCGTTGTCAGCAAACGCCAGTGTCACGTCGGCGATGCCGAAGGAACCGCCAGCTGTTGCTGTGAACTCGGTGTCGCCTGCGTCGTCGGAGTCTTGACCACCAACTGCGAAGGTCCAGCCGCTCCATGTGTAAGCAACGTAACCAGCAACGCGGTCGTTGACGTCGGAAGCCGACACGTGAACCGACAGATCGCCAGCGGAGTACATGACTTCAACGCCGTTGGAGCCAGCTGCGCCGTTACCACCGGAGGAGTATGCGTCGCCGTTGCCGTCGAACGCGGTGTAGTCATAGCCCAGGCCGGTCAGGCCGAGGTCGATCGGGTACTGACCCGGCATGGATTCCAGAGCGCCGAAGATGTTGCCAACGCCGACTTCAAAACCACCGGTGCGAGCGAAGAAACGCACACCGTTGATGCCTGTACCGGCTGGGCCAGCATTTTCTGCGAAGTCATCAGCTGTACCGAGAACGTTGTCGGGACCTTCGTTGATCGACTGCTGCTCATCCGAGTTGTTCTGCTGGATGCGTGCACGGGCACCGAAGACAACGCCAGCGTCGGACTCAGCTGTCGCGTCGATCTGCAGACGGAAACGGCTGGTGACGTCTGTGGAGTCGCCTGCTGCTGTGTCGTTGTACAAGACACCAAAACGGCCGTAGCCGCCGAATGTTACGTCTGCTGCTGCTACACCGGCGGTCGCAACCAGGGCTGTTGTAGCGAAGAGAACTTTTTTCATGAGTTTTCCCTCGGTTTGAATTCATATGCCCAGACCGGGGAATCCGGTAAGGGTATGAAGGGTGTTTGCCCCCAATGCCCCGCACTTGGCAAGGTTCACGCGCCCCCCGCCCTCAATGTCGCTGACGCTGGTGCAGCTATGCCACAGTTTCGCCGCCCGGGCCTGCCCCGCCTGCCCCTTACTGCCTTTGGCGCAGGGGCAGAGCGCCCGAACAGGCACCTATGACATAGACCTTGCCGATAAGGGTCTGCTTGGATAGACCGGAGCGCAAACAGGCAAAGGAAAGCTGCAATGGCCCTTCGTACCGCTTGCAAGATGGCGATCTCCGTTCTGGCGCTCAGCGCGCTTGCCGCCTGTGGTGGGGGCTTTGGCAGCCCAGCCACGGAACGGCCGGATCAATACACCAACCCGAACAATCCCAATAACATTGAGACCAATCCAGACAATACGATCTGGTCGATCTTCAATCGCAAGAACACGGATTCCAGCGTTTCGGTGAACAAGTACCTCTGGTCGGCCTCGCTGGAAGTGTTGAACTTCCTGCCGGTGCAATCGGTCGATCCTTTCACCGGGGTTATCGTCACAGGCTACGGCACCCCTCCGGGCGGTGGCCGTGCGTATCGCGCGACCGTGCTGATCGACGACCCGGCGCTGGACGCGCGCTCGCTTAACGTGGCGCTGCAATCCTCGGGCGGCCAGCCGGTGGCACGGGCGACAACCCGCGCGGTAGAGGATGCAATCCTCAGCCGGGCGCGGGAGATGCGCGTGTCCGACAGCAAGTTCTAAGCCCGCTTAACTCAACACGTTTCCAACGCCGGGCCTTGTGAAAGCAGCAGCCCGGCGTTTTTCATGTCACGAAGGTCCCCTCATGCCCCGCTATACCCCCGCCGAGATCGAAGCCCGCTGGCAGCAAGCCTGGGAAAAGGATGGCGTCTTTCAGGCCACCCGCAACGCCGACAAGCCGAAATACTATGTGCTTGAGATGTTCCCCTACCCGTCGGGCCGCATCCACATGGGGCATGTGCGCAACTACACGATGGGCGACGTGATCGCGCGCTACAAGATCGCGACGGGGCATAACGTGCTGCACCCGATGGGCTGGGATGCCTTTGGTATGCCCGCCGAAAACGCAGCGATGGCCATCGGCGGGCACCCGGCGGATTGGACCTACGACAACATCGCCGAGATGAAAAAGCAGATGAAACCGCTCGGTCTGTCGATCGACTGGTCGCGCGAGATCGCCACCTGTCACCCCGGCTACTACGGCCAGCAACAAGCGCTGTTTTTGGACTTCCTCAAAGAGGGTCTGGTCTACCGCAAGAACGCCGTGGTGAATTGGGATCCGGTCGATATGACCGTGCTGGCCAACGAGCAAGTCGAGAACGGCTGCGGCTGGCGCTCCGGCGCGCCGGTGGAGCGGCGCGAGTTGACGCAGTGGTTCTTTAAGATTTCGGATCACTCCGAAGAGTTGCTCTCGGCGCTCGACAGCCTCGACAACTGGCCTGCCAAGGTCAAACTGATGCAGGCCAACTGGATCGGCAAATCGCGCGGGCTGCAGTTTGCCTTCTCGACCATCGAAGCGCCCGAAGGCTTTGACCGCATCGAAGTCTACACCACCCGCCCTGACACCCTGTTGGGCGCATCCTTTGTCGGCATCTCGCCCGATCACCCGTTGGCCAAAACGCTGGAGCGGGACGACGAAGCGGTCGCCGCCTTCTGTGCCGAGTGCCGCAAGGGCGGCACCACCGAAGAGGCGATCGAGACCGCCGAGAAGCTGGGCTATGACACCGGCATCCGCGTGCGCCATCCCTTTGACACGGCCCATGAACTGCCCGTCTATATCGCCAACTTCATCTTAATGGACTACGGCACCGGCGCGATCTTCGGCTGCCCCGGCCACGACCAGCGCGATTTCGACTTTGCAACGAAGTACGATCTGCCGATCATCTCGACCTTCCTACCGTCCGAGGATGTCTCGCCCAAGCTGTCTGAAGCCTATGTGCCGCAGAAGTCCGAAAAGGTCTTCTACAACCGTGGCTTCGCAGGCGACCAGTGGCAGACCGGGGAACAAGCCGTCGATGCTGCCATCGCCTTTTGTGAAGAAAACGGCATCGGCCAAGGCGTCACCAAATACCGCCTGCGCGACTGGGGGCTGAGCCGCCAGCGCTACTGGGGCTGCCCGATCCCGGTTGTCCATTGCGACGACTGCGGCGTGGTGCCCGAAAAGAAAGAGAACCTGCCGATCGAGCTGCCCTATGACGTCAGCTTTGACACCCCCGGCAACCCGCTCGACCGTCACCCGACATGGCGCAACTGCGCCTGCCCTGCCTGTGGCAAGGACGCCCTGCGCGAGACCGACACGATGGACACTTTCGTGGATAGCTCGTGGTACTACGCCCGCTTCACCGCACCCCGTGCCGACACGCCCACGGACCTCGAAGAAGCCGCCTATTGGATGAACGTCGATCAATATATCGGCGGCATCGAGCACGCGATTCTGCACCTGCTTTATGCCCGCTTCTTTGCCCGTGCCATGCAGATCACCGGCCTCCTGCCCGAAAGCGCCGCCGAGCCTTTCGACGCGCTCTTCACCCAAGGCATGGTCACGCATGAGATCTACCAGACCCGCGACGGTAATGGCCGCCCAGTCTATCACCTCCCCGAAGAGGTGACCGAGGGCAAACTCAGCGACGGCACCGAGGTTGAGATCATCCCCTCCGCCAAGATGTCGAAGTCCAAGAAAAACGTGGTCGACCCGCTGCAAATCATCTCGAACTACGGCGCCGACACCGCGCGTTGGTTCGTGCTCAGCGATTCGCCCCCCGAGCGCGATGTGGAATGGACCGCCAGCGGTGCCGAGGCGTCTTACAAACACCTGTCGCGCGTGTGGAACATCTGCGACCGCGTGAGCGAAATGGACCGCGAAGCACCCGGCACCGGCGATGATGATCTGCTGCGCGCCATGCACAAGACGATCCATGACGTGACAATGGGCGTGGAATCCTTCGGCTTCAACGCGGCGATCGCCAAGCTTTACGCCTTCACGGCCACTTTGCAGAAATCCAAGGCGGGCTATGCCGCGCAGCGCGAAGCGATCATGACGCTGGCGCAGCTCATGTCGCCGATGACCCCGCACCTGTCGGAAGACATCTGGGCGCATCAAGGCGGCGAAGGGCTGATCACCAAGGCCCCATGGCCCAAGGCCGACGAGAAGATGCTGGTCGATGACACCGTGACCCTGCCGATCCAGATCAACGGCAAACGTCGGGCGGAAATTCAGGTGCCCGCCGACATGACCAAGGAAGAGGTTGAAAAAATCGCGCTGGCGCATGAAGCTGTCATTCGAACGCTGGACGGGGCCACACCGAAAAAGGTCATCGTCGTGCCCGGACGGATTGTGAATGTCGTTGCCTAAGCCCGCCCATATGCGCCGCCGCTTCCTGCTGGCCCTGCCCCTGCTGGCGCTCGCCGCCTGCGGGTTCACGCCGGTCTATGGCCCCGGCGGCGCGGGCACGGCCCTGCAAAACCGCGTGCTGGTCGATGCGCCCGAAGACCGCTTTGGCTATTTTCTGGTGCGCGAGGTGGAAACCCGCTTGGGCCGTGCCGCCACCCCCCGCTGGGGGCTGGCGCTGACCACCACCACAACCGAAGACGGGCTGGCCATCGACAGCGAAGGCAACACCCGGCGCTATAACCTGCTTGGCACCACCGCCTACGCGCTGCGCGATCTCGACAGCGGACAGATCGTGACCTCGGGCAGGGTCGAAAGCTTCACCGGCTATTCCGCCACCGGCACCACCGTCGCCACCCGCGCCGCCGAGTTGGACGCGCAGGAGCGCCTGATGGTGATTCTGGCTGACCTCGTCGTGAGCCGTCTTTACGCAGCTGACCTGCCGCAATGAAGCTCACCCCGCGCGACGCCAAGCCCTATTTCGCGCGGCCTGATCCCGCGCGGACAGGGCTTTTGATCTACGGCAGCGATGCCATGCGCGTGGCCTTGAAACGGCAGGAATTCCTGAAAAACCTGCTCGGCCCCAATGCCGAAGAGGAAATGCGCCTCAGCCGGATGCCAGCAGGTGAATTGCGCCGCGATCCGGCGATGCTGCTCGATGCAATCAAAGCAGTGGGCTTTTTCCCCGGACCACGCGCCGCGCTGGTGGAAGAGGCGAACGACAACATTGCCAAAATCCTGCTCGACGCGCTGAAAGACTGGCAGCCCGGCGACGCGCAGATCATCGTCACGGCGGGCGATCTGAAGAAGACCTCCAAGGTGCTCAAAGCCTTTGAGGCACACCCAAACGCCTACGCCACCCCGATCTACGACAACCCGCCCGACCGGGCCGAGATCGAGCAGATGCTAAAGGATGCGGGCCTCACGCCTGAGGCCGATGCGATGGCCGCACTCAGCGATCTGGCCCGCACGCTTGATCCGGGTGATTTTCGCCAAACGCTAGAGAAGATCACGCTCTACAAACTGGGTGACAGCAGCCCCATCGGGCTGGAAGACATCGCCGCCTGCGCCCCCACCTCGACCGAGGCCGAGGTCGACGACATCCTGCATGTGGTGGCCGAGACCCGCGCCGCCGAAATCGGCCCGGTGATGAGCAAGCTGCAAGGCCAAGGCGTGAACCCGGTAACGCTGACCATCATGGCGACCCGGCATTTCCGCACCCTCTACCGCATCGCCGCCAACCCCGGCGCGCCGATCTATGGCGTCCGCGACCGCGACCGCGCGATGCGGCAGGCGCGCAACTGGGGCGCGGTGAAGCTGGAAACCGCGCTTGCGGTGCTGACCGAGACCGACCTCAAGCTGCGCTCTGCCGGGCAGCACGCCCCGGCGCTGGCTTTGGTCGAGCGGGCCTTTATCCGTCTGGCGATGCTGGGCGCACAACGTTGATTTTGGGAGAGGAAATTCAATGTATAAAGTCATCGGCGGCACCAAATCGCGCGCGTTTCGCGTTATGTGGATGCTCGAAGAATTGGGCCAACCCTACACGCTGAACCCCGCCGCGCCCCGCTCGGAAGAGGCGCGCAAATACAACCCTTCGGGCAAGATCCCCGCGCTTGTGGACGGCGATGAGGTGCTGACGGACTCCCTCGCGATCATGGCCTATCTGGCTGACAAGCACGGCGCGCTGACGGCCCCCGCTGGAACGCCCGCCCGCGCCCGGCAAGACGCGATGACCTTTTGGTTGATCGACGAGTTCGACGCGATCCTCTGGGCCGCGGCCAAACACAGTTTCATCTTCCCAGAAGAGGCCCGCGTGCCTGCGATCAAAGACAGCCTTAAGGCTGAATTCCAACGCGCAGCCTCAACGCTGTCCGACCGCCTAGAGGGGCCGTTTCTGATGGGCGATCAGATCACCGTCCCCGACCTGCTGGCGGTGCATTGCATCAACTGGTCCATCGGCGCGAAATTCCCGCGTGTGGATGACAAGCTGAACCTCTGGGCGAAATCCCTGCGCGAACGCCCTGCCTTCGTCGCCGCGATGGCCAAAGAAAACGGTTAACGCCGGGCCCATTCCACAGCATGGCGGCCCGCCCAATGGCCGGTCGCCAGACAACCGTTGATCAGATAGCCGCCCGTGGGCGCTTCCCAATCCAGCATTTCCCCGGCGGCAAAGACGCCCGGTACCTCGCGCAGCATCAGCCCCGCATCCAGCGCGTCGAGCGCTATCCCCCCCGCCGTCGAAATCGCCTCATCCATCGGGCGCAGCCCGGCGTGGGCGATGGGCAGGTCTTTCAGCAAGGCGGCCAGCGCCTCGGTCTCCTGCGGCAGCGGGCGCGCCATCTCTTGCAGCAGCGCGATCTGGGCGGGGGACAGCTTCAGCCGCTTGCGCAGATTGTTGGCCTGACTGTCCTTGCCGCGCGGCTTTGACAAACGTGCCGCGACATCGCGGACCTGCAAGTCCGGCAGCAGATCAAGCGACAGCGCCTGTCCTTCGCGCAGCCCGCGCGAGACAGTGTAGATGCCACCGCCCTCCAGCCCACGGGCCGAGATTACCGCCTCCCCGCGTGAGGCATAAGGGCCAGCGCGCCATGCCACACCCTTGAGCGCCGCGCCGAAATGGCGGGTCATATGCGGCGACCAATCGACCAGCAGCCCGACATTGGCCGGGGCGAAATCCCGAAGAGCCACGCCGCGCTCGGCCAGCAGGGGCGCCCATGCCCCGGTCGCGCCAAGCCGCCGCCAACTTGCACCGCCGAGGGCCAGTACCGTCACATCGGCCTGGGCCAGTTCCCGCCCCCCCGGCGTATCGAAAGCGAATGCATCCCCGTCCCAGCCCTGCCACTGCCAGCGGGTGTTGATCGTCACCCCGCAGTCCGCCAGCCGCGCAAGCCAAGCCCGCAGCAGCGGAGAGGCTTTCATCACACGGGGGAAAACCCGCCCGGTGGAGCCGGTAAAGACCTCTTGCCCCAGCCCTTCGGCCCAGTCTTGCACCGCTTGGGCATCGAAGGCTTCCAGCATCGGGCGCAAGGCGGTCTGCGCCTCTTCATAGGCGGCGAGAAAGGGCGCGAAAGGTTCGGACTTGGTCAGGTTCAGCCCGGATTTGCCCGCCATCAAGAACTTGCGCCCGACCGAGGGCTTCGCCTCACAAAGCGTGACCGACAGCCCTGCCTGCGCCATGACCTCTGCCGCCATCAGCCCTGCGGGGCCGCCCCCGATGACCAAGGCCCGGGTCACGCGGCGCGCCCTTCGGTCTGATTTTCTGACGGGGAAGCCATTGGCCTGTCCTTGCCTTGGGGAGGATTTGACACATCCTCTTGCCTGCCGTGGCCCTGCAATGCAAGCGAAAGGGAGGACCGTGACCGAAGGCGAGGACTTGCCAGATTGCCCGCTCTACCACCGCCCCATCCCTCAGGATGTGCCACAGAGCCTGCATCACCTGATCCCCAAGCTGCGCGGCGGCAAGGGGGGCCCGACGGTGCTGATGCATCACATCTGCCACCGCGAGGTGCACGCCGCCCTGACCGAGACCGAGTTGGCGCGGCACTACAACACGCCCGAAGCGCTGCGTGGCCACCCGAGGCTGGCCAAATTCGCCGCATGGGTGGCGAAACGCCCGCCCGGTTTTCGTTCCAAAGTGCCGGGTGGCACGCGCAAGCGTTAGGCGGGACTGCACATCCGTTTGATTTCCTGCGCAATTTCGGGCCGCGCAGCCAGCGTATCGGCGGCCAGCGCCAGCGCGTGATCCTGCAGTTCTTCCGCCTCGACAAGGCGGTCGATCAGGCCAAAAGTCAGCGCCTCCTCCGCCGTGATCTTCTGCCCGCCCATCAGCAAAAGCTTGGTCCGCGCAGGGCCAATCAGCGCCGCCATCCGCGCCGGGTCCGAGGGCTGCGGAAGAAACCCGAGCTTCATCACCGGATAGAAGAATTTCGCCCCCGGCACCGCGATGCGCAGATCGCAGGCCAGCGCCATGCCCATCGCACCGCCCGCCAACGTGCCATTGAGCGCGGCAATGCTCAGCCCCGGCAAGGCCGCCACTGCGCCTGAAAGACGCTCCCAAACATCCGATTTCGCCAGCCCCGCGCGGGCTTCGTCAAGATCGGCCCCCGCGCTGAACACCTTGCCGCGCCCGGTCAGGATCACCGCGCGGGCGGCCTGTGCACCCTCCATGATATCGGCCAGTTCGACCAGCATGGCATGGGTCAGGGAATTAGCCTTGTCGGGGCGGTTGATCGTGACGGTCCAGATGTCGCCCGCGCGGTCAAGCTCGATCATATCAGGCCCACCGCCTTGCGGATGTCTTCGTCCCGCAGGGAAATCTCATCGCCGAGGAAACGATCCGCCTCGGGGCCGCACATCCACAGCAGCGTGCGCGCGGGCCAATCGGCGGGGATATGCACGTCCCAGTCAAGCTGGCTGACCGGGTTCACGCCGCTGTCTTTGATGTCGCGCTGCATTTCGGTGGCCACGGTGCCCGGCGACAGACCAATAGCGCGGATGCCGTTGCCGCCCTCTTCGTGGTGCAAACACTGGGTCAGCATATTCGCCGCCGCCTTGGAGGCGCAGTAGTGGCTCCATGCCTCCACCGGGTTGTGCGCGGCCCCCGAAGAGATCGTCAGCACCGTGCCGTTGCCGTTTTCCTTCATCAGTGGCAGAGCCGCGCGCATGCCGTGAAAGACGCCCGTCACGTTAATGTTGATCGCCTTGGCCCAATCCGCCGGATCGACCTCCGCCATGGGCGAGATCGGATCGATCACGCCTGCATTGTTGATCAGCACATCCAGCCCGCCAAACGCCCGGCGCGTTGTCTCAACCGCAGAGGTCATCTCGTTATAGCGGGTCACATCGCAGGGGATGGCGATGGCGCGTTTGCCCAACTCTCCGGCCAATTCGGCGATGGCATCCTGACTGCGCGCCAACAGGGCGACATTGGCGCCTGCCTCGGCGAAAACCCGCGCGGCGGCGGCGCCGATGCCCCGGCTGGCACCGGTAATCATGATCGTCTTGCCTGTCATGTCCATGGGGTGATCCTTCCGCTAATTTTGTACATTGCTTGGAGGCTGTGGTAATCTGCCGATCAACCCGGGTCCAGCCTCGCGTCGCTTGACCCTGCGCGGGGATTGGCAGACCCTATGCACAACTCATTGCCGAAAAGGATTTTCCGATGTCTCGCATCCCCACAGCGTCGCTGCTTCTCGCCCTGCCGGTCACGCTGGCCTCGACGCCCCTCTGGGCCGACCTAACCCCTGCCGAAGTCTGGGGCGATTGGCGCCAGTATATGCAGAGCATGGGCTATCAGGTTGAAGCGAGCGAAGCCTTTGACGGCGCGGACCTAACCGTCAGCGATGTGACCCTGAAGATGGACATGGCCGAAGAGGGTGGCGATTTTTCCCTGTCGCTCGGCACGCTGCGTTTCGAGCCGGAAGGTGACGGCGCGGTCAATATCCGCATGCCCAACGTCATGCCGATGACGATCAACGTCGCGCCCGAAACACCCGAGGATGAACCGGTGTCGATGGTGTTGAACTACGCCCAGACCGCCCCGGTGATGCGTGCCAGCGGCAGCGCGGAGGCCCTGCAGTATGACTATGCCGCCGACAGCATCTCACTCACGCTTGCGGGGCTCAAGGTCGGCGAAGAAAGCTATACCGAAGAAGAGGCCAAATTCACCCTGACCGGCAGCGGCGTCAGCAGCCGGACCGAGATGACCGGGACCGAGACGCGCCGCTACAACCAATCGGGCCGGATCGACAGTCTGCAATATGACGTGGTGATGAAAACCCCCGAAGACCCTGCCCGTGTCGCCGTGAAGGGCGGCGTGGATCAGGTGGTCTTTGACGGCAGCGGCACGCTGCCGATGATCGACGCAGGCGCCGACGTGGCTGCGATGATGCGCGAAGGTCTGACCTTTGGCGGCAGTTTTACCGCCGGCGCCGGCCGCACCGACATGCAGGTCTCTGACCCGGAAAATGGGGCGTTTCAACTCGCCTCAAGCTCGACCGGCGCGAAGCTGGGCGTTGCCATGGGCCCAGAGGGGCTTTCCTATGACGGTGGCCAACAGAACATCGAAGTCAGCGTCACCGCCGCCGACATGCCCTTCCCGATCCAGTTCAGCATGGCGGAAAGTGCGTTTAACCTGAAAATGCCGGTGATGAAGTCCGAAGAGCCGCAGGACTTTGCCTTTGGCGTCACGCTCGACAGCTTCAAGATGTCGGACATGATCTGGGGCATCTTTGACCCCACCGGCCAATTGCCTCGCGACCCGGCAACTTTGGTCGTGGACCTGTCGGGCAAGGCCAAGCTGCTGTTTGAACTGATGGACCCCGAAGTCACCGCCACCATGGGCGATGAGGCACCGGGCGAAATTCACGAATTGAACGTAAACGAAGTCACGATTGACGTAGCAGGAGCCGAGTTCGATGCCACGGGGGCGATCACCTTTGACAACGACGACATGCAAACCGTGCCCGGCATGCCAAAGCCCGTCGGCGCGCTGGACCTGTCGTTGGTCGGCGGCGTGGCCTTGCTCGACAAATTGGTGACCATGGGGCTAATCCCGCAGGAGCAGGCACTGGGCGCGCGGATGATGATGGGGCTCTTTACCGTCCCGGGCGAAGGCGAAGACTCCCTGACCTCCAGAATCGAGTTCACCGAAGAGGGCGGCATCCTCGCCAACGGTCAGCAGATCAAATAACAACCGGCGCGACCTTGGCCCGCGCCCTTTCCGCGTGGGAAAATACAGCGCGGCCCTTGCCCCTCTCGGGGCGGGGGATTACCCCTTTTCCAACCCCAAAAGGAGCCAGACCATGCCAGACGCCCTTGATGCATTGACCAAGTCCCTCCTTCAGGCGGCCACAAAGGCCGGTGCGGATGCGGCCGATGCCATGGCGATCACGGCAAGCTCCGTCTCAATCGAAGTGCGCGGCGGTACGCTGGAACAGGCTGAACGCTCGGAAGGGACCGACATCGGGTTGCGGGTCTTTGTCGGGCAGCGCTCGGCCAATGTTTCGGCCTCTGACACGTCATCGCGCACGATTGAGGAAATGGCCGAACGTGCTGTCGCCATGGCACGCGAAGCACCCGAAGACCCCTATTCCGGGCTGGCCGACCCCGATCAACTCTCCGCCCGCCGCGATGCGGAAGGGCTGGAGCTTTATGACGCAACGCCCGAGCCATCCCCCGAAACCCTGCAAGATGACGCCGCCCGCGCCGAAGCTGCTGCACTCGCCATCAAGGGCGTGAGTCAGGTGCAATCGGCAGGCGCAGGCTATGGCGCGCAGGAAATCTACCTCGCCGCGACCAACGGCTTTGAGGGCGGCTATGCCCGCAGTGAACGCGGGCTGTCCTGCGTCGCCATTGCGGGCAGCGGCACGGGGATGGAGCGGGATTACGACGGCGACAGCCGCATCTTTCAGGCCGACCTGCGCGACGCGCAAGAGATCGGCACCCGCGCAGGCGAACGCGCGCTGGCGCGGCTGGATGCGCGCAAGCCGCCCACCGGCAGCTATCCGGTGCTGTTTGACGAACGCATCGCCGCCTCGCTGATCGGGCATCTGCTCGGCGCGATCAACGGTCAGGCGATTTCGCGCGGGGCGTCCTTCCTGCGCGATGCGATGGGTGAACAGGTGCTGCCCGAAGGTCTGTCCCTGATCGAAGACCCGTCCCGCATCCGTGCCTCTGGCTCACGTCCTTTCGATGCCGAAGGGTTGCCGACCCAGCAACGGGCCATCGTTGAAAAAGGCATTCTGCAAGGCTGGACGCTCGACCTTGCCACGGCCCGCAAGCTGGAGCTTACCCCCACCGGCAACGCCGCACGCGGCACCGGCTCGGCTCCGCAGCCGTCGAACTGGAACATCGCGCTGACCCAAGGCGAGGCCAGCCGCGACGATCTGATCGCTGAGATGGGCACCGGGCTTTTGGTGACCTCGATGATCGGCAGCACGATCAACCCCAACACGGGCGACTATTCGCGCGGGGCCTCTGGCCTTTGGGTCGAGAATGGCGAGATCACCCATGCGATCAACGAATGCACCATCGCGGGCAACCTGCGCGACATGCTGCGGGCGATGATCCCCGCCAATGACGCGCGCACGCATCTCAGCCGGGTTGTGCCCTCGCTGCTGGTGCCGGGAATGACCCTTGCCGGTGCCTGAGGAGGACCTCGCCCTTTTGATCGACGCGGCCCGCAAGGCGGGTGCTGTGGCGCGCGGCTTTACGGGGGCCACGGCGAAACGCTGGGACAAGCCCGACAACGCAGGCCCGGTGACCGAGGCCGATCTGGCGGTGAACGATCTGCTGCTCGCGGAACTGCGCGGCGCACGGCCCGGCTATGGTTGGCTGTCGGAGGAGACCGATGACAATACCGACCGGCTGGGGCATGAACGAGTCTTCATCATCGACCCGATCGACGGCACCCGCAGTTTCGTCGAAGGCTCTGACACATGGGCGCATTCGCTGGCGGTGGCCGAGGCGGGCGAGGTTACGGCGGCGGTGGTCTACCTGCCGATGCGCGACATGCTCTATGCTGCCAGCCGGGGCGGTGGGGCCACGCTGAACGGCACGCCGATCCGCAGCTCATCGCAGACCAATCTGACCGAGGCGACCGTCCTCGCCGCGCGGCCCGCGCTGGTGGCAGAACGCTGGCACGGCGGCGCGCCGCCTGTGTTCAAACGCAGCTACCGTCCCTCGCTCGCATACCGCATGGCACTGGTAGCCGATGCCTCTTTCGACGCGATGATCACCCTGCGGCGTACATGGGAATGGGACATCGCCGCTGGCACGTTGATCGTGGCCGAGGCGGGTGGCACCTGCACCACCGCCACCGGCGCGCCGCTCAGGTTCAACAACCCCGACCCGCGCGTGGATGGCATCGTGGCGGGCGGCCCAATGGTGCAGCGCGCGCTGATCGACGCCCTTGCGTGACCGGCCCCATCTGCTAGGCACTATGCGCAGCACCGCAGCTTTGACAGATCAAAGGACAGCTCCATGACCCAACGCCTGCACCTTGTTTTCGGTGGCGAACTTGTCGACCCGACCAAGAACGCGTTCAAGAACGTCGACGACATCCATATCGTCGGGATCTTCCCCAATTACGCCAGCGCCTATGACGCATGGAAATCCGAAGCGCACCGGACCGTGGATAACGCGCATATGCGCTATTTCATCGCGCATCTGCACCGCCTGCGCGACGAAGAGACCTCGGCCTCGCCCACCGAAGAGCTGGAATAAACCACCATGGCGGCGCGGTCGCTGGGGCTTGCAGCCTATCGCGCCCTTGTGCGCCGTGGCGGGGCCGAAGACGCCGCGCCCTATGCCGCGCGCCCCGAGGGTGAGCTGGTTTGGATGCATGCCGCCGAGGCTGGCAATGTCTTGGCCGTGCTCGACCTTGCCAAACGTCTGATGGCGATGCGCGACCGCGTCGCGGTGCTGGTGACCCTTTCGGAGAGCGCGGCCACCCAAGACCTCCCGCCAACCGACACCCGCGATCTTTTCATCCTTCCCGCCCCAAGCGAACATCCCGAGAATATCGCGCGGTTCCTTGACCATTGGCGCCCCGGCTTCTGCCTATGGACATGGGGTGGGCTGAGGCCCAATCTGGTGTTAGAAACCGCGGCACGCGGCTGCCCGATGATGATGATCGACGCCGACAGCGCTGGTTTCGATGGCCGCCGGGATCGCTGGATGCCCGATGTGACCCGACAGCTGTTGTCCGCCTTCGATCAGGTGCTCACCCGCTCTCCGGCAGTGCTGCGCCGTCTGGTGCAACTGGGCCTGCCGCGCAGCAAGGGAGAGGTGACTTCGCCGCTGCTGACGGGCGGCCAAGCGCTGCGCTGCGCGGAATCGGACCTGGCGGATATGTCGGCCTGCCTTGTCGGGCGCCCGGTCTGGTATGCCACGCAAATCCTGCCCGAAGAGATACCCGTCGTGCTGACCGCCCACCGCCAAGCGCTGCGCCTGTCGCACCGGCTGCTGCTGATCCTGCACACCCACGATTACCCGACCGCCGATATCGCCTATGAACGCGCCCGTGCGCGGGGCTTCACCGCGATGCGGTGGGGGGATGACCCCTACCCCGATGAAACCACGCAAGTCATGGTGGCTGATGATCCCGGCGACCGGGGGCTGTTTTTTCGCGTCGCACCCGTGTCGTTCCTTGGCTCTTCGCTGGTGTCGGGCCATGGCGGCTGCGATCCCTTTGAGGCGTCAGCGCTTGGATCTGCGGTGCTCTATGGCCCCAAGGTGCGGAACTTCCTGCCGTCCTACGGGCGGCTCGCCACAGCGGGGGCGGCACGGATCGTCAACGATGCGGGTGCGCTCGGCAATGCGGTTTCGCGGTTGATTGCGCCGGACCAGGCGGCGACCATGGCCCACGCGGGCTGGGACGTGATCAGCGAAGGGGCCGAACTGGCCGACAGGGTGATCGAATTGATCCAAGACAGTCTCGACGACCATGCGGGAGCCTCAAATGCGCGCGCCTGATTTCTGGCATCAGCCCCGACCCGATTGGCGTGCACGGTTGCTGCAGCCACTGGGCGCGCTTTATGCCGCTGCCACCGCGCGGCGGCTGGCCAGCGGCACACCACTGCGCTTGGATATCCCGGTGATCTGTGTCGGCAACATCAACGCAGGCGGCACCGGAAAGACGCCCACGGTGATGGCGGTGCTGCAATATCTGCTAGAGCGCGGCCACCGCCCCCATGTCGTCTCACGCGGCTATGGCGGCACGCTGGAAGGCCCGGTGCGGGTGGATCCAGCGCAGCACAGCGCGGACGAGGTGGGCGACGAGCCGCTGCTGCTGGCCGCATTCGCGGATGTCTGGGTTGCCCGAGATCGAGCTGCGGGCGCGCAGGCGGCAGAGGCTTCGGGCGCCACTGTCGTGGTGCTGGATGACGGCTTTCAAAACCCCGCTTTGGCGCAGGATCTGAGCATCGTCGTGGTGGACGCGGTCAAAGGTTTCGGTAACGGCCTGTGCCTGCCCGCCGGGCCGCTGCGCGAGCCTGTCGCGGCGGGGCTGGCGCGGGCTGACCTGCTGCTCTCCATCGGGGATGAAGCGGCGCAAACCCGTTTCGCGGCGGGGCTACCGAAAACCGATCTGCCCCATGCTCGCGCCGAACTCGCGCCCCTGCAGACCGGGATGGATTGGTCGGATTCCCAAGTGCTCGCCTTTGCAGGCATCGGCCACCCTGAGAAGTTCTTCGCCACGCTGCGCGGGCTGGGGGCGACGATCCTCCACGCCGAGGCGTTGGAGGATCACCAGCCGCTGACGCCACGGCTGATGCTGCGACTAGAGACCGAGGCCGCGATGCGCGGCGCGCAGCTTGTCACTACCGAGAAAGACGCCGTGCGCCTGCCGATGGAGTTCCGCGCAAAGGTGCTGACCTTGCCGGTGCGCCTGTCCCTGCCCGAAGGCAATGCGCTGCATGCAGCGTTGGACAGGCTGCCACCGCCCTAGTCTTTGTTGTCTTCGCCCAGTTTCGGTGCCGGGCGGTGCAGTGAAAGCTCGGCCCCCGAAAAGGTGAAGGGCGACCGCAGCCCCGGCACACCATCAAGCTCGATCTGCATGCCCCGCGCCACGACCTGCGGATCGGCCATGACATCTGACATATCGTTGATCGGCCCGGCAGGCACGCCATGCGCCTCACAGGCGGCCAGCAGATCATCACGGCTGCGCAGACGGGTGGCCCCGGTCAGGCGGCGGATCATCTCGGGCCGGTTGGCGACCCGGTCGGCGTTCTTGAGGTATTCCGGCGCGGTGGCCATGTCATCCAGCCCTAACAATTGACACAGGCGCTGATATTGCCCGTCATTGCCCGTGGCGATGATGAGATGCCCGTCGGAACACTCAAACACCTCATAAGGCGTCAGGTTGGGATGCGCGTTGCCCATCCGTGTCGGCGCCTTGCCGGTGGTCAAATAGTTCATCGCCTGATTGCCGGTGATCGCCACGGCACAATCCAAAAGCGCCATGTCGATATGTTGCCCCACGCCCGTCTGATGACGCTGATGCACGGCGGCCAAAATCGCGGTGCTGGCATAGACCCCGGTGAAGATATCGGTGATCGCCATGCCGGATTTCTGCGGGAGGCCGTCCGGTTCGCCAGTGATCGACATCAGGCCCGACATGCCTTGGATGATGAAATCATAGCCCGCGCGATGCGCATAAGGCCCGGTATGGCCGAAACCCGTGATCGAACAATAGATCAGTTTGGGAAACTGCGCAGACAGGCTGGCGTAGTCCAACCCGTATTTCGCTAATCCCCCGGTCTTGAAATTCTCGATCAGAATATCCGCATCGGCCAAGAGTTCTTTGACCTGCGCCTGACCTTCCTCGGTCCGGAAATCCACGGTGACAGAGGCTTTGCCCCGGTTCGTCGAGTGGAAATAGGAGGCGGTGACATCCTCGTCGCGGGTGACGAAGGGCGGGCCCCATTGGCGGGTATCATCCCCCGCCGGGCTTTCCACTTTGATCACCTCACACCCGAGGTCCGACAGTGTCTGACCGGCCCAAGGGCCGGCCAGAACACGCGCCAATTCGACGACTTTCAGTCCTGCTAGCGGTGCGGTCATTAGCCAGCCAGCGCGTCGTCGAGGATTTCCTTCATGTCGGCATAGGACATGTTCGAATGTTTCTTGCCGTCGATGACAAAGCTCGGCGTGCTAGAGATGTCATCCTCTTTGGAGTTCTCGGTGTACCATGCCACCAGCGCCTCGGCTTTGGCACCGTCTTTCAGGCATTCGTCCAACGTCTCGTTATCAAGGCCAGCCAGACGGCCAATCTTGCGCAGCTCGTCGACGATGGCCGCAGGCTCGCCCGCGCGGGTCCACTCGCTTTGCGATTTGTAGATCAGGTCAGCGATGCCAAAAAATTTCTCTTGCCCGCCGCAGCGCGCCACCATGGAGGCCCAGAGGCCGTAGCGGTCGAAATAAACCTCGCGGTAGATGAATTTCACTTTGCCGCTGTCGATGTAATCGGCCTTCAGCTTTTTGAAGGTCTCGTTGTGGAAGGTCGCACAATGCGGGCAGGTGAAGGAGGCGTATTCGATCATCGTGACCGGCGCGTTTTCATCGCCCATGACCATCTCGGTGATGCCAGAGGTATCCACGTCGCCCTCGGTGGTCTGCGCGTTGGCGGCACCGACCAGCGGAGTCAGCGCGGTGCTGCCGAGCGGGGAGGAGCCGAAGCTGCTTGCGGCAAACCAGCCACCGACGCCGAGTGTGGCGAGACCGCCAAGGATTACGTTTCTGCGATTCATGAGATGTTCCTTTGTCTGTTACGTCAGCTTTAGGTGGTCAGCTTTGGTTCTTGTTCAATATGTTCTCGCCCAGACGTGCAAGGGCTTCGCGCAGCCCCTCGTCGGCCACGGGCTGGGCGGCTTCGGCTGCTTTGCGTTGCAGCGCGGGGTTAGGGGCGGTTTTTTCGGTCTTGGGTTTGTGGTCAAACGCCACCTGCCCTTCGGCAAAACCGGTCGCCGCCGTCTGCGTGATCCGCACCCGCGCGATGGCGTTATAGCCATAGACCGCGTTGACCCGCGCGCGCAGTTGCTCTTTTTGCATCTCCAGCATGGGCGCATTGGCCCCGGTGGTCAGCAGGGTCAGCGTGGCCCCGATGCCTTCCTTGCGGCCATAGCTGACCTCAACAGGGCGCGAGATGGCGGCGGTCGCCTCGCCCACGATTTCGGTCCAATGGGTCAACAGACGCGATTGGGCAAAGCCGCGGGTCTCGCTCGCCTTGCGAATCTGCTGCGAGAGCAGGCTATCGGTGCGTTTAAACCCTTTTGTAGTCGTACGACGTGGCGGCATGGCTTTGTTTCCCGAATGTGCTGACATACATAACCATTTGCCCCAGCGTCACCAGCCCCTGCCTTGTGGAAAGGCCTAAACATTGCCTGAGAAGACCCCCGTCAGCAAGCTGCCGCCGATCCTGCTGGAATGGTACGATACCCATGCCCGCGCTCTGCCGTGGCGGGTGCCGCCGCAAGACCGCATGGCCGGGGTCATGCCCGACCCCTACCGCATCTGGCTGAGCGAGGTCATGTTGCAGCAGACCACCGTGGCCACGGTGAAGGACTATTTCGCCCGGTTCACCGCCCGCTGGCCGGATGTGGCGGCCCTTGCTGCGGCTGAAGATGCCGATGTGATGGCCGAATGGGCGGGGCTTGGCTATTACGCCCGCGCCCGCAACCTGTTGAAATGCGCGCGTGCGGTGGTAGCAGAGCATGGCGGCAGCTTCCCTGCGGATCATGATGCGCTGCTGAAATTGCCGGGGATCGGGCCTTATACGGCGGCGGCGATCTCCTCCATCGCGTTCGATCTGCCCCATGCGGTGCTTGATGGCAATGTCGAGCGGGTGATGGCGCGGGTCTATGACATCCACACGCCCCTGCCCGCTGCGAAGCCCGAGTTGATGGCGCGGGCCGTCACGCTGACCCCGCAGGACCGGCCCGGAGACTATGCCCAAGCCGTGATGGATCTGGGCGCTACAATCTGCACGCCGAAGTCCCCTGCCTGTGGCATCTGCCCGTGGCGCGAACCCTGCGTCGCGCGGGCAGAAAGAACAGCGGCGCTCTTGCCCAAGAAGACACCGAAAAAACCAAAACCCATCCGCCACGGCACCGTTTATCTGGCGCAGCGTGAGGATGGCGCGTGGCTGCTTGAAACACGGCCCGACAAAGGGCTGCTTGGCGGGATGCTTGGCTGGCCCGGTTCTGACTGGATCGATACGGCAGAGCCGCGCCCCGAAGGGACGCCGCCGCTAACGGCCGATTGGCAGCCCCTGCCCGGCGAGGTACGCCATACCTTTACCCATTTTCACCTGATGTTAACCGTGCAGCACGCGCGTGTGGGCCATGATGCCGCGCCGCAAAACGGCGAATTCATCGGCCAGAACCAGTTCAGCCCCAGCGACCTGCCCACCGTGATGCGCAAGGCTTTTGATCTGACCCGCTAGCGCCGCGTCAGGCTTTGTACCCCCGGCGATCTGCGGTATATCTGGCGCGCAACAATGAGGTGCCCCATGCCGAACCGCATCATCGCCCCACAAGACCTTGCCCGCATCAGCCGCGCCTTGCCGTTTTGGCTGTCGCTGCTGCTGATCCCGCTGGCGTGGTTCTGTGCCCTGCAGGGCGGCTGGACCATCGCGCTCCTGCCGCTGGTGACGTGGTATCTGTTTTCCTTGCTCGACGCGGTGCTGGGGCTGAACCTCGACAACGCTGATCTGGAAGCGACCGAGGACGATCTCTATTGGTATCGCCTTGTCACACTGATCTGGGCACCGCTGCAATTCCTGACCGTCTTTGGTCTGATCTATTACGCCACGCGGGCCGCGCATCTGGACACGGCAGAGCGGATATTCCTGTTCTTTGGCGTTGGCGTGATTACCGGCACCATCGGCATCAACTATAGCCATGAGTTGATGCACCAGCGGAATAAGACCGAACGCCTCTTGGCGGACATCTTGCTGGCGATGGTGCTCTATTCGCATTTTCGATCCGAGCACTTGCTGGTGCACCACCGCCATGTCGGCACCCCGCGCGACACGGTGACCGCGCGCTATAACGAAGGGTTCCACCGCTTCTATCCCCGCGTGCTGCGGGAGTCGCTCACCTCGGCCTTTCATGCGGAAAAGAACATGCTGGCGCGCAAGGGGCTGCCGTGGACCGATCCGGGCAATCCCTTCTTCAAATACTGGGCGCTACAGGCCGGTTTTTTGCTGCTGGCGCTGGTCTTGGGCGGGTGGAGCGGGCTGGGCCTCTTCCTCGTGCAGGCCGGGGTCGCGATTTGGCAGTTGGAGCTGGTCAATTACATCGAGCACTACGGGCTGACGCGCAAACATCTGGGCGGGGCCAAATACGAACATGTCCAGCCACGCCATTCGTGGAACGCGGCGCATAAGGCCAGCAACTGGCTACTGATCAACCTGCAACGCCATTCCGATCACCACTACAAACCCGACCGGCGCTTCCCGGTCTTGCAGACCTATGGCACGGGCGACGCGCCGCAGCTGCCCTATGGCTATCCGGTGATGACGATGGCCGCGATGGTCCCCCCGCTGTGGCGACGCATTATGAACCCCCGCGTGCGCAAATGGCGCGAGATGTACTACCCTGAGATCACCGACTGGAAAGCCTACAACAAGGCCAGCAATCCTCTGCCCCGTCTTTGAACGCGGCAACGCAAAGTTAAACTTTGCCTGTCACATAGGCTGCGATTGTTACCAGTGGAGTGGTATTGATGCAGCAACAGCAAGCGCCCTCGCGGGCGGCCTATGATGGCACCTGTCTGATCGTCGAGGACAGTGAGTTTGACAGAGAGAGGCTGCGCCGTGTTCTGGCCCGCGCCTATGGCGGGATGCGGGTGGAGTTCGCCCCCAGCATCGACGCCGCGCGCAAGGCGCTGAGCGCGGGGGACAAGGCGCTGATCCTGCTCGACAACAACCTGCCCGATGGGTTGGGCGCGAATTTCGCGCTGGAACTGGCCTGCGACGACCGCCATGCACAGACGCCGGTGATTATGGTCAGCGATTGGCCCTCCCCCGGCATGTGGGAAAAAGCCGCCTCTGCCGGGGTGCTATACGTGGTGAATAAATCCGATTTCGATGCCCGCTATATTGATGCCGTGCTGCGTGAGTTTCAGGCCCGCAAACGGTGGGTGAATTAGGCCGATCCAACAAAAAAACCCCGCCATGGGGCGGGGTCAAGGTAGGCACCCGTGTGGCTGCCCCTCACGCAGAGGGACCACGGGTGCCGGCGGTGTTCGATTGTTCGGAGTAGATCAGTTGGCCATCTCGGCCCTGATCTGCTGACGCAGAATGTCGATGGGGACATTCTTGCCGTCTTTTTTGTAGCACCAATAGGTCCAGCCATTGCAGCTTGGCGCTTTCTCATAGGCCGCGCCCACCTGATGGATCGACCCTTTGACATCGCTGCCAATCAGGGTGCCATCGGCACGGACCTTGGCCTTGTGGCGGCCATTCATGGAATAGAGGTTCTCGCCCGGGCGCAGCATGCCACGCTCGACCAACTGACCAAAAGGCACACGCGGCTCAGCGCGTTTGGAGGTGGTGGTTTGCAGCGCTTCGTTGTCGAACTTGCGCACCATCGAGATACGTTTCTCGGCAACCTTGCGATAGGCTGCCTCACGCTCAATGCCGATAAAATCGCGGCCCAGCATCTTGGCGACAGCGCCGGTGGTGCCAGTGCCAAAGAACGGGTCGAGGATCACATCGCCGGGGTTGGTCGAGCCGACAAGAACCCGGTGCAGCAGGCTTTCGGGCTTCTGCGTCGGATGCGCCTTGTCACCCGCATCGTCTTTCAAACGCTCATGACCGGTGCAAATCGGCAGCACCCAATCGCTGCGCATCTGGATGCCTTCGTTAAGCGCTTTCAACGCTTCATAGTTAAAGGTGTATTTGCTGTTCTCGCTCTTGCCGGCCCAGATCATTGTCTCATGGGCATTGGTAAAGCGTTTGCCGCGGAAGTTCGGCATTGGGTTCGACTTGCGCCAGACCACATCATTAAGGATCCAGAACCCTTGGTCCTGCAGTGCCGCGCCAACGCGGAAGATGTTGTGATAGCTGCCGATTACCCAGATCGCGCCATCGGGTTTCAGCAAACGCCGCGCGGCTTTGAGCCAAGCACGGGTGAAATCATCATAGGCCTTAAAGCTGGCGAATTGGTCCCATTCGTCATCAACTGCATCGACCTTAGAGTTGTCCGGACGATGCAAATCACCCCGCAACTGCAAGTTGTAGGGCGGATCCGCGAAGATCAGATCCACCGACTCTGCTGGAAGGGCGTTCATTGCCTCAATGCAATCGCCCGCAACAATAGTGTTCAAGGGAAGCGCCGCAGCGCCCTTTGTCATCGTTTTCATATCTCTGCCTCATTACCCGGCGCTTAAGCGCTCATTGGTTGTGGATAAAATGGGCCATCAGAGATTCGCGGTCAATTTCTTTTTTGAATCAATCGGTTAACAAATTAGCTTGATACAAGATATTGTGTATAGGTTTGAACAAACGTCTATGGTGTGGGGTAACACCAAGATCCCGCAGGGCAGCCATGTGGCTTTTCGATCCGTAGCCCATATTGGTTTCCCAGCCATATCCGGGATGTTGTTGCGCCAAGTCCACCATGAGTCTATCGCGCACGGTTTTGGCAACGATAGAAGCCGCTGAGATCGACAGACAGCGGGCATCCCCTTTCACCACAGGTTGCGCCGGAAGGCTCAGATCGCGCGGAAGCATATTGCCGTCGATCAATGCGTAATCCGCCGCGCAGGCCAATCCCGCGAGTGCGCGGGTCATCGCTAGATGGCTGGCACGCAAGATGTTGTGTTCTTCGATCTCTTCCACGGTGGCATGGGCCACGCAAACGATAGCCACCGACATGATCTCATCATAGAGCCGTTCTCGGGCGCGGGCGGTCAGCTTTTTAGAATCGTTCAGCCCCTCGGGGATCTGCCCCTCGGTAAAGACCACGGCGGCGGCAGTGACCGGCCCGGCCAGCGGGCCACGGCCCACTTCGTCCACACCGGCGATGGTGCGAAAGCCTTGTCCCATGGCGCCGCGTTCAAATTCAAAGTCAGGTATCATGGCGCTGGTGAAACCGCATGCGCCCAAAAGGTGCAACAAAAAAGAGAAAGGGGAGGCGCCCGAACACCCCCCCTTTCAACACCCGAGCGACAGGGACGTGACGCTCGGTCAAGGCACGCCGGATTTACCGACGGGCCAAGCTGTAACCCGAGTCGCGCAGGCAGCGGGCATCATAGCCGTAGCGTGCACTGTCCGCCGTCTTCACGCGCTTGGCGCAGTAGTTGGGCAGTCGGTCGACTTGGGAATAATTCTTTTCAAGGCAGGGCTCGCCAAACATCATCACCTTGCCGTCTTCGCCGTCATAGCTGCGGAAGCACTGCTGCGGCAGCAACTTGCTGTCCACCCGCTCTGGCAGGGGGCGCACTTCGCGCTCAGGGTAGGTGGCGCGGTCGCGCTCTGGGTGGGTCCGGGCGCTGCGGCGCGGTTCGGGGCGCGGATCGATATAGGGGCGCGGGTGCGGCCGCTTGGAAACTGTGGGGTAATAACGCGGCGCCTCATACACTGGAGCGGCGCGGCGCCGGGTGACCGTCTCGCGCTCGTTGCGCTCTTTGTTGTTGTCGTAGATTATCTTGCCCACGATCGCGACGCCCGCAATCGCGGCGAGCGTACGCAACACTTCCTTTTCATCGGCGGCGGCAGGGCGGGCACCAAAAGCGGTGATGGCAACCGCTGCGGCGGCGATGGTAGCAATGAACTTGCGGTACATGGGTCTGGTCCCTTCTCGTTTATCGGCGCGTTAGCTGCGCCCTTGATCGTCTACGGCCTCAACTCGGGGGCCGCGTATCGGTTCGTGTGTCTGTTGGTGCCACCAAATTGGGGGGAGGGCCAAAGACAGGCAATAACAGGGGGTCGTTATTAGATAACAAGGCGCCCAAAACGCCTTGGTTATTGAATATCAGCGGGCGAAAGCGCATTAAAAACATATGAAAAACCGATGTCTCTCCTTACTGACCGCGCTGACGGTCATACTGGCCCTGCCCGCTGCGGCGACGGCCGGATGCTTTGCCGATTATAAGGCCAAGCAAGACAATCCGCTGCGCCTCCATTACGGGGTGGCGCAGATTTCCGGGGCCTGTGAGCCAGCGTCCGCCGAAACCGAACTCACGCCGCGTCTTGCAGCGGAGGGCTGGACATTGTTGAATGTGCTGTCTGTCTTCGGTGACGAAGGCTTGGATCAAAGGAAAGACAGTGCAGGAACATTCTACCTCCGCTTCTGACATGCGCAGATTTGGCGGGCGTTTCGTGATCGGTGGCATCGCCGCCGTGGTCGCCGTGCTTTTGGTCGGGGCGCTTGTCCTGCTTTGGGCGCTGCCGGATGCGAACGTCTTTAACGCGCGGGTTGAGCGGATCTTTATCGAGAATGACGATCTGACCACCCAAGCCGAGATCAAGCTTCTCGAAATCCTCGCCCAGTCCGGCACTGCCTTTTCTGAGACTTTGGCCAGCTACCGCATCGTGATCGTCGTGCTGCTGGTCTTTGCCAGCGCCATGCTGGTCGCGGCGATGGTGTTTTTGTTCATGCTGGTCGGCTTTAACCGCCGCATGGCGCAGATTGAGCGGACCGGCATTCAAGTGAACTCACTGCTCATTAGCCGCGAAGAGAATACCGTTTATCTTAACAACCTCGGTTTCAAATTGACCGCCGCCGCGATGGAGACGATGTCGGTTCTCGCCGAAGCGCGGATGGACGATGACGTGCTGTCAGGGTCCGAGATCGAAGGCATGATATCAGGCCGCAACGCCGCCGACTGTGATGAGGCCGCCGGGGCCACACGGATCAAGCGCCTGCGCGACACGCTGGGCAACCAGCTGGTGTCGGAACTGCTGGTCAAAAACATCGCCCGGCGCGGCTATATGCTGGCGATCAACAAGGACGTGATCAAGGTTCTTTAACCCCGCCAGAGCGGCGCTCTGCATGGTCTGCGCGCGGCTGGCCCTAGCCAATGCCCCGCAGGCACGTTAAATGGCGTCAAATTTAATTGGACAGACTGGAGTAATCAGATGGGTTATCGCGTCGCCGTCGTCGGTGCCACAGGCAATGTGGGCCGTGAAATGTTGAACATCCTCGCGGAGCGTCAGTTCCCCGTGGACGAGATCGTGGCTCTGGCCAGCCGCCGCTCGCTCGGCTCGGAAATCAGCTTTGGGGACAAGACCCTCAAGACCAAAGACCTCGACACTTTCGACTTCACTGGCTGGGACATGGCGCTTTTTGCGGTAGGTTCCGAAGCGACCAAGAAATACGCTCCTGCTGCTGCCAAAGCGGGCTGCGTGGTGATTGATAACTCTTCGCTTTACCGCTATGATCAAGACGTGCCGCTGATCGTGCCCGAGGTGAACCCGCAGGACGTGCACGGCTATTCCAAGAAAAACATCATCGCCAACCCCAACTGCTCGACCGCGCAGATGGTTGTGGCGCTGAAGCCACTGCACGACCGCGCCAAGATCAAGCGCGTCGTCGTCTCGACTTACCAGTCGGTTTCCGGCGCGGGCAAGGAAGGCATTGATGAGCTTTGGGATCAGACCAAAAGCATCTACAACCCGACCGATGACAAGCCCGCCAGCAAGTTCACCAAACAGATCGCCTTCAACGTGATTCCGCATATCGACGTCTTCCTCGAAGACGGTTCGACCAAGGAAGAATGGAAGATGGTCGCCGAGACCAAAAAGATCGTCGACCCCTCGATCAAAGTCACCGCGACCTGCGTGCGCGTGCCGGTCTTCGTGGGCCATGCGGAATCGATCAACATCGAATTCGAAGACCACCTCGACGAAGCCGAAGCCCGCGACATCCTGCGCGAAGCGCCGGGTCTCATGGTGATCGACAAGCGCGAAGACGGCGGCTACGTCACGCCGGTGGAATGTGTGGGTGACTTCGCCACCTTCATCAGCCGCATCCGTCAGGACAGCACCATCGACAACGGCATCAACCTGTGGTGCGTCAGCGACAACCTGCGCAAGGGTGCCGCCCTGAACGCCGTTCAGATCGCCGAACTGCTGGGCCGCGAAGTGCTGAAAAAGGGCTGAGGTTCAGCCAGTCTAGGAATAAGAAAGGGGGCCAATCGGCCCCCTTTTTCGTCTCAACAGTTCTGGTCGGCGAAATCAAACCGGCTCGAAGGTCTGCGCCTTGGCGTCGTAATATTCCAAGCTGCCCTCGCCAATGTCGGTCCACAGGCCATGCAAGCTCAGCGTGCCATCTTCGACCTTTGCCTTGATCCACGGGAAGGTCATAAGGTTTTCAAGCGAGGTCATCACCGCCTGACGCTCCAGCAAGAGCTGCTGCTCTGCCGGGTCTTCGACCTTTTCCACCGTCTCGTATTTCGGGCGCAGCAGGTCCATCCAGCGGCCCACGAAACTGTCTTGGTTCTCAAGCTCGGGCGCGTTGCCTTTGCACATCTGGATACAACCCGCGACGCCGCCGCAGCTGGAATGGCCCAACACGATCAGATGCGCGACCTTCAGCGCGTTGACCGCATATTCCACCGCCGCCGAGGTGCCGTGCTGTTTGCCATCTGGCTCATAGGGCGGGACGAGGTTGGCGATATTGCGGTGGATGAAGAACTCCCCCTGATCGGCCCCGAAGATCGAGGTCACATGCACGCGGCTGTCGCAGCAAGAGATCACCATCGCGCGTGGGCGCTGCCCTTCGGCGGCCAATCGGCGGTACCATGTCTGGTTCTCGGCATAGCCGGTCGCCTTCCACCCTTGATAGCGTTGCAACAGATACGACGGCAGAGCCTTGGCCTTGTCCATGTGTAAACGTCCCTTAATGCGTGATGTGGTTTTAGCGCAGATAGCGCAAATACCATACGAATTCGAGAGAAAAGACACTGCCATCGCAACCCTTTGCACACCTTCCCGCGCCATATTGTCTCAAGGCCGTGGGGGCTGATTGAAGGATGATACCAATGCAACTTATGCAAATACGCCCGACTGAGCAGGTCTATGTCGATCAAGAGCGGCTTGGCCTGCTCTACACGCAACTCGGGGAGGTGGGCGCCGAAGATGTCGTCTGCCGCGCCATGGAGGAATTGGCTCTGCGCCTGTCGCATTGCAAAAAGCTGCACAAGGACCAAGACCGCGCCGGGCTGCGCAAAAGCGTGCACCGCCTGATCGCCATCGCAGAGCAGGTCGGCATGGCGCTGGTCGCACAGGTGGCGGCGGATGTGGTGATCTGTATCGACGCGGCGGATGACATCGCGACCGCCGCCACTCTGTCGCGGTTGATCCGCAGCGGGGAACGGTCGCTCACCGCGATATGGGACTTGCCCGACATCACGATCTGACCGCTTGCGGGTGGCGATGGAAAAGGTAGGCTGCGCGCAAATCCAGATTTGCAAAGGTTTGTCATGTCCGCCGAATTCGCCGCCCCCTCCGCCGCCGCCCTGCCGCTTCATGTCTTGAGCGAGGCCGCGCTTGAAGGCTGGCTTGCCGATCAGCCCGGCCCGGTGCAGGCATGGGTCAAAGCCAGCGGTTTTGCGGGCGCTCTTGGTCAGGCGCTTGTGGTGCCGGGGGAGGAAGGCACCCCCGCGCTGGCATTGGCGGGCTACGGCACCGAAGCCGCGCGCCGACGGGGCCGCTTTCACCTCGCCGCCGCAGCCGCCCGCCTGCCTGCGGGGGACTACCAGATCGAAAGCGGCCTGCCAGAGGACCAAGCCGCGAACGAGGCGCTTGGCTGGCTGCTGGCGGGCTACCGTTTCGACCGCTACCGCGACCAAACCGCGCTGGCCGCCCGTCTTGTCGCGCCCGAAGGGATCGACGCCGATCAGATCGCGGCGCTGGCCACGGGTGAGATGCTAACTCGCGACCTGATCAACACCCCCGCCTCAGATATGGGGCCGCCCGATCTGGAAGCCGCCGCGCGCAAACTGGCCGAACAGCATGGCGCAAAGATCGAAGTCATCACCGGCGATGCGCTGCTAGAGAACAACCTGCCGATGATCCACACCGTTGGCCGCGCCGCCGACCGCGCGCCGCGTTTGATCGACATGGCATGGGGCGACACGGGGCCAAAGCTGACGCTGGTGGGCAAAGGCGTCTGTTTCGACACCGGCGGGCTGAACCTGAAACCCGGTGCGTCCATGGCGCTGATGAAAAAGGACATGGGCGGCGCCGCCGCCGTGCTGGGGCTGGCGCATATGATCATGGCCACCGGCATGGCCGTGCAACTGCGCGTGCTGATCCCGGCGGTAGAGAATTCGGTCTCCGGCAACGCCTTCCGCCCTGGCGACATCCTGACCTCGCGCAAGGGGCTGACGGTTGAGATTAACAACACCGACGCCGAAGGGCGTCTGGTATTGGCCGATGCGCTGGCGCTGGCGGATGAGGACAAACCGGATCAGATCATCTCGATGGCGACGCTCACCGGGGCCGCACGGGTCGCCGTGGGGCCGGACCTTGCACCCTATTACAGCGACGATGCCGCTTTCGTCTCGGCCCTAGAAAGCGCCGCGGCGGGCTCTGCCGATCCGGTCTGGCGGATGCCTTTCCATGACGCTTACGAGGCGCTGATCGAGCCCGGCATTGCCGATCTCGACAACGCGCCCAAGGGCGGCTTTGCCGGGTCGATCACCGCAGCGCTTTTTCTGCGCCGTTTTGTGACCGAGAGCAAATACGCGCATTTTGACATCTACGGCTGGCAGCCCGCCGACGCCCCCGCCCGCCCCAAAGGCGGCGCGGGCCAAGGCACCCGCGCGCTCTATGCCGCGCTGCCAGCCATGCTAAAGCTATGAGCGATCCACGCCTCACCCCTGATCCGGCGCTGATGACCCTAAACCGCCCCGCGCAGGTGGCGGTGCCGGTGGCAGACCTCTGCCGCCGCCCCGACGGGCCGCGCGACCGGCAGGTGTTGTTCGGCGAACAGATGACCGTCCTGCATGAGGCGTCGGGCTGGACCTATGTACAGGCCGAGAAGGATGGCTATTGCGGCTATGTCCTGCAGCGCGCGCTGAGCATAGCGCGCAGGCCCACCCATCGAGTCCGCGTGCCTGCCACCCATGCCTATTCCAACGCCGATCTGAAATCGCCCGACCTGCTGAGCCTCAGTTTCGGCTCACCCGTCACGGTCATTGCTGAGACCAAGGATTTTGCCGAGACCCCGCGGGGCCATATCCCGCGCGGCCACCTTGCCCCCATCGATCGCCACGAGGCCGACCCCGCGCAGATCGCGGCGCTGTTCCTCGGCACGCCCTACCTCTGGGGTGGCAACAGCCGCTGGGGGATTGATTGTTCGGGCCTCGTTCAAGCGGCGCTGCTGGCCTGCGGGATCCCCTGCCCCGGTGACAGCGACCAGCAAGAGGGCTCCGTGGGCGCGCCCGTCGACGGTGACTACCAACGCAATGACCTGCTGTTCTGGAAAGGCCATGTCGCGTTGGTGGTCGATGCCGAAACGATGATCCACGCCAATGCCCATGCGATGGCCGTGAGCTATGAAAACATCACCGATGCCATCGCCCGGATCGAAGCCGCTGGCGACGGGCCGGTCACCGCACATCGCCGCCCCGGCGTTTAATCCACCGACCGGATCAGCTTGCGTTCTAGCACGCGCAGCACCGCTTTAAGGTCATGCCCCCGGCGCAGCACCTGCCCGCCGGTGCCCACCACCGCATACATCCCTTGGCGGTTGCGCAGCTTTGGCCGCTTTTCAATCCGGTAAAGCGGTATCTCTGCCGTGCGTCGGAAAACCGAAAAGACAGCCACGTCCTTAAGATGAGAAATCCCGTAATCGCGCCACTCTCCGGCGGCGACCATCCGGCCATAAAGCGATAGGATCAGCGACAGTTCCGTGCGGTGGAATGCGACCTGTTCGGCGGGGCGCTCGAAAGCCGTGATCGGCGATGGGGGCTCTATGCTCATGGCTTTACAGTTGACCCTGACGGGGGCCAAATCAAGCCCTGACATGGTTGAATGCGCCGCTCAAAATTTCTTGAAAGCGTTACAGAATTGTGCCACCAATCTGAAAAATGAAACACAAAGGCCCGATGGAATGACCCCAGAAGCCCGCGCCCGCAAATGTGCCGAGGTGATGTTCGCCCAAGATTCCGCCTCTGCCGGATTGGGCATGACCATCGACGATGTCACCCCCGGCGGCGCGGTTTTGTCGATGTCGGTGCGCCCGGACATGCTGAACGGTCACGGGATTTGCCACGGTGGTTTCATCTTTACCCTTGCCGACAGCGCCTTTGCCTTTGCCTGCAACAGCTACAACCAGACCACCGTCGCACAGCAGAACCAGATCACCTATCTCAGCCCCGGCCAGCCGGAGGAGCGGCTGACCGCCACCGCACGCGAAGTGTCGCGCAGCGGTAGGTCGGGCATCTATGATGTGACCGTCACGGGTGAGGATGACCGTGTCGTGGCCCTGTTTCGCGGGCTCTCCCGCAGCATCAAGGGCCAGCTATTTACCGAGGAGGAGCCGACCTGATGAAAGACTTGACCCCCGCGAAGGACACGCTCGACCCGATTGAGATCGCCAGCCGGGACGAGATCAGCGCCCTGCAACTGGACCGTCTGAAATGGTCCCTGCGCCACGCCTATGACAACGTGCCCTTCTATAAGCAGAGCTTTGACGATGCAGGCGTGCACCCCGACGATCTGAAACAGCTTTCCGATCTCTCGCGCTTTCCCTTCACCGTCAAAACCGATCTGCGCGACAATTACCCCTTTGGCATGTTCGCCGTGCCGCGCGATCAGGTGGCGCGCATTCACGCATCATCTGGCACCACCGGGCAGCCGACGGTGGTGGGTTACACTAAGGACGACCTCGCCAACTGGGGCCAAGTCGTCGCCCGTTCCCTGCGCGCGGCGGGGATGCGCCCCGGCGATATGCTGCACAACGCCTATGGCTATGGGCTGTTCACCGGCGGCTTGGGCATTCACCTTGGGGCCGATGCGCTTGGCCTGTCGACCGTGCCAATCTCGGGCGGGATGACACCACGCCAAGTGCGGCTGATCGAAGATTTCCAGCCCAAGGGCATCACGGTGACGCCCTCCTACGCGCTGTCGATCCTGGATGAATTCGCCAACCAAGGCATCGACCCGCGTCAATCCTCGCTCGAAGTCGGCATTTTCGGGGCTGAACCTTGGACCAATGCCATGCGGCTTGAGATCGAGCAGGCTTTCGACATGCATGCCGTCGATATCTATGGCCTCAGCGAAGTCATGGGGCCGGGCGTATCGATGGAATGTGTGGAAACCAAGGACGGGCTGCACATCTGGGAGGATCACTTCTACCCCGAGATCATCAACCCCGAAACGGGTGATCCGGTTGAGGATGGCGAGATGGGCGAGCTGGTCTTTACCTCGCTGACCAAAGAGGCCTTCCCGATCATCCGCTACCGCACCCGCGACCTGACCCGTCTGCTGGCCGGAACCGCACGGTCTATGCGCCGGATGGAGAAGGTGACGGGCCGCAGCGACGACATGATCATCCTGCGCGGCGTCAACGTCTTTCCCACCCAGATCGAAGAAGCGCTGATGGCGACGCCGGGGCTTGCCCCGCATTTCCAGATCGAGCTCACACGCCCCGACCGGATGGATCAGATGCGCGTGCTCTGCGAATGCGCGGACGCCAGCATCAGCACCGACGCCCGGAAAGCGGCGATCAAAGCGCTCTCGGCGCAGATCAAGCAGACGGTGGGCATCTCGGTCAAGGTAGAGGTCATGGACGTGGGCGGCGTTGCCCGGTCAGAGGGCAAAGCCGTGCGCATTCTCGACAAGCGACCAAAGGGCTAGGCCGAAAACCTAGCCGCAGGTGACCTTGGCGATTTTCCCTTCCGCGTCCAACACGATGTTGGTGCGCTTTGGGTTGGCGTCCATCGTCACCGGGTCACCCTCGGTATAGACGCGCTTGGGCTCGGACACGATGTTTGCCGCCGCGCGGGGGCGGCCAATCAGACCCCACCAACTGCCTTCTTTGCAGGTTTCCGCCAGTGGCTTGGCAGGCGTGGGCGCGGTAGGCGTGCTGGAACTGCTGGAACTGCTAGAGTTACTAGACGGCTCATTCACCGCGTCGATCACCGAATTGGGCAGGGGTTTGGGCTTGGTCGTGGAGGCGCGCGCTTCTGTCCGTGCGGGGCGTGGCGCGGTCTGTGCGGGCGGTGTGGTTGTGGCCGTCGGTGGCGTAATCTGCCCCGTCGGCGCAGCTGGGGCCGGAATGGGGTTTTGCACCGGCGCTGTCGCCACTTCGGCGCAGCCCGCCATCAATAGGGGTGCCAAGAAAACTAATCTCATGTTCCAAACCTCGTTATTCGCGTGGTGTCGGAGCAAGGGCCGACCATCCCGCAACAGGTAGGTCCATCCCGCGCGCCGCCAAGGGCGAGGCGCTTTGCATTTGCTGGAACCCGCCGATGGCTCTACTGTGAGGGCCTGACAACGGAGCCTTCTCGATGCGATTTTCTCTCAACCGCAAACGTTTCAAAGACCTGAGCGAACAAGAGGTGCTGGCGCTGGCCATCTCCTCCGAAGAGGATGACGCGCGCATCTACCGCGACTATGCCGAAAGGCTGCGCGCCGAATACCCCGACAGCGCCGCCGTCTTTGACGGGATGGCTGAGGAGGAGAACGAACACCGCCGCCGCTTGATTGACCTGCACCGCGCCCGTTTCGGGGATGTCATCCCGCTGATCCGGCGCGAACATGTCTCGGGCTACTACGCGCGCCGCCCGGTCTGGCTGATCGAGAACCTGTCGCTAGAGCGTATCCGGCAAGAGGCCGCCGCGATGGAACAGGACGCCGAGCGGTTCTACCTTGCCGCCGCCGCGCGCACGTCAGACGCGGCGACACGGCAGTTGTTAGGCGATCTGGCCGCTGCCGAGGCAGGCCACCACAACAGCGCGCAGGATTTGACCGAGAAACACCTTAACAGCGACAGCCGCAGCGACGAAGACAGCCGCGCGCATCGGCAGTTTCTCCTGACATGGGTCCAGCCCGGGCTGGCGGGTCTGATGGACGGGTCGGTCTCGACCCTCGCGCCGATCTTTGCCACCGCATTTGCCACCCATAACACTTGGACGACCTTCCTCGTCGGCCTTGCGGCGAGCGTCGGGGCGGGCATCTCAATGGGCTTCACCGAGGCGGCATCGGACGATGGGGAACTGTCGGGCCGCGGCTCTCCGATCAAACGCGGGGTAGCCTCGGGTGTGATGACCACGGTGGGCGGGCTGGGCCACGCGCTGCCCTACCTGATCACCGACTTCTGGACCGCCACTGTCGTCGCGATCATCGTCGTCTTTGTAGAGCTTTGGGCGATTGCGTGGATTCAGAATAAGTTCATGGAAACACCCTTCTTTCGCGCCGCGTTCCAAGTGGTGCTGGGCGGCGCATTGGTCTTTGCCGCCGGGGTGCTGATCGGCTCAGGGTAAGGCAAAGAGCCATGCCCCATTGCACCCCAAGGGCGGGCTGGCTAATGCTTGACCCATGGTCGCGATCTTCCTGAAAACCCTGCCGTTCTTTGCGCTGATCGGCCTTGGCTACTGGGCCGGGCGCACGCGGTTCTTCTCAGCCGAAGCGACAGCCTATCTCACCAAATTCGTGTTCTATTTCGCCCTTTCGGCAATGCTGTTCCGCTTTTCCGCCAATCTGTCATTGGCCGAGGTTTGGGACAGCCGCCTTGTCGCCGCCTATCTTTGGGGCACGGCTTTCGTCTATGCCATCGCCAGCCTCGTCGGTTTCCTGCGCAGGCTCGACGTAGCGACCAACGGGATCGAGGCGCAATGCGCCGTGATCGGCAACACCGGGTTTCTGGGCGTGCCGATGCTGACGCTGCTTTTGGGGCCAGAGGCGATCGGCCCCGTGCTGCTGGCGCTGACCGTCGACATGATCATCTTTTCCAGCCTCATCGTGATCCTGATCACCGGGTCGCGCGAGGGGCAGTTGCGGCTGGCGACGCTCAAGATCGTCGGACTGGGGCTGCTGAAAAACCCGATGATTGTCGCCATCACCTTGGGGTTCCTCTGGTCCGGCTTCGGCATCCCGATCCCCGTGCCGCTGAACGAATTCCTCGCAATCCTCGGCGGGGCCGCCACCCCCGGCGCGCTTTTTGCCATCGGCGCGTCGCTGGCCTCCAAATCAGCCGAGCGGATCGAGATCGCAGGCTGGCTGACCTTTTGCAAGCTTGTGCTGCACCCGCTTTTCGTGGCCTTTGGCGCGCTGTTTCTTTTCGGCGTCGATCCGTACAAAGCCGGGGTCATCATCGCAACGGCATCCCTCCCGGTGGCGGGCAATGTCTATATGCTCGCCCAACATTACGGCGTCGCTCCTCAGCGCGTCTCCGCCGCCATTCTCGTCTCAACCACAGTCAGTATCGTTACCGTCAGCCTTGTCGTAGGCTGGGTCTCGGCGCTGTGACACATTCAAGTTCGAAAGGAACGCTGCCATGAAAACCATCTCGGAAAATGCCTGTTTCGGTGGCACGCAGGGGGTCTACTCCCACAACTCCGACGCCTGCGGCTGCGACATGACCTTTGGCCTCTTCCTACCTGCCGAAGCACAAGACGGCCCTGTCCCGGTGCTGTGGTATCTGTCGGGCCTGACCTGCACCCATGAGAACGCCATGACCAAAGCGGGCGCACAGCTTTGGGCGGCAGAGCATGGCATCGCAGTGGTCTTCCCCGACACTTCCCCACGCGGTGAGGATGTGGCGGATGATGACGCTTATGACCTCGGCAAAGGCGCGGGTTTCTATGTGAATGCCACGCAGGAGCCTTGGGCCAAACACTACCAGATGTGGGACTATCTGGCCGATGAACTGCCCAGCTTGATCGGCGAGAACTTCGCCATCGATATGGAGCGGCAGGGCATCACCGGGCACTCCATGGGCGGCCACGGCGCACTGACGCTGGCGATGAACCTGCCGGGGCGCTTCCTCTCGGTCTCGGCCTTCGCGCCGATCACCAACCCTACGTCGAGCGACTGGGGCAAGAAGCAACTCAGCGCCTATCTAGGCACGGATGAAACCACATGGGCTAGGCATGACAGCACGCTGCTGATGCGCGAAAAGGGCTTTGATGGCCCCATCCTGATCGACCAAGGCAGCAGCGATCAGTTCCTTGACCTGCTAAAACCCGAAGCATTGGCCGAAGCCATGGCCGCCAAACGCCAACAAGGCAGCTTCCGCATGCAGCCGGGCTATGACCACAGCTATTTCTTCGTGGCGAGCTTCATGGAAGACCACGTCGCCTTCCACGCCGATGCGCTCTATGCGGGTTAAGCCATGACTGCGCTCTACATCGACGCCGACGCCTGTCCGGTCAAAGCCGAGGCCGAGCGGGTGGCGACCCGCCATAAGGTCAAGATGTTCCTCGTCTCGAACGGCGGGTTGCGCATGTCGCAAAACCCGCTGGTCGAGGTGGTGATCGTCCCTGACGGGCCCGACATCGCCGACATGTGGATCGCCGACCGCTGCGGGCCCGGCGATGTGGTGGTCACCGGGGATATCCCGCTAGCGGCTAAATGCGTCGAAGCCGGGGCAAGGGTGCTGAAACACAACGGCGAGGCCCTCACGCAGGCTAACATCGGCAACGTGCTGGCGACCCGCGATCTGATGACCGACCTGCGCGCCGCAGACCCCTTTCGCCAAGGCGGCGGCAAGGGGTTTACAAAGGCCGATCGCTCCCGCTTCCTAGAGGCATTGGAGCGGGAATTGCGCGCGGCCGCGCGGGGTTAGCCCCGCGTTTAGGAATTGATAGGGCAAGTGATATGACACCTCAGGCGGTCGTTTTCGACATCGGCAACGTATTGATCGAATGGCAACCCGAACGCTTTTACGACAGCGTCATCGGCGCAGACCGCCGCCGCGCGATGTTCGAGGCGGTTGATCTGCACGGCATGAACGACCGCGTCGACAGCGGCGAAAACTTCCGCGATACGATCTATGCCATGGCCGAGGCGACGCCCGAGTGGGGCGACGAAATCCGCCTCTGGCATGACCGCTGGATCGACATGGCCGTACCAGTGATCGACCATTCCCTGCGGCTGATGAAGGCGCTTCAGGCGCGCGGCGTGCCGGTCTTCTCACTCACCAACTTTGGCATCCAAAGCTATGATCTTGCCGCCACGCACTACCCCTTTCTGCGCGAGTTCGACCGCGATTTCATCTCGGGCCACCTTGGCATGATCAAACCCGCGCCATCGATTTATGAGGCCGTGGAGCAAGGCAGCGGCCTGCCGCCCGAAGCGCTGCTCTTTACCGATGACCGCGCCGACAATATCGCCGCCGCCGCCGCGCGCGGCTGGCAGACGCATCACTTCACCGGGCCGCAGGGCTGGGCCGACCGGCTCGTTCACGCCGGGTTGCTCAACCGGGAGGAGGCCGCATGACCGATATCCCCAACATCTCCTTCGACGAAGGCGAAGCGCTGCTGGATTGGATCGCCCTGACCGACGCGCTGGCCACGGGCCATGACCTGCCCAAGGCCGAGATTGGCGACACTTTCCTCTATCGCGGCAAGGACACGCTGCTCAGCCGCGCGGCATGGATCGACGGGCTGGGCATTGCGGTGAAATCCGCCACGATCTTCCCCGGCAATCCCGACCGCGAGGTACCGATGGTCAACGGCGGCGTGTCTCTGTTTGATGACGAAACCGGCACGCTCGCCGCGATTGTGGATTTCCACCTCGTCACCAAATGGAAAACCGCTGGCGATAGTCTGCTCGCCGCGCGGCGGCTGGCGCGACCCGAAAGCGAGAACATCCTGATCGTTGGCGCGGGCACCCAAGGCCGTGCGCTGCACGCCGCCTACTCCGCCGCCTTCCCGCAGGCGCGTTTCACCGTTTGGAACCGCACCGCCAAAAACGCCGAGGCGATGGCGGCCGAGCTTAAGATCAACGTGGCCACCGATCTGGAACAGGCCGTGCGCGCCGCCGATATCGTAACCTCTGCCACCATGTCGACCGACCCGCTGATCATGGGCGACTGGCTGCACCCCGGCCAGCACGTCGATCTGATCGGCGCCTACCGCCCCGACATGCGTGAGGTCGACGACACGGCGCTGCTGAAGTCGCGGGTCTTTGTCGACAGTTTTGACACCACCATCGGCCATATCGGCGAAATCAACATCCCGCTTGAGGCAGGCACTATCACGCGCGATCACCTGATCGCGGATTACTACGACCTCGGGGCCTTCACCCGTCAAAGCGACGATGAAATTACCCTGTTCAAGAACGGCGGCGGCGCGCATCTAGACCTGATGACCGCGCGGCACATCCTCGAACGCTGGCGGGCGCGTTAAGCGGTCACCAGCCCCTCAAGCCGTTTCTCGCGGATTGGTAGATGCACCACGGCGCTGAACGCCCCCACGGCCACGCCGACCCACCAGACGCCGGTGTAGCTGCCATAGATGTCATACATCCGCCCGCCCAGCCACACGCCAAGGAAGCTGCCCAACTGGTGGCTGAAAAAGACGATCCCATAAAGCGTGCCCATATAGCGCAGCCCGTAGATATGCGCGACGAGACCCGACGTGAGCGGCACCGTCGCCAGCCAAAGCGCTCCCATGCCGACCGAGAATAGGATCACCGTCACCGGGGTGATCGGGAACATGATAAAGGCCGCTGCGATCACCGTGCGCCCCACATAAATCCCCGCCAGCAGGTACTTCTTGGAATAGCGTTTGCCCGCCCAGCCCGCCAGCAAGGTGCCCGCGATATTGGCAAGCCCGATGAGCGAAATCGCCACCGCGCCAAGCGCCGAGGTGGTGGTGATGCCGATGTTATGCAGCACACCTCCGGCCAAGATTGGGCCACACATCTCGGTCACGAAGGCCGGGAAATGCGCGGTGATGAAGGCGAGTTGATACCCGCAGGAGAAGAAGCCCAGAAAGATCAGCGTATAGGACGGATCGCGGAAGGCTTTGCCGAGGATCTGGCCCATCGACTCCTCAAGCTCGGCCCGGCTCGCCATCGCGGGCGCGCGCATCATCGGCAGGGTCAGCAGCATCGCAAGGATCACGCCCGCGAAGCTGACAAAGGTCATCTGCCACGACATGAAGCTCAGCATCCACTCTGCCACCGGCGCGCCAAAGACCTGCCCCGCACTGCCCGCCGCCGTGGCGATGGCCAGCGACATGGAGCGGTTCTCGTCCGACGCGGCGCGGCCCACCACGGCCAAGATCACGCCAAAGCCCGTGCCCGCGATGCCGAACCCCACCAGCCAAGCATAGGTTTGATGCTCAATCGGAGTCGCGGAATTGGCCGACAAAAGCAGCCCTACCGCATAGACCACCGCGCCGATGATGATCGCCTTTCGGTCGCCGATCTTCTCGGCCAGCGCGCCAAAGATCGGCTGCCCGATGCCCCATGCAAGGTTCTGGATCGCAATGGCGAGGGAGAATTCGCTGCGCGCCCATGCAAATTCCTCGGCAATCGGAATCTGGAACACGCCGAAAGAGGCCCGCACGGCGAAGCTGACCATGATGATGATACAACCGACCATCAGGACCGGTGTGAACAGGGGCGCGCGGCTTTGCATGGAGGAAATCCTTTCCGCGGCAGATTATGGGTTTCCCCGCCGCCGTCAATTGCGCATCCCCAAGACTGGCCAGCCTGCCCGCGCTGCCGTAAACCCTATTCAACAAAGCAAACAGGATCCCCCATGGACGAGATCGACAACAAGATCATCGCAGAACTGCGCCGCGACGCACGTATGTCCTATTCCGCGCTGGCGGCCACCACGGGCCTGTCGCGTGTGACGGTCCGCGCGCGGGTCGAACGGCTGGTCAGTTCCGGTGCGATCTTGGGCTTTACGCTGATCCTGAAAGAAGACATGCGCCACAGCCCGATCCGGGGCCATACGCTCTTGGCCATCGAAGGGGCGGGCACCGACCGGATCAAGCGCATCCTTGCCGGTATGCCCGCCGTGCAGGCGATCCATGCGACCAACGGCAAATGGGATTTGATTGTCGAAACGGGGACTGAGACCGTCGAAGAGTTGGACAGCGTGCTGGGCCAAATCCGTCGCATTCAGGGGGTGAGTTCCAGCGAGACGAACCTGCTCCTGGCCACCCAGATGACGGTCACGAAATAGCCTACTCGGCAGAGAGCACCACCACCTCAACCCGGCGGTTCTGCTCGCGGCCCGCTTCGGTCAGGTTGCTGGCCCGCGGCGCGAGATAGCCGGCACCCTGCGCCTCGACCCGGCCGGGGGCCACGTCATAGCTCTGCACCAAACGGTCCCGCACCGCCTCGGCCCGTCTGCGCGACAGAGCGGTGTTGGCGTCCAGACTGCCCACCGCATCGGTATGCCCCACCAGCGCCACGCGCAGATCCGGCTCGGCCTTGAGCAACTCGGCTAGCCGCTCAAGGGTGGCAAAGGGGCCGGGGCCAAGCGCGGAGGTGCCGGTCTCGAACTCCAGCCGGTTGAGCACCAGATGGCCGTCGACTTTCAGGGTCTCTGCGAAATCGCCCGTCGCAGTGGCAAGCGGCACCTCGGCAGTCGCCTCTGGCGTGATGGGGGTGCTTTCCCCTTCGGGCGCGTCGCCGCTGCGGGCTTGGATAATCTGCACATAGGCCGAGGTCGCCGCCGTGCTGGCAAGGATGCTGATCGCCTCGGTCGGCGTTCCGTCCTCTCCTCGGCGCAGGGCGGTGATGAAGTGGAAGGCGCGCAGGTTGACGTACATGTTCGGCCCCGGCAGCACCTCCACCGCAAAGCGAAAATCAAAGCCGCCGCATTCCCGCGCAGCACAGTCGAGCACGATGTCAAAGCCCGCTTCGCCCAGTTGTCGCCGCAGCGGGCGCATCACCTGCAAGGCGGTCAGCCCCGGCGTGTCCATCCGCCACGCGGCGCGGCGCACGCTGCCATCCACATTGACCCGCGCCACCTGCCCTTCGGCATAGACCCCCACGGGCGCGGCATAGCGATCCGGCGCGGTGTTACGCTCTGCCGTCAGGCGTGCGGTGCTGGGCAGCGCCAGTTCAAGCGCTACCGCCGGGGCCGCCAGCAGCACCCCGAGCAGAGCCGCAGCAGCCCCCGCCCGGCTCATCGCGCCTGCGCGTGGTAATCGTCGTTCGGGCGCATGTCGGTGGCACTGGCCACCCGGTTGGTCATGTTGAAGAACCCGGCCACACTGGCGATGTCAAAGATATCCCGGTCAGTGAAACCCGCATCGCGCAGCGCCTGACGGTCGGCCTCCTCGACCTTGGCGCTGGCCTCGGTCAGTTTCACGGCGAAATCCAGCATGGCGCGTTGTTTTGCGGTAATCTTGGCAATGCGGTAGTTCATCACAAGCGCCTCGCCCAGTTGCAGATCGCCGGAAAGCTCACGCACCGCCGCGCCATGCGCGACAAGGCAATAGTAGCATTTGTTCACCGAGGAGACCGCCACCGCGATCATCTCACGCTCAAGCTTGCTGAGCGCGCTATCGCCCAGCATCAGATCGTTATACATGCCGGCAAAAGCGTTCAGCTTGTCGATGTCAAAGGCATAGGCGCGCAGGACATTGGGCACCATCCCGAGCTTTTCCTGACAGATGTCGAAATACTTCTGCGTCGCTTCGGGCAACGGATCGACCATCGGCAGATCAAGGGCGGTGGGCATGTCGTTGGCCATGGTCTTATCCTTTACTCAGTGCTTTGACGGTAATGATAGTGCCCGACCGGGGCAAAGCCCAGTTTGGCGTAAAGCGCCTGCGCGCGGATATTGGTATCAACGCAGAGCACCGAAAGCCGCTTGGCCCCTTGGGCCTGCCCCCAATGGGCGGCGGCGCGCATGATCCAAGTGGCAACGCCCTGGCGCTGTTGATGCGGCAGCACCTCGACCGCGTGGACCATGCAAATATCGTCGTGCACCCCGGCAAAGGCCACGCCTGCGGGTTTCTCGTTCCAGCGCGCAAGGATGCCTGTTTTGGTCGCGACGCGGTCCATCACGGCAAGACGCGCAGGGCCGACCCCTCCGGCGGCCCAGACCTCGGCCATGATCGCCAGCGGCTCCCAAATGCAAAAGGCGGTGACCGGGGGCATAGGCACATCTGTCAGCCGGGTGATCGGCGCGCTCAGCACCGTGACCGGGTCGACCACCTCGTAGCCCCGCGCGGCCAGCAGCGCGTCGAGATCATCTTCGCCCGCACGCACCATAAAAAGCGGGCGCTGGTCCATCTCGCGCATCGCCGCTTCGGCGGTCGGAATGTCGGCGTCGGTTATCGCCCCACGCACTGTCGCCGCCGAGACGCGTTTGCCGCCACCCTGCCCTTCGCGCAGTGTCCATGGCCCGTGATCAAACCGCCGCGCGGCGGGCCATGTCGCGTCGCCCGCATCAAAAAACGCCTGCGCCTCGCTCATGCGAAGGCGGCCTTGAGCTTGATCATCGCGGCTTCGACCATCCCCGGATCGCTGCCCCGGATCACCACATGCGCACCAAAGACACCGTCCTTTTGAAACGGGTAGCTGCCCATCGACAGATGCGGGTATTCCTCGGCCAGCGCGCCCAAAGGCCCGGCGATATCACCCTCGCCCCGGTCGATGCGCAGGGTCTCACTGATCAGCGGCTGTCCACCTGTCAGTCCCGGCAAAACACTCGCGACCATGGCTTCAAACACCGCAGGCACCCCGGCCATCACATGCACATTCTCAACCACGAACCCCGGCGCGGCAGAGACCGGGTTTTCGATCAGCGCGGCCCCCTCGGGAATGCGCGCCATGCGCAGGCGCGCCTCGTTCATCTGGGTGCCCGCGCGGGCGTAGTGTTCGGCCAGTATCTCGCGCGCGTCGTCGCGCACGTCGATATCACGGTTAAAGGCGGCGGCGATGCAATCGGCGGTAATGTCGTCATGCGTGGGCCCGATGCCGCCCGAGGTAAACACATGGGCATAGGCACCTGAGAGTGCCTGCACGGCGGCGATGATCGCGCCATGATCATCCGACACCACGCGCACCTCCTTGAGGTCGATCCCCACTTTCGTCAACTCTCCCGCAAGGTGATGCATATTGCTGTCGCGGGTCCGGCCCGAGAGGATTTCGTCGCCGATCACGATCATCGCGGCGGTGGGGTTTGACATGGGGGCGGCTCCTTGAGGATGGCGTCCCTTCGGTATAGGCCGCGCCTCATGCGCTTTCAAACCCAACTTGTCCCCGCCCGGCTGATCCGCCGCTACAAACGCTTTCTGGCCGATTGCACGCTTGAGGAAACGGGCGAAGAGGTGGTGGCCCATTGCGCCAACCCCGGCTCAATGATGGGGCTGGCGGAACCGGGCAGCCGGATTTGGCTAGAGCCGAACGATGACCCGAAGAAAAAGCTGAACTACGGCTGGCGGCTGGTCGATCATGAAAATGGCCATTTCACCGGCGTCGACACCGCCCTGCCCAACCGCGCGATGAAGGCGGCGCTGATCGCGCGCGAGGTGGCGCCACTTGCCGCCTATACCGAAGTCCGGCCCGAGGTGAAATACGGCGAAAACTCCCGCATCGACTTCCTGCTGCGCGGCGATGGCCTGCCCGACGCCTATGTCGAGGTGAAATCAGTTACCCTCTCGCGGCAGACGGGTCTGGCCGAATTCCCCGACAGCGTCACCGCGCGCGGCGCGAAGCACCTTGGCGAACTGGCGCGGATGGCGCAGGCCGGACACCGCGCCGTGCTGCTGTATCTGGTGCAGCGCACCGATTGCACGCAGATGACCCTCGCCGCCGATATCGACCCGACCTATGCCGCCGCGTCCCAAGCCGCGCGGGAGGCGGGGCTGGAAATCTACGCCATCGGCACCCATATCACGCCCCAAGCCGTCACACTGGCGCAACCGATCCCCTTTACGGGCTGAGCTGCACTGGCCCTCGCCGGAAAGCCACGCTAAATAGGAGCGAACAAAAGGATGGAGAGAGCGGTGAACAACGCACACCGAGGCCGCCAGACACGCGACGGCATTCGCATTTACGAGCCTTCGGATCACGCCGGGATGCAGGCGGCGGGCCGTCTGGCCGCCACGATCCTCGACGAGATCGCAGAGCATGTCCTCCCCGGTCAAACCACCGGAGAGCTTGACCGCCTGATCGAAGAGAAGGTCAACGCCGCCGGCGCGAAATCCGCGACGATCGGCTACAAAGGCTATCAGCACGCCAGCTGCATCTCGGTGAACCATGTGGTTTGCCACGGGATCCCCAGCGACAAGAAGCTGAAAGACGGCGACATCCTGAACATCGATGTGACCGTGATCGTCGATGGCTGGTTCGGCGACACCAGCCGCATGTATGTCGCAGGCAAGCTGCCCCGCAAGGCTGAGCGGCTGATCAACGTGACCCACGACAGCCTGATGTGCGGCATAGAGGCGGTAAAGCCGGGCAATACCTTTGGCGACATCGGCCATGCGATCCAGACATTTGTCGAAGGCCACCGCATGTCCGTCGTGACCGATTTCTGCGGCCACGGTCTGGGGCAGGTCTTTCACGCGCCGCCCAACGTGCTGCACTATGGCCGCCCCGGCACGGGTGCTGTGCTTGAGCCGGGCATGTTCTTTACCATTGAGCCGATGGTGAACCTTGGCCGGGCCGAGACCAAGACCCTCGCCGACGATTGGACAGCGGTGACCCGCGACAAATCCCTCTCGGCGCAGTTCGAGCATTCGGTTGGCGTGACCGAAGACGGGGTTGAGATCTTTACCCTCTCCCCCGGCGGGCTGTTCCACCCGACGTATAAGACCGACTGAAACCCGGTGGGGGCAGTGCCCCCGCCCGCCTATCCGTCAATGGCAACCAGATGGTTGTCCCACGCCCGCGCGGCGGTAGTGAGCCGCGACAGCGCCGCCTCTTGCAGCGATAGGATACCGCCCAGCCCATCCGTTGCGACGAAACCGCCCCGGCCCGGCGCCAGCCCGCAGACATCGGCACGGCGGTGGCTGGCAAGGAACCCACCTTTGCTGTCAAACAGATGCAGCCGCCCGCCCCGGGGGGAGGTGATACCGACCGCCCCGCCATCTGCCGCGAATGCCACGCTGCCTGCATAGCCCTGCATCGCGATTTGTTCGGCCAGATCGGCCTCGGCCAATACCGGGTTGTGCCCGCGCCGGTGGAGGCACAACAACGGCACGGCGTCGTTCGGCTCTCCCTGCCATTGCATCGCAAAAGCCACCTGCCCGTCGGGCGCCAAGGCCAGATGGCGGATCGAGTTCCTGTGCAGATCGTCGGGCAATGTGACCTGCTCCAAAACCTCGCCTGAGAGGCTGACATAAGACAGATTGGGCCGCATATCGTCGATGTTCAGCTTTTCCCGCCCGCTGTCGGGATGGGTGCGGATGCCGCCATTGGCCACGACCAGCACATCCTCGGCCCAGCGGCGAATTTCATGCGGGCCGATCCCGCCCGAGGCGATCTCTCCGATCCGGGCATAGCCCTGCGCGCGAGACCACAGGCCGATGCGCCCTTCGCCTGTGTCGATGTCATTCTCGCTGGTGGCGAGGATGGCCCCGCCCTTAAGATATGCCCCATGTCCGTAGAAATGCCGCCCTTCCGGCGCGTCGAGCTGGTGGGATACGCGGCCCTGCACACAGTCAATCACCAGCGCAAAACGCCCCGGTCGGCGGGCAAAGGCAACCGCCTCAGGCGCAGTGGGATGCGCCGCAGCCGCATGGCCCCGGTCAGGCAGCGGAATGCGGAAAATGTCGTGGCCGGTATCGTCCAACCCAAAGAGCGCATAGGCCCCGGACGGGTCGCGCGCGGCGGCAAGGTAGGCTGGGCTACCGGCAGCAGCCCAGCCCATACGCGGCAGGCCGGTGGCAGCGGCCAAGCCGGCGAGGAAGTGGCGGCGCGAGGGCATCAATCGCCATCCGCCGAGTTAAACCCGACCGTGACGCCAAGTGCCGGAGCGATCTCCTCGTCCACCGTTTCCAAGACGGCGCGCACATCATTCTGCAAAGCCTCGACCCGGATGCGGCCCAGCGGGTCGGCCACTCCGGCAAAGATCGGGTCTTCCAAAGCGCGGGCGGCAGTGAGCGCGCGGTCAAAGGCGGCGTCGGTTTCGGGCGTCGGTTGATCCGACAGGGTGCGGGCAAAGTTCTGCAACGCTTCGAGCGACAGCGCCACATTGCGCAGGCTGCGGCCTGAGCGGCGCGCCTCCGCCACCTGCGGTTTGGGGGCGTCAAAACTGCCCATCGGGCGGCCTAAGCGTTGGTCGGCGACGAACTCCAACCCCGTGGCGAGGGCGGTGTAGAGCGCCTGCGCTGCCTCGCGCGGGCTGAGGAAACGGCTGTTGCCCGCCTCCCCTGCGCTGCGGAGCGTGGCGGCGAAATCCTCCCGCCAAGCGGTGTCGACCTCGCGGCCCAACTCGGCCAAATCGGCGGCCATCGCCCGGACCAGCGCGCAGCGATAGCTCTCGGCCTCGTAGCCTGCGAAGTCATCGTCATAAAGCAGCCGTTCCAGCGCAAAGAGCCCGCGCGCGGCGATGGAGACTTCGGCGTACTCCCCGCTTGTCGCAATTGGGTCTTCCTCAGCCACCAGTCTCATCACGCTACGCCCGACCATGCCGCGCGTGTCGGGCCAAAAGGCGATGGCCAGCCCGCGCCCGTCTTCCTCCAACGGTCCAAGGGTCAGATGCGCGATGCCCATCCATGCGTCGAAAGACTCTTGATAGGCGGGGCGCAGGGCCGTGTCGGTGCAATCCGCCTGCGCGGCCGCGCCTAGCGCTGCGGTAGCTGAGGCGAAACGGGCGGTGCCCGGCAACGCGTGATCGTCGATCACCTCGCTCACCCCGGCAAGGGCGGGGGCGGCGGTCAGAAGGAATGTGGCGGTCAGCAGGCTGCGCATCAGAGGCTCTCCAGATAGCGGATCAGGGCGTCACGGTCGGCTTTGGGCATCTCCACCACGGCATCGCGGGAGGGCTGTGCTTCGCCGCCGTGCCACAGCACCGCTTCGAGCAGCGACCGCGCGCGCCCATCGTGGAGGAATTGGGTATGGCCGTTGACCTGCTCGGTCAAGCCGATCCCCCAGAGCGGCGCGGTGCGCCATTCGCGCCCATTCGCGCGGCCTTCGGGGCGGTTGTCCGCCAGCCCGTCGCCCATGTCATGCAGCAAAAGGTCGGTCATCGGCCAGATCAGTTGGAAGCTCTGCTCGGGCTGATTCTCCAGCCGTTCGGTCACGAATTTCGGTTGGTGACAGGAGGTGCAGCCGACCTCATGGAACACCGCCTTGCCGCGCAGCACCTCAGGTGCGCCGACATCGCGGCGGGCGGGCACGGCAAGGTTGCGGCTGTAAAAGGTCACCAGATCCAGCCCCTCGGCGTCGATCTCTGCCCCGCGCGCGTCACCATCCCCATGCGGAGCATCGCGGCAGGCGGTCTGCTCGGTGGTGCAATCGCCCCATGCTGCGTCGAAGATCGGGGAGGAAATGCCGATGTCCCCCGCAAAGGCGCTGGCGGATTGTTCGCGGATCGTCGGTGCGCCGGCTTTCCAGCCGAAACGGCCCAGCATCGGGCGCGCGTGTTCAAAGGACCAGACGATCTGCGCCCGACCAGAGATGCCATCGCCGTCGGCGTCTTCGGGGTCCGCGAGGGCCAAGATATCCGCGGCTGGGATCGCTTCGAGCAGGCCCAAACCGATCATCGGCGGGGCAACACGGGGGCTGAGCATCGCGCCATCGGCCAAGGGACCATACCCGAGGTCTTCGGCGCTGTAGGTCGGGCGGCGCAAGCGGACGCTCTCGCCCTCGGACAATGCGACTTCCACCTCTTCATAGCGCACATCCAGCCGGTATTCTGCCGGATGCCCAGCCGTCCCGAAATCTTGCAACTGGCCGCCATAAACCGGATCAGGCCGCGTGCGGGGGGTGGTATCGCCCACCGAGAGCAGAAACGCCTCGATCTCACTCATCGCTTCTTCGGGGGCGGTGGGCACCGAGATGCGCAGGAACATCGACACTGCGTCATCCTCCGGCCCTTCGGGCGGATGGCCGCGCCCGTCTTTCAGGTGGCAGCGTTGGCAAGAGCGCGCGTTGAAGAGCGGCCCCAGCCCGTCAGAGGCCAGCGTCGAAGACGGCGAAGAAACCCAGAGCTTTTTGAACAGCCCATTGCCGACCTTAAAGTCCAACTCACGCTCGAAAGGAATGTTACCGGAGGGCAGCGAAAACGCATCGGCATTGCCGCGCGGGCTGACCGTGGCGGCCCCAGCCGGGTTCGTCTCAAAGGGTTCGGGCTTGTCGAATTCGGTCGTGGGGGCGGTGACCTTGGCGATCCGGGTGGCCTCTTCTGCGGTGCGGGGGATCACCTTGAGATGCGGCTCCTCCAGTGCTTGCGGGGCGGCGGCGGCCATACCCGCGGCGGCCACCGTGAGCATCGGAATGAGGAATCGCATGGGGAATGCCTTGGATAAGCGGCAGGCCCAGAGCCGGGCCTGCCATTCGAAGTTACTTGCTGTCGTCTGTCGGCTTGGCCTGAAGCTGGCCATAGACCGCCGTGCCCAGTTCCGCTTGAAGCGCCAGTTGGGTTTCGAGGAAGTCGATATGCCCTTCCTCATCGGCGATCAATTCTTCGAACAGGTTCTTCGAGACGTAATCGCCCACCTGATCGCAGTGATTGCGCGCCTCAATGTACAGGGTGCGGGCCTCATGTTCGGCGGCCAGATCGGACTCTAGACATTCCTTCACCGTTTCACCGATGCGCAGCGCGTCCAGCTTTTGCAGGTTGGGGTGCCCTTCAAGGAAGATGATCCGCTCGATCAGCTTATCGGCGTGGTTCATCTCTTCGATGCTTTCCTCGCGCGATTTATCGGCAAGCCGACCATAGCCCCAGTCTTCTTGCAGCCGGTAGTGCAGCCAATACTGGCTCACGGCTGTCAATTCGCTGCGCAATGCCGCGTTGAGATATTCGATGACCTTGTCGTCGCCCTTCATGAACCTGTCTCCTTGTTTGGTTTTGCCTGACGTAGAGTGGTTGCCAGCACCGGCACGGAAAAGTTGCCATTTCCGCGCATGGTAGACAAGAACAGAGGCATGCAACCGCCACAATCGGCTGCCTTGCCCAAGGCACGGTAGACTTTGCCCGCCGTAATGACCGTGCGCGCATCAGAGGCGCGCATCCAGTCGATGGCATTGTTGATGTCGCGATCGGTGATGTTCTGACAGTGACAAACAATCATGGTTTTGCGTATTCCTTGGCTGGCCCCGGGCCGCCGCAGCGGCCCAGAGGAAGGGATAGGATTACTGGAAGACCGCCTCCGGCGCGTCGAGGCTGTCGGAGCCTTCAAAGGCGATTTCGTCACCGCCCAGAACCGTCACGGCACGCTCGATGGCGCGGGTCTGGTTCACCAGCGCATCGACCGCGCCCATGATCAGCGCTTCGCCTTCGGCATTGCCGCGCTCAAGCATCATATCATAGCTGAACCCCGCTTCGGCGGCGGTTTTGATCTGGCCCAGTTCCACCATGGAGGCGTTCAGTTTGGCGCGCAGGTCTTCGTCGACGGTGGCATCGGCGCTGGCCACGAGGTCAGACAGCGATGCGCCGGAAACCACGCGGCCATCGACGCGCAGGTATTCTCCCAGATAGACGTTCCGCACGCCCAAACCGTCGTAGTAGTGGCTGTTGTGTGTGTTGTCCGAGAAGCAGTCGTGCTCTTCTTCGGGGTCGTTAAGCATGACGCCCAGTTTCATCCGCTCTCCGGCCTGTTCACCGTAAGAGAGCGAGCCCATGCCGGTCAGGATCGCGTCGATCCCGGCATCTTCGTCGGCCAGCACGGCGGCGCGTGCCTCACCGCCATCGGCCCATTGCCCGGCCATCCATTCCAGATCGCTGACCAGCAGATCGGTCGCGGCTTTCAGGTATTGCCCACGGCGGTCGCAGTTGTCGCCGGTGCAGTCTTCGCCGGTTGCGTAGTCGGTCCAAGGACGGTTGCCCGCGCCATGCTCAGTGCCGTTCAGGTCTTGGCCCCAGAGCAGGAATTCGATGGCGTGGTAACCGGTCGCAACATTGGCCTCGACCGCGCCCGCCTCGTGCAACTGCCCTTCAAGGAGCGCAGGCGTGATCTTAGCGGCGTCCACCTCTTCGCCGCCCAGCGTGAAACTCGGGTTGGCGATGACGTTCAGAACCGCCAGTTGGTTCTCATCCGTCTCGCCGCCATAGGAGGCGTCGACATAGTCGATCAGACCTTCGTCCAGCGGCCAAGCGTTTACCTTGCCTTCCCAGTCATCGACGATGGCGTTGCCAAAGCGGAATACCTCGGTCTGCTGGTAGGGCACGCGGGCGGCCAGCCATGCGGATTTCGCGGCCTGAAGCGCTTCGGCCGAGGGGGTGGCGATCAGCGTCTCAACGGCGGCTTGCAGCGTCTGCGCGGTGGTCAGGCTGTCTTCGTAGCCCGCCTGCGCGATGTCGGCATAGGTGCCAAGCACCTCGGCCTTGTCTTGTGCAAATGCCGGAGCGGCGGCGCATGTGATCAGCGCAATGGCCGTGGTCGCTTTGAGGCGCATCGAATGTCCTTCCTTGAAAATCACCTTGGGCACGACGCAGGGCGCACCGGGCCTTCGGACAATAGGTGACTTATTTTGTCGGAAATGACAAGGATCAACCTGAGAGGGGCGAGCGCGCGGCAAAAAGCCGTTAGCTTACAGCCCTTTGCAGCAGCGTCACATGGGTATCGCCGTATTTGCGCTTGTCGATACGCGCGAATCCCTCGGGTGCATGCATGGGCGCGCTTTCCTCCCAAACGATCATCGCGCCGGGTGCAAGCCAGCCGCCTTCGGCAGCCGAAATAAGCGCCTTTTGCCCCATGGATTTGCCGTAGGGCGGGTCAAGGAAGACCAGATCGAAAGGGTCCTGCGCGCAGGACCCCAGCCGCGTCGCGTCATTGCGCAGCAGCCGCGTTTCCGCCTCTGCTTCCAGTTTGCGCATGTTCTCCCCGATCAACTGCTGGCCTGTCCGGCCATTCTCAACGAAGCAGACAGACACGGCACCGCGCGACAGGGCCTCGAACCCAAGCGCGCCGGTGCCTGCGAACAGGTCCAACACCCGCGCGCCCTCGATCACATCGTGATGGGTCAGCATCGAAAAAAGGCTCTCCCGCACCCGATCGGAGGTCGGTCGTAAATGCGCCCCGGCGTCGCCCTTGCCGAGCGCGGCAAGCGGGCGACCACGGTATTTCCCGGCGATGATCCTCATGGTTTCAGCAATGCCTTTAGGTTCGTCTGAGGGTCCGCGACCAAAGCCGGGTCTGGCGATTTTCCCGCTTCGATCAACCGCTTGCCCACCATATAGCCGCGCGGATCGTTCGCGGCATCGACGGCCAGCAACGTTTCGCCACGGTAGTACCAGAACGACGCGCTGCCTTCGCCAAGGCGGCTGACCACGCGGTCATAGCCTGTGTTTAGCCCAGCGATTTGCAGTTTCACGTCATATTGGTCCGACCAGAACCACGGCTTGGCGATGTAGTCCTTGCCCGCGCCGAGGATATTTTCAGCGACCACCTCGGCCTGATCGATGGCATTGGGCACGCTTTCCAACCGGATACGCCCGCCGCGATAGGGGAAAGAGGTGCAATCCCCCGCCGCCCAGATGCCCGGCACAGTCGTGCGGCCCTGCGCGTCGACCTTGATGCCGTTGTCGATCTCGATCCCTGCTGCTTTGACCAGCGCGATGTCGGGCTCGATGCCCACGCCGGTGATAACGAAATCGGCGGCAATCTCTGTCCTATCGCTTAGCCGTGCGCCGGTGACGTGGCCTTCGCCCAACAGCCGCTCAAGCCCCACGCCTTCGCGCAGGGTCACGCCGTGGCCTTCATGCAGGGCGCGGAAATAGTCACTGGTCTCGGGCGCTGCGACGCGCTGCAGGATGCGGTCGGCCATTTCCACCAGCGTGACCTCAAGCCCCAGCTTGGCCGCGACGGCCGCGGCTTCCAGCCCGATGTAGCCACCGCCGACGATCAGAACCTTCGCGCCCTTCACGAAACGCGGCGCCATGGCATCCACATCCGCCAGATCGCGCACGGTAAAGACGCCCTCCAGATCGCCGCCAATCGCCGCCGGCAGCCGACGCGGGAGGGAGCCGGTAGCGAGCACCAGCTCGTCATAGGCGACCTCGCCCTCGGTCGTGCTCAGAACACGCGCTTCGGGGTCAATCGCGGTAACGCGGCAATCGGTCTTGAGCGCGATCCCTTGGTCGGCATAGAAAGCCTCGGGCCGCAGAAACAGCCGCTCCAGTGTCATATCGCCCAGCAGGTACCCTTTGGACAGCGGTGGCCGTTGGTAGGGCGGGCAAGGCTCAGCCCCGATCAGGGTGATCTTGCCCTCAAACCCGCCATTGCGCAATTTGGCCACGCAAGAGGCCCCCGCCTGCCCGGCTCCGATCACCACCACATGCTGCATTTGCCACCCCCCGATTGATCTGGTTTCAGCCGCGGTCAAAGCCTATATCTGGCCCCAAGACAACCGCAATGACAGGAGAGGCTATCCCATGACGATTTCTCAAGGTTCGACGCTGCCGGACGCGAAACTGGTTCAGATGGGCGCGGATGGGCCCGAGCCGGTACAGATGGCCGACAAGCTCAAGGGCCGCAAAGTGGTGATCTTTGCCGTGCCGGGTGCCTTCACGCCCACTTGCCACTCTGCCCATGTGCCGAGCTTCGTGCGCACCAAGGATCAGTTCGACGCCAAAGGCGTGGATGAGGTGATCTGCGTCTCCTGCAACGACCCTTTCGTGATGAAAGCTTGGGGCGAAGCGACCGGCGCGAGTGAGGCCGGGATCACCATGCTGGCCGACGCCAGCAGCGAATTTACCCGCGCCATCGGCATGGAGTTCGACGCCGAAGGTGCCGGGCTGGTCGGCCGGTCCAAACGCTATGCGATGCTCGTCGAAGACGGCAAGGTGACACTGTGGCAGCCCGAGGAAAGCTCCGGCACCTGCGAGATTTCCGGCGGCGAAGCACTGCTGGACAATATGTAAAATGCGAACGCCCGGCCAGATTGGCCGGGCGTTTTACTGATAAGGGTGCCCCGCGAAGGGCCGCAGGCGCGAAGGCCTATTCTGCAGCCTGCACGATGGTGCGTGTAGGGAACGGAATATCCACCCCGCCCTCATCCAGCGCTTCTTTGACCTTGCGGGTCATATCGGCCTTGAAGGCAAAATAATCCCCCGCGCTGCACCAGACCCGCACAAGGAAATCGACCGAACTGTCGTTGAGATTGTTCACCTGAATGAAGGGCTCGGGGTCCGTGTGGGCGCGCGCATCCGCCATGATCGTGCTGCGAATGATCTCTTCGGCGGTCTTGAGGTTCGCGCCATAGCCCACGCCAAAGGTCCATTCCGCACGGCGGGTTGGGTTGACCGAATAATTGGTGATGACATTGCCCCAAACCTCAGAGTTCGGCACGATGACCTGCACATTGCTGAGGTCGGCCAGCACCGTATAGTTCAGGTTGATCTGTTTGACCGTGCCCATCTCGCCCGCGATCACAACGAAATCCCCGATTTTAATCGGGCGAAAGAGGATGAGCATGACCCCGGCGGCCACGTTCGACAGGGTGCCCTGCAGGGCCAGACCGATGGCCAGACCCGCCGCACCGATAACCGCCACGACCGAGGTCGTCTTGACCCCGAAAGTGTTAAGCACAAACAAAACCGTAAAGCCCAACACCACATAGCGCACGATGGAGGCCAGAAACTCAAACAGCATCTCATCAAGGTGCTTGTGCCGCTTGCCAAGGTTCTCGACCCGGTGCTGCAGCCAACTGGAGATGATCCACCCCAGCAGCAAAATGACAATCGCGCCGATCACCGAGCCTGCCGCGCTGGCAAGGAACTCCAGTGTCAGCAGATCGGCAATCGTCTTTCCCTGCCACAGTTCGGTTTCAAACAAATCTTGCATTCAGTCTCTCCGTCAGTCTTTCCCGGCCCCAAAGAGACCATCCATCTTGCGCGCCAGTTTCGCATCAAGCGAGCTTAGCCCATCCACGTCATGGGTGATCAACGTCACCTCCACACGGTTGTAAACATTGCTCCATTCGGGATGGTGATTCCACTTTTCCGCCCAAATAGCCACCCTTGTCATCCAGCCAAAGGCGTCGGCGAAATCCTTGAACTTGAACGTTTTGTGGATCGCATCCCGGCTTTCGACCATTTCCCAGCCGGTGTTGAACAGCGGCTGGAGCAGCGTCTTGCGGGTCTCGATGCTCAGTCTCTCGGTCATTCTTGTTCCTCAATCGTCGTCTTTTTAAAAGGGCCGTAGTCGGTCAGCACGCTGATCTCCTCGTCCACGGCATCGCGTTCTGCTTGCAGGTATTCCCCCACCGCCGAGGCGAAGCCGGGGTCGCGCATCCAATGCAGAGACCATGTTGCCGACGGCAGATAGCCCCGCGCGAGCTTATGCTCGCCCTGCGCGCCCGCCTCGACACGGGTAAGCCCATGGGCGATGGCGAAATCCATCGCGCGATAATAGCACAGTTCAAAATGCAAAAAGGGGTGATGCTCGGTGCGGCCCCAGTAGCGGCCAAAGAGCGTCTCTGCCCCGATGAAGTTCAGCGCCCCGGCAACCCAACGCCCGTCACGTTCGGCCAGCACCAGCGCGATATCGTCGCGCAGGTTTTCTTGCGCGTGGTCAAAGAATTCCCGCGTGAGGTAGGGCGAACCCCATTTCCGCGCGCCGGTGTCTTGGTAGAACTGCCAAAAGGCATCCCAATGCTCGGGCGCGATCTGGTCACCAGTGAAGGTGTGGATCGTGCCGCCAAAATCCTGCGCCTGCGCGCGTTCCTTGCGGATGTTCTTGCGCTTGCGCGAAGACAGGCTGGCGAGGAAACCGTCGAAATCCGCATAGTTGCGGTTATGCCAGTGAAACTGCTGGCTTTTGCGGCTCATGAGGCCCAGTGCTTCGGCCCGGGTGGCCTCCTGCTCGGTGCAAAAGGTGACATGCAGAGAAGACAGCGCGTTGTTATCGGTCAGCTGCACCGCGCCTTGAACCAGTGCTGCGGTGCCCGCCTCTTCAAACTCGGGCCGCACCAAAAAGCGCCGCCCGGTGGCGGGGGTGTGGGGCACGGCGATCTGCAGTTTGGGGTAATAGCGCCCACCCGCGCGCTCATAGGCATGGGCCCAATTGTGGTCGAAGATATATTCGCCTTGGCTGTGCGATTTGGCATACATCGGCGCCACAGCGATCACTTGGCCCGCGATCCTCGCGGCCAGATACTGCGGCTGCCAGCCCGTGCCGGGGCCGACCGATCCGCTCTGCTCTAGCGCCGACAGGAAACGATAGGTCGTGAACGGGTCACGCGGACGGCCCCCGCCCGCGGCCTCGGGACAGGCGCAGGCGTCCCAGTCCTTTTGGCCGATCTGTGCCAGTTCTGGCACCACGGTAATCTCGATTTCCTGCGCGTTCATCTGAGCCTTGCCTGCCTTGCGTCCTATGTGTGGCCTCGGCCTCGCAGATCAAGAGCGCGGGCGCGGCAGATACCCCTCAAAGGTCACGTTCTGCGCCACCTGACGCGCGATGTCTTCCTCAGCTTGGCTGCGGATCGTCCAACAGAGCACCGCCGCCCCTTCGGCCTTCAGTTCCGCCACACGCGGGCGGTTCAGGTCGTCGGCCTCATGGCTGATGAAACAAGAGCCGGTGTCGGCATAGTCGGGTATGCCGCGCAGCCGGTCGCAGGTGGCTGCGGGCAGCGGCCATTCATCGGGGCGGTAGGCGCTGGTGGTCAGACCGCGCGGCACGTCGGGCAAAAGACGGGCAAGTGCGCGCACCGAATGCGGATTGAACGACATGACCGCCAAATCGCCCCGGTATCGGCCAAGCAGTTCGGCGGCGGCGGTCTCAAGCGGGCCCACGTCCGGCCCCATGGCGCCGTCTTGATCCTTGAACTCCACCAAAAGCGGCACGCGCCCGGCGATGAGGTCGAGGATTTCCTCAAGCGTTGGAATCCCCTCGTCGCCGCCCTTTAGCGGGATGGCCGCAAGGGCGCTGGCCTCACGCAGCCGGACCGCGCCGCGCTCTGGTGTCAGCCGCTCCAAGGCATAGTCATGGAACACCATCGCCTTGTTATCGGCGCTGAGTTGCAGATCAATCTCGATCCCGACACCCGCATCGACAGCCGCCCGCACTGCGGCGCGGCTGTTCTCGGGCCGCCCGGCAGAGAGGTCATGCAGCGCGCGATGCGCCAGCGGAATGTCCAGAAAGGCGGCGGGAAGGGTCATTCGATTTCGAAAATGCCTTCGATTTCGACGGCGACACCCAGTGGCAGCGATGCGGCAGAGACCGCCGAGCGGGCGTGATGGCCCGCCTCGCCCAAAGCCTCGACCATGAAGTCAGAGGCCCCGTTGATGACCTTGGGCTGGTCGGTGAAATCGGCGGTGGAGTTCACGAAGCCCGTCAGTTTCACAACCCGTTTGAGACGGTCCAGATCGCCTCCGCAGGCCGCGCGGACCTGCGCCAAAAGGCTCAGTGCACAGCTGCGCGCGGCGGCGGCCCCGGCGTCGACATCCATACCGTCGCCCAAACGCCCGGTGATCAACCCATCCGGCCCGTTAGAGATTTGGCCCGACACATAGACGGTATTGCCGGTGACCACGAAGGGCACATAGTTCGCGGCCGGTGCGGGCGCGTCGGGCAGGGTGATGCCGAGATCGGCGAGACGAGCGGTCAGGGACATGACAGGCTTCCTTTGATTGCGGGTTCGAGCGGACGCTAACCGCCCTCCGCCCCGAGGAAAAGCCCCTTTGCCGCCCGCCCGGCGCGGCGCGTCAACTTTCGCGGAAAGCGCGCGCAAAATAGTCGGCCATCGGTTTCAGAAGATAGGCCATGGGAGAGCGTTCGCCGGTGCGGATAAACGCCTCAACCGGCATGCCGGGCAGCAGGATCGTGCCCTCTTCCAGCTTTTCAATCTCGCCGGGGTTAAGCGCGATCTCGGCCCGGTAATAGGTTTGCCCGGTCGCGTCGTCGTCAATGGAATCGGCAGAGACCTGCAAGACCTTGCCCACCAGTTCCGGCGTGGTGCGCTGGTTCAATGCCGAAAGACGCAGATTGACCTCTTGGCCGACGGCGACCTGATCGATGTGGATGGTCTGGACCCGCGCGGCGATGATCAGCGGGCGATCTTGGGGGACGAGGTACATCAACGGCTCCGCCGCGCGCACGACCGATCGCGGGGTTTGGATCTGCATCCCATAGATCACCCCCGACACCGGCGCGCGGATATCAAGCCGGTTAATCTCAGCCCTGAGCGCGCGGCGCTGTTCGGCCATCTCCAACTCGCGGTAGCGCAGGTCGCGCAACTGGGTGATCGCCTCCTCCCGCCCGGCGGAGCGCAGCTTGAGCCGCTCAATGTCAATCTCTGTCACCCGCTCTTGTGATTGCGCCTTTTGTGCCGACAACTCTCCGATCTGGCCGCGCAGGCGGGCCTGTTCGCGCATCAGGGTCAAGACGGCGGAGGCCTGCGTCAGGCCACGATCCAGCAGCGACTGCTGATTGCCCAACTCCTCTTCGATCAATTCCAGCTGGCGCGAAAGCGCGGCCTCTTGCGCATCGACCCCGCGGATTTGCGCGTTGATCTGCGCCCGGCGTTTGCCCAGTTGCTCAAGCTCTTGGGCCACACTAACGCGGCGCGCGTCAAACAGGTTGCGCTGGCCGTCGACCAGTTCCTGCACGTCGGGATTTTCGGAGGCGGCGGTTCGCAACTCGTCGTCAAAGGAAACCGCCTCGACTTCATCGCGCTGCGCTTCCAGACGGCTGCGGCGGGCCATAAGCTCATAAAGCTGGCCCTCGACGATGGCCAATTGCGAGGTCAGCTGCTCTGCATCCAGACGCAGCAAAGCGTCCCCGGCGGCGACACTGTCGCCCTCATCAACAAGGATTTCGGCCACTACACCACCGGTTTCATGCTGGACGATCTGCCGGTTGCGGTCGACTTCGATCCGGCCCGAAGCCACCACCGCCCCGGCGATTTGGCTGGTCACGGCCCAAGTCCCAAAGCCGCCGAACAGCAAGATCAGCCCGAAGAACCCAAGGATCAGGGGCCGGGTTGCCGACCAGCGTTTGTCGCCGTGATCGCTCATACCACGCCCCCCGACCGCGGGGGGGCTTGCTGAATCTCGCGGTGATTTTGCACCATTCCGGCAAGCACCTCCATCCTTGGGACCAAAGGCTTTGCGGATGCCGTTACCGAGAACCAGCAGTGTGTCACATTCCTGAATGGCCGCGGGGCGATGTGCCATGATCAACACCGACCGCCCGCTGGCCTTCATCTGCCGGATCGCGTGGTTCAACGCCTGGGAACCGGTATTGTCGAGGTTCGAATTCGGCTCATCCAGCACCACGATCACCGGGTCATCATACAGCGCCCGCGCCAATCCGATGCGCTGCATCTGTCCCCCCGAAAGCCGCACCTGCCCCGCGCGAATGGGCGTGTCATAGCCTTGGGGGAACTCGAGGATCATCTCATGCGCCGCCGCCAATTTAGCGGCCTTGATCACTTTGGCATCGTCGGGGTCGGGGGACAGCCGGGCGATATTCTCGGCGATGGTGCCATCGAACAATTGGACGCGCTGCGGCAGGTATCCGATATGCCGCCCCAAGGTTTCGCTCCCGTAATGCTCAAGCGCGGCCCCATCCAGCCGGATCGACCCGCCCGCAGGCGGCCAGACCCCGGTGAGCGTGCGCGCCAATGTCGACTTCCCCGCCCCCGACGGGCCGATCACGCCCACCGCCTGTCCCGGCTCGACGGTAAAATTGATCGACTTGAGCGCCGCCTGTTTCTCGCCCGGTGCCACCACGGTCAGCGCCTTGGCGACCAGCCGCGCTTTGGGCTGCGGCAGCGCGGTGCGCGGGGGCTCTTCACCCACGGCGCCGAGAAGCTGCGCCAGATTGGCCCAACCGGACCGCCCCCGCTGCACCACCGGCCATTGGTTCAATGCCAGTTCGACCGGCGCCAGCGCCCGGCCCAGCAGGATCGAGCCTGCGATCATCGCGCCCGGAGTCATCTGGTTTTTCAAGACCAACCACGCGCCGAGCCCCAGCATGGCGGACTGCAGAAACAACCGCAGCGTCCTGGTCATCGCGGTGAACGTGCCGCCCACGTCGGTCGATTTGACCTGCTGTTCCAACGCCTGACCACGGGCCTGTTGCCAGCGCGAGAATGCCGCGTCACGCATCCCCATCGCTTGCACCATCTCAGCCTCGACCCTGATCTGGTCCGACATTGCATTTGCAGTCTGCCCCGAGAGGTTTGCACGCGCTTGGCTTTCGCGCGACAGCAACTGGTTGGCAATGGTGATCACCACCAGCACCGCCGCGCCGCTCACCGCCAGCCACCCCAGCATCGGGTGGAACAGAAAGATCGCCGCGAAAAAGATCGGCGTCCAAGGTGCATCGAAGGCGGCGATCAGAACCGGCGATGTCATCAGCCGTTGCACGGCTTCAAGGTCGGCAAGGCCCGCGTTGGTCTTCACATCCGGCGCCACAGCGGATTTGCGCACCACGGCGTCGAACACACGCCGGTCGAGATCGGATTGAAACCGCGCGCCCACCCGCGCCATGATCCGGCCGCGCGTGTAATCCAAGAGCCCCATCACCGCATAGAGAAAGACCACAAGAACCGAGAGGGCGATCAGCGTCTCTTCGGATCCGGAGCCGAGCACCCGGTCATAGACCTGCAACATATAGAGCGGGCCGGTGAGCATGAGCATATTGGCGAATAGGCTGAACAGGGCCACAGCCCAATAAAGCCCGCGGCTGCGCCCGCGCACGCGACGCAGTTCAGACAGCCCCCTGTTCACCACATCGCTTTGCATCAATCCCTTTCGAAGCTGCCCACACAAAACCCGGCGCGCTTCCCGCTTACGGGGAATTGATAATGATTTTGATAACCTAGTGCCATTTTTTTCTCGGGCCGCAGCCCCGACCGCCTTAGCGGTCGAGGAAACCGGGTGCAGGCGCGCTGGCGCCACTGCCGCTGCTGCCGCCGCCAAAGATGTCACGCAGAACGCGGTCAATCACGTTGTCCGCGCCGCCACCCCCCTGATTGCCCCCGCCCTGCGGTTGCTGCGGCTGTGGCTGCGGTTCGGGCTGCGCTTCGCTCAGGTTGCTGGGCGGGGCGGGCGCCTGCATCGGCAACTCCTTGAGGGGCAGCCCTTCATGCACGCGGCTCATGGTTTCGCGCCAAATCTCTGCGGGCAGGCCACCGCCTGTGACCCCGGTGAGCGGCGTGTTGTCATCATAGCCCATCCAGACCCCGGCCACATAATCCGCCGAAAAGCCGACAAACCAAGCGTCTTTGTTGGCCGAGGTCGTGCCGGTCTTGCCCGCCAGCTGACGGTCGCCAAACTGGGCGCGCTGGCCGGTCCCCTCCGAGATCACCTTCTCCATCATATAGACCAACTGGCGCGCGGCATCTTCTTGGATGACCCGTTCGTTGATACCGCCGCCGGTGCCCATCAGCGGCTCCGTCTCGCCCAAGAGGCGCAGATCGACCAGCCCGTAGGGGGTCACCGAAGAGCCGCCGTTCAGGATGCCCGCATAGGCGCCCGTCATCTCGAGCAGGGTGCTTTCCGATGCGCCAAGCGCCAGCGCGGGGCCTGCGGCCAGATCGCTTTTGATGCCGAACTGCGTGGCGACCGCACTCACCTTCTCGCGGCCTACCTTTTCCGAGACTTTGACCGCCGGGATATTCAACGAGTCTTTCAGCGCGTCTGTCAGGGAGACCGGCCCTTTGAAATTTTTGGTGTAGTTTTTGGGGCACCACCGGCCCGAGCCGGGGATATCGAGACAAATTTCTTCGTCCACGATGATGTCTTCGGGCGAATAGCCCAGATCAAGCGCCGCGGCATAGATGAAGGGTTTGAACGCCGAACCGGTCTGGCGCATCGCCTGCGTGGCACGGTTGAAGGCACCCGCGACCTTCGTCTTGCGCCCGCCCACCAGCGCCCGCACCGCCCCATCAGAAGACATCACCACGATGGCCGCCTGTGCTTTGGAGGTGTCGCGCACCTTGTTTTCGAAAACCCATTTCAGCCCCTCCTCTGCCGCGCGCTGAATGCGCTGGTCGAGGGTGGTTTTGATGATGACATCTTCGGTGGTGTTGCGGGTAAAGAACTCTGGCCCCGAGGACATGACCCAATCGGCGAAATACCCGCCCGCCTCGGCCTCTGCCGCCTCGGACAGTTGCGCGGGGTTGGCGATGGCCTCATCGGCCTCGGCTGCGTTCAGATAGCCCTGATCTTCCATCAGGCGGATCACCGTGGCGGCACGGCTTTGCGACCGATCCAGATTGTTAGTGGGCGATAGGGTTGTGGGCGCGGTCAAAAGACCGGCCAGCATCGCGCCCTCAGATGGCGAAAGCGCCGCGGCGGGCTTGCCGAAGAATCGCTGCGCCGCGGCCTCTGCGCCAAAGGCACCGCCGCCCATGTAGGCACGGTTCAGATAGATCGAAAGGATGTCGCTCTTGGTGTATTTCAGCTCCATCGCGACGGCAAAAAGCGCTTCTTTGGCTTTGCGGCCCAAGGAAGAACGACGGCATTCCGCTTCATATTCCTTTTCCGTCAAGCCGCTGCTGGGGTCATAGGGCTCGCCCAGACAAAGCAGTTTGGCCGTCTGCTGGGTGATGGTCGACCCGCCATGGCCTGAAAGCGGGCCACGCCCCTCGCTTAGGTTGATCCGCACCGCCGAGGCGATACCCCGCGGGCTGACCCCGAGATGCTTGTAGAATCGCTTGTCTTCGGTGGCGATGACCGCGTTTCGCAGATGTTTGGACACCGAGTCTGCCGAGACCACGCCGCCAAACTGGTCGCCGCGCCAGGCAAAGACCTCTCCCTCCCGGTCGAGCATGGTGACAGAGCCGCGCGCGCGGCCATCCACCAGCGCTTCGAGCGGCGGAATGGTGGTATAGATATAGCCGACAGCCAGGGCGAGAACGAGGAAGGCCACAAGGCTCACGCGCCATGTGATCGTCCAGATCAAACGCCAAATCCACCGGGCCAAGCCCGCAAAGAAACCAATGATCCCCCCGCGCCGGGGGCGTTTGCTGCGCGCCGCCTTGCGGCGGGCCGGTGCTGCCTTGCGCGTGGTCGGTTTGGCCCGCGCAGAGGTCTTGGGCTTGGGTTTGGCCTTGCCCGGATACCGCCTGTCGGCGACCAAAGGGCGTTTGCGCTTGTTCTTGTCAGTCATAAAATCGCCTGCTCGGCCCTATTTTTCGCCACTTTAGCCTGACTGCAGCGGTTTGTTTAGCGCTGCAAGGTCCAATCGGCGTCAAATGTCTGATTAATTTATAGGCAGAATCCAGCTTGCGCCCGCTTTTTAGGCAGCACTGCCAAGCAATGGCGCAAATATGGCAAGCAAACCTGTCCAAGAGCGTCCGATATCCGGTTTTCTCATGCTGCACGGGCAGCCGCCCGCTTCGGTAAGCACGCATTCGGACCCGCAGACAGGAAACGACCATATGAAACCCACCTTAATACTTCCCCTCGCAGCGGCGGTCACAGCCCTGCCCGGGCTGGCGCTGGCACAGGACGCGGAATACGCGACGCTGGCGGATACGACCTTCATCTTCAACACCCTGCTTTTCCTGATCGGCGGTTTCCTCGTCTTTTGGATGGCGGCGGGTTTCGCCATGCTGGAAGCCGGACTTGTCCGCTCCAAGAACGTCACAACACAGTTGACCAAGAACATGGGCCTCTTTGCCATTGCGGCGGTCATGTATTGGCTGGTGGGCTATAACATCATGTACCCCGGTGACGGCAATTGGATCATGGAAGGCGTCTTTGGCACCTTCGCCACCAAAGACATCAAATCCGAGATTGACGCAGGCGGCTATTCCAACGCTTCCGACTTCTTCTTTCAGTTGATGTTCTGCGCCACCACCGCCTCCATCGTGTCCGGCGCGCTGGCCGAGCGGATCAAACTCTGGCCCTTCCTGATCTTCGTGGTCGTGCTGACCGGCTTCATCTACCCGATCGAAGCATCTTGGCAGTGGGGCGGCGGTTTCCTTTCCGCCATGGGCTTTAGCGACTTTGCCGGGTCGACCCTCGTGCACGCCGCAGGTGGCTTTGCCGCCCTCGCCGGGGCCATCGTACTGGGGCCGCGTTTGGGCAAATACGGCAAGGATGGCCGCGTAGTGCCGATGCCGGGCTCCAACCTTGCCCTCGCCACTTTGGGCACATTCATCCTGTGGATGGGCTGGTTCGGCTTCAACGGTGCGTCGCAGCTTGCCATGGGCACCATCGAAGATGTCGACGCCGTGGCGCAGATCTTTGCCAACACCAATATGGCCGCTGCCGCCGGTGCTGTCGCTGCGCTGATCCTGACACAGGTGATGTACAAAAAGGTCGACCTGACCATGGTGCTGAACGGCGCGCTGGCGGGCCTCGTCTCGATCACTGCCGGGCCGCTTGACCCGACATTGTTCGGCGCACTTTGGATCGGTGCCGTGGGTGGTGTCATCGTGGTCTTCACCGTGCCCATGCTCGACAAGTTCAAGATCGATGACGTGGTCGGCGCGATCCCGGTTCACCTGATCGCTGGCTTCTGGGGCACGCTGGTTGTGCCGGTCTATACCGAGGGCACATCCTTCGTCACACAGATCATCGGCTTTGCTGCGGTTGGCCTCTTCGTCTTCGTCGTCAGCTTCGTTGTCTGGCTGATCCTGAAAGCTGCCGGTGGCATCCGCGTCAGCGAAGAAGCCGAGATCACCGGTCTGGACATGTCCGAACTGGGGATGGAAGCCTATCCTGAGTTCGCCAAGGGCTAAGCCCTAGCCCCATCGCCAAGCAATTGACCGCCCGGCCAGCAATGGCCGGGCGGTTTACGTTAGGCCACCAAGGGTAAAGAAATCGTAAAGGTCGTGCCGACACCCGGCGCGCTGACATAGCGGATGCTGCCGCCGTGCCGGTCCAGAATTTGCCGCGTGATATGCATCCCCAGACCGCTGCCATAGGCTGTTTTCGTGTCGGAGCCGTCAAGCTGCGAGAAAGGGGCAAAGACCTGCTCCTCCGCCCCCGGAGGAATGCCGCAGCCGCTGTCGCTTACCTGCACCAACGCCATGCCTTCGGCTTGCGCAAGACTGACCTCCACCAGTCCGCCGGGCAAAGAGAACTTCACCGCGTTCGAGAGCACATTGCCAAAGACCTGACCCAACCGCTCTGCATCGGCCTGCACCATCGGCGCATCCTCAGACAGCTCACAACGAAAGCGAATGTCCTTGTCGGGTTGCAGGCTTTCCGCGCGCGCCACGGCGCCCTGCACCAGCGGGCCAAGTGCCACAGGTTGAAGGTCAATGCTGAACGCCGCGCTGCTCAAGCTCTGCGTGTCGATCAGATCGTTTACAAGCGTCGTCAGCGTCTCGGAACTGTCTGTGGCCTTTCCGAGCAAACGGGCCTTTTGCGCATCGCTCAGCTTTGCGCCGCCCGTCGACAGCAGACCAAGCGCACCGTTGATTACCGTCAGGGGGGTCCGCAACTCATGGCTCACCGTGGCAAGGAACTGCGTCTGCATCTGCTCGGCGGCGATCGCTTTTTGCGCCGCGATCTTTTGCACGGTCACATCCAAGAGCGCCACGGCCCAGCCGACCTGCTTTTGCCCGACACCCAATGAAATCGCATGGGCGCGCACGGCGAAATGGCGGTGGCCCAACTGGATATCGGTCACGTCCGGCAGGCTGCCGTGGGCCGCGAGATAGCGAATGACCGGCCCCAACTCTCCGAACTCGGTCAACGGTGCTTCGGGCTCTGCGCCGCGGTGCAACAGATCGGCCGCAGCCGGGTTCGTCTCAATCGCAACCCCTGTTGGGTCGACCACGAAAACCGGGTCAGTGCTGTTGTAGAACAACAGCTCTCGCGCGATCGCGTTGACATCAATCCAGCGGTTGTCAGCCACCAGCCAAACCACCAGCGTCAGCGAAAGCGCAAAGGAAAAGGGCGTCGGATCGGTGTTAAACAGCGTGATCCCGCCCAGAATATAGCCCAGATTGGCCACCATGGGGATCAGCGTCGCGGCGAAGAGCTTTAGGAAAAAGCTGCGCACCGCGGGGTTTGCCGTCCGTACAGCACGGCCCGCCACCACCGCCGCGGCCACGATGACCATGTACAAATAGGCGATCGCGACGAAAAAGAGCGGGCCATGGTCCGATTGAACGTAGGCCCCCTCTTCGCTCAAAAGCCACTTGGTTTCCGGCCCGTAGAATTTCTCATGCCAACCGCTCGTCACCGCAGCGAGGGTGATCAGCGCAGGCGCAACCCCGGCACAGAGCGGCACCAGATACCGCGGCACCTTGGCCCCAAGCGCATATTCGTAAAGGAAAAAGGCCCAGAAAGTCGGCAGCAGCACAAAGCCGATCCACGCCCAACGGCTGACCCCAAAGGCGCAGGCCGCCGAAGTGGCCGACAGCTCGACCCCGACCGAAAGAAGCCACATGTCCATGGCCAAGATCGCCAGCAGGAACCAATGTTTGCCAGGCAGACTGCTGTGGCCGCGCACCCAATGACCCAAGACCGTGACAACCGATGCCGTCACAATCACGAGCTGTACGGCTGGCATGCCAACATCCAACCGGATGCACTGAAAAATTGATTCTAAAATTTGCCTGACCCTAAGTTTTCGCTCAAGGTACTCAATCTGGGTAATCCGACCAAGTTCTGTTTTAATGTAGACATTACGGGGGCATAGCGCCCAGTTATGTTATCAACGCTTGGTGCGGCGGGGTGTTCGGGCCGCGGCAGGCGCGGCCCGAAATGGCATTAGATGCCTACGTCGATGATCGCGCGGGCCAGAATTGGCACGCTGTTTTGATTCAACCCAGCAATGTTCATGCGGCTGTCGCCAACCATGTAGATGCCATGCTTTTCGCGCAGCGCTTCGACCTTGTCCGGGGTGGTGCCAAGGCGCGAGAACATGCCCCGGTGCTGGGCGAGGAACCCAAAGCGGTCCGACCCGGACAGGCGCTGCAATTCACCGGCGAGCTGCTCACGCAGGGCAAGCATGGCGTTGCGCACGTCTTCCAATTCGGCCTTCCAGTCGGCCTTGAGTGCGTCATCGGTCAGGATGGTCGACACGATCCGCGCGCCGTGATCGGGCGGGAAGCTGTAGTTCTGGCGGTTGAGAAAGGCCAAGGTGGCTTGGTTCAGCCCTTGGGCCGCCTCAGAAGCGACCAGCATCAGGATGCCGGTCCGCTCGCGGTAGATGCCGAAGTTCTTGGAACAGCTTGCCGCGATCAGACACTCGGGCACCGAAGACGCCACTTTGCGGGTCGCGGCGGCATCGGCTTCCAGCCCGTCGCCAAAGCCCTGATAGGCGATGTCGATCATCGGCACGGCACCGGTGCTTTGCAGCACGTCGATTACCGCGTCCCATTCACTGCTGTTCAGGTTCGCGCCTGTCGGGTTGTGGCAGCAGCCGTGCAGCAGCACCACATCGCCCTTCTTGGCTGTCTTGAGGTCTTCGATCATCCCGTCGAAGTTCACGCCGCCGGTCGCGCTGTCGAAATAGCGGTAGTTGACCACTTCCATGCCCAGATAGGACAGGATCGACAGGTGGTTCGGCCATGTCGGGTCAGAGACAAAGACCCGTGCGCCGGGGTTGGCCATGCGCACCAGTTCAAACGCCTGACGCACCGCGCCGGTCCCGCCGGGGGTGGCGGCGGCGGCAATCGCACCACGCGGCACGGCATCGCCCAACACAAGCGCGGCCATCGCGTTGGTATAGGCCGGATCACCAGCCAAACCGGTGTAGACCTTGGTGTCTTGGTTTTCCCAGATGCGCTGCTCGGCGGCTTTGACGGCGCGCATCACCGGGGTGTTGCCGCTGGCGTCTTTGTAAACGCCGACGCCGAGGTCGATCTTCGTGTCACGCGGGTCTTCGCGGTAGGCCTGTACAAGGGCGAGGATCTTGTCAGCGGGTTGCGCCTTGAGCGTCTCGAACATGGGGTTCTCCGGTTGGAAGGTAACTAAAAAGGGTTAAGCCGCGCCGGTGACGACGGGCACGGTGGGGAACATGCCCCACTCCGCCCATGAGCCATCATAGAGCGACCATTTGCGATGACCCACCCGCTCCAGCGCCAGCGCCAGCACGGCGGCGGTGATGCCCGACCCGCAGGAGGTGATGACGGGTTTGGCAAGGTCCACGCCCGCCGCCTCGAAAATGGCGCGGGTTTGTTCGGGGGTTTTCATCGTCTTGTCGTCGTTCAGCAGCTCGGTAAAGGGCACATTGCGTGCGCCGGGGATATGGCCCGCGCGCAGCCCTTCGCGTGGCTCTGGCGCATCGCCGCGGAAGCGGGCGGCGGCGCGGGCGTCCACGATCTGCGGATCGCCGAGTTTCGAGGCATGGGCCACCTGCGTCACATCACGCACCAACTGGTTCTGAAAGCGCACGGTCATGTGGCGATCGCGCGGCACGGGCGGCATGTCTTCCGTCTCGCGCCCCTCGGCCTGCCATTTGGGCAAACCACCATCCAGCACGGCGACATTCTCCTGCCCCATCAGGCGGAAGAGCCACCAGACACGCGCCGCCGACATCAGCCCGGCACCGTCATAAACCACCACCTGATGCCCATCGCCCACGCCCATGGCGCGCAGGCGCGACATGAATTTCTCGATCGGGGGGGCCATATGCGGCAAGTCCGACCGCGCGTCAGAGATGTCATCAATGTCAAAGAACCGCGCGCCGGGGATGTGGGCGGCGTCATACTCGGCCTTTGGGTCGCGCCCGGCGTCGGGGAGATACCACGAAGCATCAAGGATGCGCAGGTCTGGGTCTTTCAAGTGCTGAGCCAACCAGTCGGTTGAAACCAATGTCTTGGGATCGTCGGCCATTGGGGCCTCCTTCGTCGCGGGCGTTGCCCTTGACTATAACCGGTAGGGGGTGCTGGCAAGTGGAAGGGGGCGGTGAGAGGCGTTGCCTGCCCCTGGGTTGGCAATGCTATGGGGTATTCATGCCACTTTATAGTTCAGGTTTGATGTGTGCTCGCGAAGGAGCACCCAGCCTCACCAAATCGCTTACCCCGGGGAGGGGCAGGCGATGGCCCGGCGCCTGCGGCTTGTCCCGGGCCTAGGTGGCAGCCTTACCCGTGATCCTTCAACAACCGCTGCTTCTGCCGCGACCAATCGCGCTTGGCCGCCGTCTCGCGCTTGTCATGCAGCTTCTTACCCTTGGCCACACCGATCTTGATCTTGGCCATGCCGCGATGGTTGAAATACATCACCAGCGGCACCAGCGTCATGCCCTTGCGCTGCGTCGCGTTCCACAGGTCCGCCAATTGCTTGCGGCTGACCAGCAGCTTACGGCGGCGGCGTTCCTCATGCTGAAAGGTTTTGGCCTGCTTGTAGGGCGCCACATAGGAATTCACCAACCACAGCTCGCCATCCTCCACGGCGGCGTAACTCTCGGCGATATTCGCCCCGCCTTCGCGCAGAGATTTCACCTCGGACCCTTCAAGGATGATGCCGCATTCGATGTCTTCTTCGATAGCGTAATCAAACCGCGCGCGGCGGTTTTCGGCGATCACCTTGTAGTTCGGATCGGATTTGGAGCTGGATTTGACCTGTGACATGCCAAAGCATGTAGAGCGCGACCCGCCCCGGTGCAAGATGCTGCCGCTCAGTCACCCAGTTTGGCGTGCACCTCATCGAGATCGATCTCACCCACAGGCAGCTTGTTCCCCGGATTGTCGAAGTCATATTTGAAGAGATCAAAGTCGCGTTTGTAGATCTCGCGCATCAGATGCATCGACAGATCGTCGAAGTAATCCTCAACCGGATGCGCCCGCTTAGGCCCATGGTCTTCGCTTTCGTTGAACCGAGGGATCGCCGCCAAATCAACCCGATGCGGCGTATCTACCGCGTCGAGCACTTGCTGCATGCCATCGTTAAACTGCTCGGTCCAAAAGATATTGTCGTAGGTGCCGCCATTGATGATGAAGGTGCTGACATGGCCCGAGACCGCAGACCAGTGAATGTCCGGGTCCATCGGCCGCCGCCAACGAATGGTATCACGCGCAAACAGCAAGAAACGCCGGAAACTGGCGATCTGGTCGAACTCCTGCTTGCCGTCATCGCCACCCACGTCGATCCCGTATTTCTGAACCAACAGCGGCACCAGATTGCCGCGATACCGCCGCCCATTGCGCTGGATGCCGCAAATCTTGTCAAAGAAGGACGACAGGACCCGCGTGTAGGGATTGCGCACGCAGGTAAAGGCATAGGACTTGCGCGCCGTCACATTATCGGTGATCGGCCCCTGCGATGCATCCAAGGCCCATTTGTGGATGCCTGCCTTGGCATCGTGGATGTCGCCGTCAAAGAATTCGCCATGATCGGAATAAAACATGATCTGCCCGATGGTCGAACAGGCGCATTTGGGCACCACCCGGTACACCATGCTCTCGCTCTCCGTCATCCATGTTCCGGGAAAACCCATGCTCCTCGCCTCCTGATGGCGCTGACTGTTTTAAGCAACAATCTGGCCTTGGCGCAAAAAAGCAAAGAAATGCTGTTTATTCAATCGGTCTTCACGATTAACTAGGTAGGTGATCCACGACAAAAGGCCGATGCAAGCGGGCCGCGACAAGGACATTCGGTATCCTGCATGGCGAAAATTGCCTATATCCTGCTGTGCCACAAGGATCCGGAGGCTGTTATCCGGCAGGCCGAGCGGCTGACCGCCGTGGGCGACTATATGGCGATCCACTTTGACGCTTCCGCCAGTGCTGAGGATTACGCCCAGATCACTGCCGCCCTTGGCGACAACCCCAGCGTCACCTTCCCGCGCAAACGCACCCGCTGCGGCTGGGGTGAATGGTCTTTGGTGGAGGCCACGCTGGATACGCTCACCGCCGCACTGCAAAGCTTCCCCCGCGCCACGCATTTCTACCTGATGTCCGGCGATTGCATGGCAATTAAATCGGCAGAATACGCGCATCAGTTTCTTGATGAGAATGACACCGACTTCATCGAAAGCGTGGATTATTTCGACAGCGATTGGATCAAGACCGGTTGGAAAGAAGAGCGGCTGATCTATCGCCACTGGTTCAACGAACGCACACAGCGCAAGCGGTTCTACGCGATGTTCGAGGCCCAGAAACGTCTGGGCCTCACCCGCAAAATCCCTGCCGACCTTCAGGTGCAAATCGGCAGCCAATGGTGGTGCCTGCGCCGCCGTACCATCGAGGCGCTGATGGCATTCACCCATCGCCGCCGCGACGTAATGCGCTTTTTCCGCAGCACATGGATCCCGGATGAGACCTTCTTTCAAACCCTCGTGCGCCACCTCGTCCCCGAGGCCGAAATCTCCAACCGCAGCCTGACCTTCCTGCTGTTCTCCGACTACGGCATGCCGGTCACATTCTACAACGATCACTACGATCTGCTGCTCGGTCAAAACCACCTCTTCGCGCGCAAAATCAGCCCCGAAGCGCTGGACCTCAAACGCCGCCTCGGCCTGCTCTATGCCGCCCAAGGGGTGCAATTCCAGATCAGCGACGAAGGCCGCAACCTATTCGACTTCCTCACCGGAAGGGGCCGCATCGGCCGCCGCTTCGCCCCCCGCTTTTGGGAGACCGAAGCCAGCCTTGGCCGCGAACGCGAGCTGCTGATCATCCTCGCCAAGAAATGGCATGTCGCCAAACGGCTCGTCGGTCGGATACGTCAGGAAACCGGCCTCCCGGCGGTGGACTTCCTCTTCAACGAAGAAGACACCCCCCTACCCGATCTCGGCGGCATTCAAACCACGCTGGAAAAACGCACCCGCCACCGGCGCGCCTTGATGCGGATGCTCTATGACTACTACGACAGCAAGCGGCTGATCGTCTGCATTGATACATCCAACCTCGACCTGCTGCGCGATTTCGCCTCAGACCGCGCACAGGTGCGCATGCTCGAAGTCGAATGCACGCTGACAGATGCCTATCTCACCGGCCACGCCCTGCGCATCGGCCTGACCGGGGAACAGACCTCGCAGGAAAACCTCTCGCGCCTGCTCCCTACGATCCGGGGGAACATGCTGCATGAGGTCGACCAGATCCGTGACGCACAGTTTGAAAACTATACGCGCCTCTCTGAATACGCCGACACCGAAACGAACGCCGCAGCCCTCGCGCGCTTTCTCAACGTGAGCGAAGACAAGGCCCGCGCAATCGCCCAGAGCGACAGGCTCTTCGCCGATTAACGCAGCCCCCCTGCCCCATGGAACAGCCCGCTTTGCCAAGCGTTGAACCGCGAATGCCGTCGCCCACTAGGGGGCCGGCAAACCGCAACACATTTCATGAGGTTTCCCATGCCACATAAGTTCACCGCCCTTGCCGCATCGCTCCTGATCGCCCCCGCTGCGCTCTTCGCCCAAGAGACCGCCGCAAAGGCCGAGCGTGTCAGCATGTCCCAAGCCATCAAAGCCGCACAAAGCAGCATCGACGGCGGCGTGCTGGAAGCCGAGATCGAAACCGAAGGCGACGCGCTGGTCTATGAAATTGACCTCGTCCGCGGCGAGGCAGTCTACGAAGTCACCGTCAACGCCGCCACCGGCGAGGTGATCTCGCAATCCGAAGAGCAACTTACCAGCTTCCTCAGCGGCCTCTTCCAAGAAGACGAACTGCGCGCCGCTGGCACCTCCCGCGATGTGCTGATGAAAGCGCTGGCCGAACTCGAAGGCCAAGACGGCACAAGGATCGAGGAACTCTCGCTCGACGATGAAGACGACCGCATGGTCTATGAGGTCGAACTGACCGGTGCGACAGGCGAACGCGAGGTGCTGATTGACGCCTCCACCGGCGAAATCACCCAAGACGACTAACCTCACCCCAAGGTGCGGCCGTCCCTACCGGCCGCCCCCCCCCCCTTATCTTCATCCTTTTTTAAATACCGCTGCGCACCACCGGCCCCAAACACCCCGTCCGCGATTGCCTAGCAGCCTATCCAGCCCCGCCGCCCCCCGAGAGCAAGTCCACCGGATCGATGCCGCGCTTTTCTGCGCTGGCCCGCACCGCGTCGCGCAGGGCCGCACTCCGCTCCAGCAGGCGGCGAAAACGGTCTTCGTCCAACACCAAAAGCGTTGTCGGTGCGATGGCGCGAACGTCCACCCGGCGCACACGGTTCGTCAGGATCGCCATCTGGCCGAACATCTCCCCCCGACCCAATCGCCAAGTCTGACCTGCGCTTTCCAACTCGACCGCGCCCGAGGCGATGAAAAACACGCTGCGTGCAGGGCTTTCCTTGTGCAAAACCACATCGCCGATATCTACATAGCGGGTTTTGAGCACCCGACTGAGCCGTTTGAGCGCGCCCTCACCCAGATCCGTAAACAGCGGAAACTGTTCGATAAAAGCGCCGCGCCGCACGGCAAGGTCAAGGCCCGGACGCCCCTCTGCCGCCATGCGCCGCGTGGCCAATTCCTGCATCAGCGCGGTATAGACCTCAGCCCCGAACAGCCCGTCTTCGCGCATCAACGTGTATTCGCGTTCTTCCAGCCGCAGCGCCGTGCGGCGGATGAAACGCCGCTCAAGTTCCTCGGCATAGCCCGGATACTGCAGCCGCAGCCCCTCTAGCGCGGTTTCGATCCCTTCGATGCGGCGCGCCAGCAGATCGTGCAGCAATTCGGCCACCCGCCGCCCGTGAATCCGGCGAATACGCCCATCGATAAAGGTGCCCAGATCGCGCAGGATCAGCCGCTGCGACAGCAGCATTTCAAAGCGGTCCGCCGTCATCCGCGCTAAGGGCCCCGAAACGCCGTAGCGCCCGTGCAGCACCGCCGCCGCGCGAAAGGTGCGCCCATAGGCCACGCTGCGCCGCGCCGCGCGCTGGTAACCGCTGCGGCCTTGGGTCCGCGCCCCTTCGATCAGCCGGTCCGCATCCGAGAGCACCAGATCAGCCATCCGGGCCGAGATCGTCCGCTCCCGCACCCGCGCGAGGATCGTGTCGCGCTCGTGCCCTGCCAGCGCGATGAGGCCAAGCGCGATCCGGTCCCGGTCAAGGATATCGGTCGCCTCCTCCGCAGTCTTGACTGCCGTCTCAAGCCGCTCGCCGAAACGTTTCGCCTCGGAGCGCACGATATCGCGGTTCAGATCATAATTCTCGGTCGTTTGGGCCACGTCTTCGCGCACGGTCTGCAGGGCCACGGCGATCACCTGCCGCGACAGCGCGTGATCAATGGGCGACAGTTGATCCAGCCCCAGCCGCCCGATGATCCAGCGCAGCGTCGTACCTTGGGCCAGCAGCGTAAAGAGGGTGAAACCGGTGGCCAAGATACCCACGATCCGCTGGATATCATCCGGCACCCGCACGCTTTCCGTCACCGCCAGCGCCAGCGCCAGAGTGACCGCCCCGCGCAAGCCCCCCCAGAGGATCGCAACACGGTAGGGCCGCTCGACCGAGGGCGAAAGCTTGGCCGCGGTCAGCAGGGGCAGCAGCCCGAAAAGGATCACCGCGCGGGCGAAAATGGCGGCGACCACGACCACGGCAATAAGAAAGAAATCCTCCAGCCGGACTTCTTCTAACAGCCGGGGGATCAGCAGTGCTGCGAGGATAAAGATGAGCGCTCCGGCCCAATGGGCCAGAACGTCCCAAAGTTCGCGCAGGTTGGTCAGCGCCTGCGGTGGCAACCGCCCCGGTGCCGTGAGGTTCAGCGTCAGCCCCGCGGCCACCACGGCGATTACTCCCGAGGCGCCGACGCTTTGCTCAGCCACGATATAGGCCAGATAGGGCAGCGCGACCGAGATCGACTGCTGCGCCAGTTCATGCCGCGCGAACAGCGCCATGACCCAAACTGCGATCCGTGCGCCCAGCCAGCCCACCAGCGCCCCGCCCGCGATCAACATCGGAAATTGCGCAAGTGCGCTGCCCAGCTCCGGGTCAGGAATGCCCAGCATGACATAGCCCATGAACAGACCGAAAAGCGCGATGGCGGCGGCGTCGTTCAGCAGGCTTTCACCCTCAATGATCCGCGCCAGCCGCCGCGGGGCCGAGATCGAGCGAAAGATCGAGACCACCGCCGAGGGGTCCGTGGTCGAAACGATTGCCCCGATCAGCAGACAGGCCGCCAGCGGAATGGCACTGACCCAAAACAGCGCGTAGCCAATGCTAACGGTCGCCACCACCACGGCCACCACAGCCAGCACGAGAATGGGCACCCAGTCATCCACCATGCGCCGCAGGTTCATCCCCAGCGTCGCCTGAAACAAAAGCGTCGGCAGGAAAACATAGAGGAAGACGTTTGACCGGATCGGCAGCCCCAGAATGGCCGCCGCCATTGGATTCAGCGCATCCGTCAGATCGGTGCGCAGAAAAAAGATCGCCGACGCCCCGATGAGGATCCCCACGACCGCAAGGATCACGCTGAATGGCAGTTGCAACCGCGCGGCAAAGGGTTCGGCCAAGCCGATAACGACAAAGAGCGACGCAATGATCGTGGTGACGAGGATGATGTCCATATAGGATGGAATACCAGAATTTAGCTGAATGCGGGGCGCTACCTGCCCCGCTCAGCGTTTACAGTTCTTGGTGAGGTTACTTCCGCGCGCGTCGTTCGGCACGCCAGCGGGCAAAGCGCCCTCGGCGCGCGGCGAAGTCATCCTCGATCGCCTCGATCCTTGGGTCCAACCGCGCGCGGCGGAACCGCCGCCAGCGCACCCAAATGGCATAAAACAGGGCCGCCACGAGGGTCAGCACGATGATGGTCACAAAGGGGATACCCTTGCTCGCCTCCGGCCCCTCGACCGCGCGGAGCGAGATGGCATTGGGGTAGATCGACAAAAGCTCACTGCGCCAACCGTAGTGTTTCAGCGCATAATACTGCGGCGCGCCGGTGGTGCTGCGGGCATCCGCCGCCTCGGCCTGAAGGTTGGCAGTGTCGAATTTGAAATAGGGCGGCCAGCCCCAGCCGGTGTCTTCGTTGCGGTAAACCATGACATCGCCTTTGGCGCGGCGGGTCTGGATGAAAAAGACATCGCGGTTGACCGCCTGCCCGGCACTATCGGTCGAAGAGCCCGCCCAGAAGATCGAACTGTTGCCAAAGTCGATCCGCTTTTCATAGGTGTCCGTGACGCGGACGATATCGGTCTGCGGCAGGGTATAATGGAAGAACGCCGCCACCAGCGCCCAGACGGTCACCCAAAACACCCATTTAACGATTCTCATCTTCGGCCCTTTCAATTGCATCGCGTGGCCGAACAGGGGCCTCTGCCCCTCTGACATAGTGTTTCTGCGGCACTGCGGCAAATGCCTTACGTGCATTAACGCAGGGCATCTGCCGTAAAATGTGGGGCTTAGCTGCCCAATAGCGCTTTGGTCAGGTCGCTGTCCGGCTCGGCCAGCGGGTCGATCACGTCGAAATGGTGCTTGCCCTCGGCCACCACCTGTTTCGCACCCCAGCTGCGGGCGAAATTCTCGGCCTGCTCAAGGAAGGCGGGCCGCTCTTGCGCGCCCACCCAGACGGTGACATCCACGCCGTGCGGCGGGGTCATGTTCATCGGGCTTTCGGCCTCGGCCTCGGCCTCGTCCAGCCGCAGAGTATCGTTCATTTGAGTCTGAAGCAGCGGGGCAAGGTCAGCCACAGGCGAGATCGGCACGATCCGCGTGATCCGGTCGCGCACCTCGGCCCCGAGCAGCAGGGGGTCGGTCATCCGGGCCACCAGATGCCCGCCCGCCGAATGGCCCGACAGCACGATTGCGCCCTGCGTGCGGTTCGCCACTTCGGTCAGCGCGGCGGCGATCTGCGTGGAGATCTCAGAGATACGCACCTCGGGGCATAGGTCATAAGACGGTATCGCCACCGCATAGCCCCGCGCCAGTGGACCGGCGGCCAGATGCGACCAATAGCTCTTGTCGAAGGCCTTCCAATAGCCACCATGCACAAAGACCGCCGTGCCCCGCGAGACGCCCTCGGGCTGGAAGAAATCGAACTTTTGACGGTCCGAGGGGCCGTAGCGCACATTCAACTGCGCCCGCGCCCCCAATGATGCGCGGAATGCCTCCGCCTCCTTTTCCCAGCGGGGCGGAAAGCCGTCGGCCCCGTCGATATAGGCAGCATTTGCATAGGCGTCATCTAGCATCATTTGGGTCTCCCACCCCGGATTTGATCAAACTGAACTGGACAATCATACTCGTTGTTGCTTTGGAGGCTATAGAGAATAGCGGAGAGATGACATGACTGATGCTAAGACGGATCTGAAATCACTGCTGAAAGACCCCAGCCTGCTTGAAACCCGCGCCTATATCGGTGGCCAATGGGTCGACGGAGAAGACGGCACCTTCGACGTGACCAATCCCGCGCGGGGCGATGTCATCGCACAGGTTGCCGACCTCAGCCGTGCGCAGGTCGCGGGCGCGATTGCCCAAGCCGAAAAGGCGCAAAAAGACTGGGCCAGCTGGACCGGTAAGGAACGCGCCGCGGTGATGCGCAAATGGTTCGACCTGATGATGGAGAACCAAGACGATCTGGGCACCATCCTCACCGCCGAACAGGGCAAACCGCTGGCCGAAGCCAAGGGCGAGATCGCCTATGGCGCCTCCTTCATCGAGTTCTTCGGTGAAGAAGCCAAGCGCGTCTACGGCGAGATGATCCCAGGCCACCAGCGCGACAAGCGCATCATGGTGATGAAGCAGCCCATCGGCGTTGCCGCTTCGATCACGCCGTGGAACTTCCCCAATGCGATGATCACCCGCAAGGCGGCCCCCGCGCTGGCGGCGGGCTGTTCCTTCGTGGCGCGCCCGGCGGCCGAGACTCCGCTCTCGGCCATCGTCATGGGTGTGCTGGCCGAACGTGCGGGTATTCCGGCGGGCGTGTTCAACGTGCTGCCGTCGTCATCGTCGTCTGCCGTGGGCAAGGAATTCTGCGAGAACCCCGCCGTGCGCAAGCTGACCTTCACCGGCTCCACCGAGGTTGGGCGCATCCTGCTGAAACAGGCCGCCGATCAGGTGATGAAATGTTCGATGGAGCTGGGCGGCAACGCGCCTTTCATCGTCTTTGACGACGCCGATCTTGATGCTGCCGTCGAAGGCGCGATCATGTGCAAGTTCCGCAACAACGGCCAGACCTGCGTCTGCGCCAACCGGATCTACGTGCAGGCGGGCGTCTATGACGACTTCGCGGCCAAGCTGAAGGACCGGGTGAGCAAGATGAAGGTCGGCGACGGCCTCGAAGAGGGCACAGACCTTGGCCCGCTCATCAACCCCGAAGCCTCGGACAAAGTGCGCGAGCATATCAAGGATGCGGTCGACAACGGGGCCGAGATCATTCTGGGCAATGCCAAGGACGACATGGGCGGCAACTTCTTCGGCCCGACCATCGTGACCGGCGTGACGCAAGACATGAAGGTCGCCAAGGAAGAGACATTCGGCCCCCTCGCGCCGCTGTTCAAGTTCGACGATGTGGACGACGTGATCGCCATGGCGAACGACACGATCTTTGGCCTTGCCTCTTACTTCTATGCCAAAGACCTGAGCCGTGTGTACAAGGTCGCCGAGGCGCTGGAATATGGCATCGTCGGCGTGAACACCGGCATCATCTCGACCGAGCTTGCGCCCTTTGGTGGGGTCAAGCAATCCGGCCTTGGCCGCGAAGGCAGCCACCACGGGATCGAGGACTACCTTGAGATGAAATACGTCTGCCTGTCGGTCTAAGCACCTGAGACGATTGATAGAACGGGGCGTGCCTAGGGCGCGCCCCGTTTGTTTTTGCTCAGATCTGCAACCGGTCCTGCGCCAGCATCCGGTGCTCTGCGCGGCTTAAGTGGAGGGCGGCCCCCACCGCATCGCCTTCGCACCGCTGCAAGGCCCGACACCACAGCCGATGGGCCGACTGCGGCGACCACGGCAGCGCCGTCTGCGCCAGCCATGCCCTAAGCGGGGGCGGCAATCGGTCATAGGCCGCCATCGGATCCCCCTGACGCCGCCGCTGTTTCAGCCCGCTTCGCAGATTTCGCTTTCTGCCAGACATGCTGGATGGCCGCCCTTAATGCGCCTGCATATCCGCCGCGATCTCAGACGCGCTCATCTCGGCGGGGAAATAGGTCGGCCAATTGGTCAACTCCTTCAGCACTTTGGCGCGATCGTCACCCCCAATAGAGGTGGTAGTGATCGGCCTTTTGCGGTGCGATGATGTGGTCGCTGAACTGGATAAAGCCCGGCGCTTCGGCATCGCCATCCTCTTTGGCAAAGACATAGCGCACGCCGCGGTTGCCCTTTTCGTAGGTCAGCACTTCGTAGCCATCACTGGCATAGCGCCCCTGCACCGGATCACCGTCGCGAAAGAAGGTCACGGCGTTGCCCTCAATGGTGATGCGGTCCACATCCGTGGCATAGCCGACATCGTAATAGGCTTTGTACTCCGCCGCTGTTTTGTCGCTGTCTTCGGCCTTGTACTGCATCACCTCGTCCAGCGCGCCCTGCTGCAAGAGCGGGTAGACCGATTGCCATTCACCCGCCCAATTCGACAGGGGCCGGTCCTTGATCTGTGCGTCATCGAAATAGCCTTTGTAGATGTCGTCTTGGCCGTGGGCGTGGTCATGCGCATGGGAATGATCGTGGTCATGCGACGCCTCTTTCGTATCGGCGAAGGCGGGGGCCGAGAGGGCAATGCCCGCGCTGAGTGTCAGAAAGAAAAGCGGGGATGCGGATGTTTGGGGCATGTCGTTCTCCGTGATGTAACGTAGATTGTGATTCGATATGTTATATCATAACTATTGCGCAGTACCCTCCGCCCAAGACATTTGCAAGCCGTCAAACCCCCGACCCCCGACCCCCGAACGCAAAAAAGCCGACAGCACTTTCGTGCTGCCGGCTTCCGGGCGGGGGAGAGAAACGCCCTGGGAGTGACCCGTCTTAGTTGGTCCGGGTCTGCGCCGCGCTGCCCGCATTCATTTGCTGGGACAGGGCTGCGGCGAATTCTTCGCCTGTCATGCCAATGAGCAACTGGCCTTCGGCGTCGACATCTTGGTCGATCTGCACGACTGCGCGGTCGCTATCGGCGGCGAAATCATTGGCCAGATCGATGGAATAGCGCACAGAGCCATCGGCCTGTGGTTCCGCATTGGAAATCGTGCCGATGACAGTGTCGTCCGACGCGACGGCCACGGTGCTTCCATCCAGTGCAATATCGGCATCCGCATCAATGCCCGAGGTCGCGGTTTGGTCGATGGCCTGTTCGGTGGTCAAAGTGCCATTCACCTCGGCCCCGGCTGTGGTGTCCAGCTCTGTGCCCGCCAGATCGGCGGTCGCATCGGTGCCGACACCGGCGTCCAGCGTTTGTGCGGCAACTGGGGCAGCCATAAGGGCGGCGACAGCCGTCGTCAGGGTCAGCTTGCGTAGGGAATTTGCATAGTTAATCATGGTTCTTCCTTTCATTGCGCGTGCGGTACTCTGCACGCTGTTGCCCGGGCACGCCTGCCCGGTCCCCCACTCAACCCGACAGCTTTCGCATGGTTTCCCCCGCCCTGCTGCGCAGCAGAAAGCCGCCGTTTTCGCGCCGCACCCTCGGCAGATATTCTCCCACGAAGGGGCCCCCTCACGCGCCACAGCCAACAAAAAAAGGCCCGCCGGATAGCGGGCCTTCAAAAAGCTCGGAACGGAACCGTGCTTAGTTCACGGATTTGGCGTCAACCACGTCTTTGTCGATCGACTTCACCTCGGAAGAGATGGCGATCTGGCGTGGTTTCAGGGCCTCAGGCACCTGACGCTCAAGCTCGATATGCAACATGCCATTGGCATGGGCCGCGCCGATCACCTGAACGTGGTCCGCCAAATGGAAGCGGCGTTCAAAGGCGCGGGTGGCGATGCCACGGTGCAGGTAGGACTTGGCCTCATCCTCATCCGCCTTGCGGGCCGAGACGATCAGCGCTTTCTCCCGGACTTCGACGCTCAGGTCGCTGTCAGAGAAACCAGCCACGGCGATAGAAATGCGGTAGGCATCGTTATCGAGCTTTTCGATATTATACGGGGGATAGCTGGGGGTGGCCCCATCATTTGTCAGAACCCGGTCCATCATATTGGCGATCTGGTCGAAACCAACGCTGGAGCGGTAAAGGGGTGCGAAATCAAACGTACGCATGTGTTCATCCTCATCAGTGAGCGATTGACATATCGGGCCTTCCACCATTGGACAGGCCCGCGTTTTTAAACGCCGAAGCCCTATTGAGGCACCTCGGCAAAGCTCATGTGGGATGGGTTCTGCGCGCTTTCAAGTCTTGGGTCGCAGATTTAAGGCCGGATGAATTTCGCACCGGTGCCGCGCTCTTCTCCGACCCGGATGCGCTTGCCTGCGGGGTTGGAATCCAGAAACACACCTTTGCCCGCCACCAGTTCCGCTTGCAGCAGCGCCAAGGGCGCGCCCAAAGCGGTGCCGAGAGAGACCTGCGTGCCTTCGACCTCGGCCTTGGCCGAAACAACCGAGACGATATGCGCCTCGCCCGCGACAATGCTAAAGATCGGCGCGCCGCTGGAGCCGAAATCGACCGCGCAGGAGGTCACCAGTACCCCCTCCTGCTGGGCCAGCACCTTGCAGACCTCTTGCAGGGACGGCGCCTCGGCCCGGTCGCGGGCATAGCTGACCACACCCACACTGTCGCCGGGACGCGGGCGCGCGGCGGTGCCAAAGGGGCGGATCGTGGTGTTGCGGATCGGGCGAGAGAGTTCCAAGAGCGCCAGATCATTGCGCACCCGGCCCGAGGAGACCTCACCATCATAGACGTAGTCGGGATGCACCACGGCGCGGCGGATATCGCGGTAGGCCCCGGCGCGGCCATTGCGCCATCCGGCAAGGAATTGCACCTCGCCATGGTCGATCCGGGCCTTGGTTTCGCGGTCAAACAGGCAATGCGCGGCGGTCAGCACCAGACGCGGAGCGATCAACGTGCCGGTGCAAAACCCGGTGCCGCCGATGTCGAGACGGCCCACGGCTTCCCAAGCAGCGGCGTCCACACCGTTGTCGAGCGCCTTGAGCGCACTGTCTTGGGCCAGCGCCGCCGTGGCGAGGGTAAATACGCCGAGAATAGCCGCCAACAATTGTCGCAAAATGCACCTCAAAACCATGTCCACTTTGGCGGATATAGGGGAGTTGCGGCGAAAATACGGCGCAGGCTTAACGCAAACGCGGCACCTGCGCGGGCGCATCGGGATCACGGCTGAGCGCGGGTGGTTTCGGCCCGCCGCAGGCCCAATCCAGCAGTTCGACGCTATGCACCACCGGCACCCCGGTGCCCGAGCCGATCTGCATCATGCACCCGATATTGCCCGCCGCGATGACGTCTGGGGATTTCGCCTCTAGCGTCTTGATCTTGCGCTCTTTCAACTGCGCCGAAATCTCGGGCTGCATCAGATTATAGGTGCCCGCCGACCCGCAGCAGAGGTGACTGTCCGCCGGTTCCACCACCGTGAAACCGGCCTGTTTCAGCAGCGTCTTTGGTGTGGCCTTGATCTGCTGGCCGTGTTGCAGCGAGCAAGCCGCATGATAGGCGACGACCATGCCCGGCTCAGCCGGTTCGACAAAAGGCAGGTCTAGATCCGCGAGCAGCTCTGTCACATCCTTTGCCAAGGCCGAGATCCGCGCTGCATCCGCGGCCAGCGGGTCATTGCGGAACATATGGCCGTAGTCCTTGACCGTGGTGCCACAGCCCGAGGTGTTGATCACGATGGCATCCAGCCCCCCGCCATCCATCTCAGCACGCCATGCCCGGATATTGCGCGCGGCATGGGCGTGGCTTTCATCGGTCTTGCCCATGTGATGCGTCAGAGCGCCGCAACAGCCCGCGCCTTCGGCCACCACCACCTCGCAACCCGCGCGGGTCAGCAACCGGATCGTCGCGTCATTGATATCGGTGTTCAGCGCCTTTTGTGCGCAGCCGGTCATCAGGGCCACACGCCGCAGCGGTTTGCCCTTTGCCGGGAAGCTTTGCGGATCGTCATTGCGGCTGACCGGAGGGATCGTTTTTGGGGCCATCTCAAGCATGGCGCGCAGCCGGGCGTCCGGCATCAGCCGCGCGAAGGGCCGCCCGATCTTGGCCCCCAAAAGCGCCAGTCGAAAGCGTGTCGGATAGGGGAGGATCCGCGCCAGCATCCAACGCAGCGCGCGTTCGCCTAGGGGCCGTTTATACCGTTCCTCGATGTAGCTGCGGGCGTGGTCGACCAGATGCATGTAATGCACGCCCGAGGGGCAGGTCGTCATACAGGCAAGACAGGACAGGCAGCGGTCGATGTGCTGGACCGTCTTTGGGTCAGGATCGCGGTCGTTCTCAAGCATGTCCTTGATCAGGTAGATACGCCCGCGCGGGCTGTCCAACTCATCGCCCAAGACCTGATAGGTCGGGCAGGTCGCCGTGCAGAAACCGCAGTGCACACAGGCGCGCAGAATGTCGTTGCTGCGCTGCGTGTCAGGATCCTGCAGTTGCTCGGGGGTAAAGGTGGTTTGCATAGATGCTCCGTTACGATGTGCTGCGCATCAGATTGGCGAGGACAAGGCCGAACCACGGCACCGTTGTGCCTATGGCCCCCAAAACCCCGCTCCACCGGCGCATGGCGGGGCGCGGATCGGCGCGGCGCAGTGCTTGGACGACCAGTGCGATCACCCCGATCCAAGCGGCCCAGAGGGTGAGGGCGATGACCCCCAGCAACCACGGGCTGTCGCTCCAATAGCGCAGCAGTCCATAGCGCAGGCCGGTGGCGAATAGAAAGGTGGCCAAGACCATCGCCCCCAAAGTGCGGACGGCCCGCAGGGAAGGCGGCACGGAGATCAGCGCCTTGAACAGAAACGGGCCAATCAGAAAAACGATGAGAAAGACCAGCACCAATGTCATGGGGTCAGCGCCAAAGCTTCGGCGTTGAAGATGCCGCGCGGGTCGAACTTGGCCCTCAGCCCCGCCGTCAACCGCGCCACCCCCGGCGCTTCGGGTTCCTGCCGGGGCAGCGTCTGCGCCGCGCTCTCGGCCCGCAAGAACGTCGCGTGACCGTCATACCGGCCCAACCGGGCACGCAGGTCTGTGCCGGGTGCCATGCACAGCCAGATCAGCCCCCCAGCCCAGTCATAAAGATGTGCCTCGGCCCCGGCCTTTGCCGCTAGCGCCGATGCCTCAGTCGGGCGGCAGTGCACCCGCCAGACATCCCCCGCCGCCCCATGAAAGGCCGCAACATCGCGCAAATCGCGCCAAAGGGTCGCGGAGGGCTCTGCGCCCAGCACCTCAAGCTCGGCCCCCGTTGCGGCCAGCAAATCCTTCAGCCGCCCCGTTCGGTAGGAGACCGAGGTCTCAAACCCCTCCAACCGCAGAAATGACAGCCCCTGCGCCGGATCATGTGCCGCGCCGGTAACCTCAAAGGGGCTGCGCATGGCCAGCGCCATGGCGGCGATGGCAGCGGCGTCGTCCAGCCCCGAAAGCACGAGCGTTGCGCTGGTTTCCGGGGTGGGCAGCACCTTTAGCGAAACCTCGGTCAGCGCGCCCAATGTTCCACGCGACCCGGCCATCAGCTTGACCAGATCATAGCCGGTGACGTTCTTCATCACCCGGCCCCCGTTTTTGATAACGCTCCCCTGCCCATCGACAAAGCGCACGCCCAAAAGGAAGTCCCGCGCCGCGCCGATGGCAAGCCGCCGCGGGCCGCTAACGTTCGCCGCAAAAACCCCGCCGATGGACGGCGTGCCGCTGCGGCCCATAAGCGCGCGGTGGTCCATCGGTTCAAAGGCGAGCCGCTGCCCTTCGGCGGCCAGTGTCGTCTCAATCTCGGAGACCGGCGTGCCCGCCTGCGCCACCAGCGTCAGCGCGCCCGGCTCATAGAGGCTGATGCCCCGCAATCCGGCAAGCGACAGGTCCGCCCCCGGCCCGGCCATGCCGCGCGTATTGCCGCCCCGCAGGGACAAGGGCGCCTGCGCGGCTCGGATCGCCTCGACCACTTCTGCTTCGGTCGTTACCGTCACGCGGCCACCGATGCGCCGCTGCCGCGCCGCCCTTCCGTGACATCCAAAGGAAAGACCTTGGCCGGGTTCAACAGCCACGCCGGATCAAACACGTCCTTCACAGCCAACTGCGCCTCCAGATCCGCCGGAGCATACTGCACATGCATCAGATCGCGCTTTTCGATGCCCACGCCATGCTCTCCGGTCAGACAGCCGCCCGCCTCGACACAAAGCCGCAGGATATCCGCGCCGAAGGCTTCGCATTTTTCCAGATCGCCGGGTTTGTTGGCGTCAAACAGGATCAGCGGGTGCATATTGCCGTCGCCTGCGTGAAAGACGTTGCCGACTTTAAGGCCATAGCTGTCCGACATCTCGCCAATGCGCCGTAGCACCATTGGCAGTTCGTTCACCGGGATCGTGCCATCAAGGCACATGTAATCGTTGATCTGCCCCATCGCACCAAAGGCCGATTTGCGCCCCAGCCAGATCGCCGCGCTTTCTTCGGCGCTGGTGCTTTCGCGCAGTTCCACCGGGTTGTGGTGGCGGGCGATCTCGGTGATCAGGGCAAGCTGGTGGTCGATCTCGGCGTCGGAGCCTTCGACCTCGACGATCAGCAGCGCCTCGCACATCGGGTAGCCTGCATGGGCAAAAGCCTCCGTTGCCTCGATACAGGGGCGGTCCATGAATTCGATCGCCACCGGCAGCACCCCGGCCTTGATGATGTCGCTGACACAGGCCCCCGCCACGGCGTTATCGTCAAAGCCCATCAGCACGGGCCGCGCGCCTTCGGGCTTGGGCAGAATCCGCAGCGTCGCCTCTGTCACCACGCCCAGCTGACCTTCGGAGCCGCAGACCAGCCCCAGAAGGTCCAGCCCGCCTGCATCCATATAGCCGCCGCCGATCTCTACCACTTCGCCATCCATCATCACCATCGTAACGCCCAGCAGATTGTTCGTGGTGACCCCATATTTCAGGCAATGCGCCCCGCCTGAGTTCATCGCGATATTGCCCGCGATCGCGCAGGCCAACTGGCTGGACGGGTCAGGGGCGTAGAAAAAGCCATCCTCCTCTACCGCGCCGGTCACGCTGAGATTGGTGCGCCCGGTTTGCACCCGCATCAGGCGGTTGTCATAATCGACCTCAAGCACTTCGGCCATCCGCGCCACGCCCAGCACCACACTATCGGCGGTCGGCAGCGCCCCACCGGCAAGCGAGGTGCCCGACCCGCGCGGCACGACAGGCACGCCTTCCTCATGACATATCCGCAGCACGGCGGAGACTTCTTGGGTGCTGGCCGGAAGGGTCACGGCCAAAGGGGGGCATTTATAGGCCGTGAGCGCGTCGCATTCATAGGCGCGGGTCTCATGCTCGTCGTCGATGACGGCATTGCGGGGCAGCGCCGCACGCAGCCGCGCCACAACTCGCGCCTTGCGCGCAATGATCCCGGCATCCGGTGTTGGCATCTGCATCGCGGTCCCTCCTCTTGACCCGCAGCATAAAGACTATGCCGCCGGTTTGACCAGACTGCCGCGCGCTTGGTGCAATTGCACCACTAATTTGCAGCCTCACGGTGAATTGCGCGGAGCCGCCCTGTGCTTGCCTTGGAACCCTTCCGAAATGCGCTATATTCAGTTTGTTGTTTTATTGGTGCCACATGTTCAAACGCAGCCTCATTCTCTCCCTATTGGCAGTTGCCATGCCGGCCTTGGCCGATCCGCCCGACATTTTGAATGTCACGGTCGATCGACAGGGGGATCTGTGGAAATTTGACGTTACCATCCGCCACAACGACAGCGGTTGGGATCACTATGCTGATGCTTGGCGCATTCTGGACCCCGAGGGGGAGCCTTTGGGCACGCGCAATCTGGCGCATCCGCATACCAAAGAGCAGCCCTTCACCCGCTCGCTGTCGGGCGTGCGCATCCCGGATGGGATGACTGAAGTCAGCATTCAGGCGCGCGACAGTGTGAGTGGCTGGTCGCCGGAATTGGTGACGATCCCGCTGCCCTGATCCCTAAGCCTCAGACCCGGTGATAAGGCCCGCCCGATAGAATCGCGGCGGCGCGGTAAAGCTGTTCGGCCAGCATGACCCGCACCAGCATATGCGGCCAGACCATCTTGCCAAAGGACAGCGCGTGATCCGCCTCGGCTCGGAGACTGGGATCAATGCCATCCGCCCCGCCGATGACCAAGGCCAAATCGCCCCGCCCGGCATCACGCCATGTGCCAAGACGTTCGGCGAAAGCGGGGGAGGTTTCGACCTTGCCGCGCTCATCCAACACGCAGATCACCGCCCCTTGGGGGATGGCGCGCCGCAGCAGAACGGCCTCGGCAGCCATGCCGCCGTTTTTCTTATCTTCCATCTCGACCACACGCGCAGGGCCAAGGCCCAGACCGCGCCCGGTCCGGTCGAACCGGGTGAGATAATCATCGACAAGAGTTTTTTCGGGACCGGCGCGAAGCCGGCCCATAGCGCAGAGATGTACCCGCATGGCTTAGTCCCGCAAAAGCAGGATCAGTGCGGCATGACCGCAGCCGCGTCTTCGCCGCCCAGCCACATCTTTTCGAGCTGGTAGAACTCACGCACTTCGGGGCGGAAGACATGCACAACAACGTCGCCTGTGTCGATCAAGACCCAGTCGCCTGTTTCGCGGCCTTCCATCTTGGACGTACGTCCGGTGGCGTCTTTGACGGCCTGTGCCAGCTTTTCCGAGATCGCCGAAACCTGCCGCGTGGAGCGGCCCGAGCAGATCACCATATAGTCGCCGATGGCCGTTTTGCCGCGCAGATCGATCTGCACGATGTCTTCGGCCTTGTCGTCATTCAGCGAGGAAAGGATAAGCGCCAGCAGGTCGTCGCTGGTTGCGATTTGCGAGGCGGCAGTCATTGCGGCCCCATGGTCAGCAGCCTGCGCTGCGTCAACGTTAAGAGACAGGACATTGTCCTCCTTCGTAATACACCGCCAATGCTGAACGCTTGCCCCGGTGCCGAGCCCCCCTAATTTAGCGATATAGGCCAGATTTTTCAATGGACCCTATGCGCTCCACGTGAACCGGGGCGCAAATCCCCGCCTAGTCAGGCAAATTCTCGGCCGCCGCCACCCTTGAGAGCGCCAACTGACTGTCTTCGATGACTTTCACCTCGCGCTGCGGGAAGGGGATGGAAATGTCGTTTTCCTTGAACGCATCCCAAAGCGCCAGATAGACATTGCCGCGAATGTTGGTCAGCCCGCCGGTCGGATCCTTGATCCAGAAGCGCAGGATGTAATCCACCGACGAATCGCCAAAGCCCACGATGTGACAGACTGGCGCCTTGTAGCTCAACACCCGGTCGACCCCCTTGGCCGCATCGACCGCCAGCTTGCGCACCACATGCGGATCATCCGAATAGGCCGTGCCGAAATAGATATCGAGGCGCACAAAGTCATTGGAATGCGACCAGTTCACCACTTGGCCAGTGATCAGGTCTTCGTTCGGGATCAGGTATTCTTTGCCGTCCCGCGTGACCACAGAGGCATAGCGTGCGCCGAGCGTTTGGATCCAGCCGAAGGTCTCGCCCAGACTGATCACGTCGCCCGGTTTGATCGACTTATCCAGCAGAATGATCACGCCCGAGACGAGGTTCGACACGACCTTTTGCAGACCAAAGCCAAGGCCCACACCGATCGCACCCGAGAGCACCGCCAGCCCCGTCAGATCAATCCCCACCGCCCGCACGCCGATAAAGAACGCCAATCCATAAAGCAGGATCTGCACGCCCTTCACCGCCAGCACCTGCATCGACGGGCTGATGTCTTCGTTCTTACGGATCGTCGCAGCAGTTGTCGTGCTGGCAAGCCGCGCCATGGTCAGCAACGCGCCGACCACCACCAAAGCCGTCAGGACGGTCAATACCGAAAGCCGGAACTCCCCAATCGTCAGCGCCACGTCATCCAGAAACACCGCCACATCATCCGCGACATTCAGCATGTAGAGCGTGGCATAGATCCACAGCCCCCATGTCACCATGCGCCGCAGCGGGCGGTTGCGCACCAGACGCGCGGCAAAGGCGATGCCGACATAGATCGCCGCCAAAGTCGCCGCCAAACCGATAAGATAAGACCGCGATGGCCAAGTGACGTTCTGCATCACCTGATACAAAAGCCCCGCCAGCAGCGCGAACCACATCAGCCCCAGCCGCCGCTTGACCTGCACCACCACCCGCAACTGCCACTTGGACCACCCTTCGCGCGAGCGGACCCAGTTTTGCAGCATCACGCCGGTGACCCGATGCAAAATCCACGCCAGCGCAACCAAGGCCAGCAAGATCAAAATCTGGTTCTGCCGCCAACCGGGGCTTAGGACGCTCTCACCAAAGCCGAGAACCCCATCGAACAAAGCCTGAAGCGAAAGAAGGAAGTTCGAGAAAGGGTGGGACTCAGGGATCATGTACGGCCTTTGCAACTCAGGAAGATCACGGTTGCACAGGCTCTTCGTCAGAGCAAGAACCGCCGCGCGACCGGCCCCGCACACCGCCCCACGATGCCACCTTGCGAGACTCGCTCAGGGTCTATATCCAAGGCCCCATGATACTGGTGTTTGATCTTTGCGACCGTGCGCGTCTGCGCGAACGCTTTTTCGGCGCGACGCATAGCGTTCTGGCCCGACTATAAGCCAGCCCTCTCAGCCACACCCATAGCCATTCCAAACCACGGGAGAGGACCATCATGTCCCCCAAGACGCTTTACGATAAAATCTGGGACGCCCATGTCGTCCACGAAGCCGATGACGGCACTTGCCTGCTGTATATCGACCGTCACCTCGTCCACGAAGTGACCAGCCCGCAGGCCTTTGAAGGGCTGCGCATGTCGGGCCGCACCGTGCGCGCGCCAGACAAAACCATCGCCGTGCCAGACCATAACGTGCCGACCACCGAAGGCCGCGAAGACCCCGCTGCCATGACCGAAGACAGCCGCATTCAGGTCTCCGCGCTGGACACGAACGCCCGCGAGTTCGGCGTGCATTACTACCCGGTGTCGGACATCCGTCAGGGTATCGTGCATATCGTCGGCCCCGAGCAGGGCTGGACCCTGCCCGGCATGACCGTCGTCTGCGGCGACAGCCACACCGCGACCCACGGCGCTTTTGGCGCGCTGGCCCACGGCATCGGCACATCAGAGGTTGAACACGTTCTTGCCACCCAGACGCTGATCCAGCGCAAGGGCAAGAACATGAAGGTCGAGATCACCGGCAAGCTGCGCCCCGGCGTCACGGCCAAGGACATCACCCTTTCCGTCATCGGCGCCACCGGCACAGCGGGCGGCACCGGCTATGTCATCGAATATTGCGGCGAAGCGATCCGCGACCTGTCGATGGAAGGCCGCATGACCGTCTGCAACATGGCGATCGAAGGCGGCGCGCGCGCGGGCCTGATCGCGCCGGACGAAAAGACCTTTGAGTATTGCAAAGGCCGCCCCCACGCCCCGAAAGGTGCACAATGGGAAGCGGCGATGGACTGGTGGAAAACGCTCTTTTCTGACGAAGACGCCCATTGGGACAAGGTCGTGACGCTGAAAGGCGAAGACATCGCGCCGGTCGTCACATGGGGCACCTCGCCCGAGGACGTGCTGCCGATCACCTCCACCGTGCCCGCGCCCGAAGACTTCAAAGGCGGCAAGGTCGATGCGGTGAAACGTGCGCTGGAATATATGGACCTGAAACCCGGCCAGAAACTCACCGATATCCAGATCGACACCGTCTTTATCGGGTCCTGCACCAATGGCCGCATCGAAGACCTGCGCGCCGCCGCTGCGGTGCTGAAGGGCAAAAAGATCAAGGACGGTCTGCGCGCCATGGTCGTGCCCGGCTCGGGCCTTGTGCGCGCACAGGCCGAGGAAGAAGGACTGGCAGATATCTTCCGCGAGGCCGGTTTCGAATGGCGTCTTGCGGGCTGTTCGATGTGTCTGGCGATGAACCCCGACCAGCTTGCCCCCGGCGAACGCTGCGCGGCCACATCGAACCGGAACTTTGAGGGGCGTCAGGGTTATAAAGGGCGCACGCATCTCGTGTCGCCCGGCATGGCCGCGGCGGCTGCTCTCACTGGCCATCTGACCGACGTGCGCGAATTGGCGTGATCGACCGGGGAGTGGATACCGGGCGCGTTGCGCAGAGCTCAGTCGGCCTTGCGCAGCTCGCTGCCAGACTTCAGCACTTCGCTGCCGTCGTCCTGCTCGATCTTATAGGCCGGTTCGTCATCACTCGCTTTGCGGGTCACCTCGCTGCCCTGCAGCTTCAGCTTGATCTTCTGCGTGTATTTCTTGACGATCTTACCGGTCCCGGTGCCATTGCCCCAGTCCCACTCCACTTTCGTGCCGGTTTGGTACGACATGCCATGCCCTCCTAATACTCCATTTGCTTAGAACGCGCCGCTCAGCAGCGCGGTTCCCGCACTCTCCGAAGGATACCCCGATGGAAAAGTTTACAGAAATCACCGGCACCGCGGCTCCCATGCCGCTGGTGAACATCGACACCGACATGATCATCCCCAAAGTCTTTCTCAAAACGATCAAACGCTCTGGCCTTGGTGTGAACCTGTTCGACGAAATGCGCTATGACCGCGAAGGCAACGAAATCCCCGATTTCGTGCTGAACCAGCCCCAGTACCGCGATGCGCAAATCCTCGTGGCGGGCGACAACTTCGGCTGCGGCTCCTCGCGCGAACATGCGCCCTGGGCGATCAAAGATTTCGGCATCCGCTGCGTCATCGCGCCCAGCTTTGCCGATATCTTTCACAACAACTGCTTCAAGAACGGCATCCTGCCCATCGCCTTGCCGCAAGAACAGGTCGATTTGCTGATGAAGGATGCCGAAAAAGGATCCAATGCGCGGATGACCATCGATCTCGAAGGTCAGACCGTAACGACCTCCGACGGTGAGAAATTCCCCTTCGAAGTGGACGCTTTCAAAAAACATTGCCTGCTCAACGGCTTGGATGACATCGGCCTGACGCTCGAAAAGGGCACGGCGATCGATACTTATGAGGATTCGCTCAACCAGAGCCGACCTTGGGTCTAAGGCCCACTTCTAAACTCAACTTGTGGGCGTAAATCCAGCGCCCACAAGATGTTGCGGCCTGCCATCAACCTGCCATGGAATTGATGCAAGAACGCACCACCCTTTCCCTCAAAATACCCCAGAATCCTGCTCTTCTCCATGCGGAGCCTTGAGGCGCGCGCGGAAAGAAGGCAAAAATTGGACAAGAATGAGGCAAGGCCCAGCAATCGGGGCCATCAAGTTGGGACAAGCACGCGGCAATGTATCGCGTCTGGCCAGTTTGGAAGGGCAGAACAGTGATCGGACGAATGACAGGCGCGGCGACGCGTGGCCTATTGGTGGCGCTATTGATAGCCACACCTGCGCTCCTTTTGCCGGGTGCCGAAGCGGAATCGAGCCAGATCACCGTGCTCCTTGCCTGTATCGCGTCGATCCTGACCTTCATGGAATACAACTCGCGCCAACCGAGCATCGTCGAATTTCGCGATGCGCCGCCCTTCAATCGGCTGCGGTTCATCAGCCTGCTGTTCACGATCCTCGTGCTGTCCCTCATTGCGCGGGGCCAAGCGGCACCCACCCTGCTGACAGGCGCACTGACCTCGCTCGGCGTGATCTTGGGCAACGCGCTTGATTTCCCTTATTCTCCGGTGCGGCTGGTGGTGCTGATGATGCCCGCCGATGCCCCCTATGAGGCGGTCAATCTGATCCGCACGGCAGCGGGACTGGCCTACCTCGTTTCGCTGATCGCATTGGCGACCTTCGTGGTGCTGGTGCGGGTCATGGGCTGGCCCGCCCGTCAAGGCGCCTTTAACGTCTGGGTGAATCTGCCGCTCTTTGACCCAACCGCCGGGGGCGACGTGCTTTACCGTCTGCAACGCGATGCACGGATCAACATCGCGCTTGGGTTCTTGTTGCCCTTCATCATCCCCGCAGTGGTCAAAGCCACTGCCGATCTGCTAGATCCGATCTCACTGAGCAATCCGCAAACCATGATCTGGACGATAAGCGCATGGGCATTCCTTCCGGCCAGTATGATCATGCGGGGCATCGCCATGGGGCGCGTGGCCGAGATGATCCACGACAAACGCCGCCGCGCCTACGCCGAAGCGCATATGCAGGCCGCCTGATCCGCCTGCTGCTGGCATTTCTCCTGCTGGCCGGTTTCGCGCAGGCCGAGCCGCTGCGCATCGCCACCTTCAACACCGAATTATCACGCAAAGGGCCGGGTTTGCTCCTGCGCGACATCCTGCGCGGCGATGACCCAAGCATCGCTTCGGTGGTGCAAACCATCGCCGCCGCCAATCCCGATATCATCGCCCTCCAAGGCATCGACTATGACCTCGAACGCAGCGCCCTCAACGCTCTTGCCGACGCCCTCACCGCCGCAGGCGCGCCCTACTCCCACCGTTTCGCCGCGCCCCCCAATGCAGGCCGTCAAAGCGGCGCGGACCTCGACGCAGACGGCAAACGCGGTGGCCCCCGCGACGCCCAGGGCTACGGCCGCTTCTTCGGCCAAGGCGCCATGGCGATCCTCTCACGCCATCCCCTTCAGACAAAAAACCTTCAGGACTTCAGCCCCCTCCTCTGGCGCGACCTCCCCGGCACGCTCTACCCGATGATCGACGGCACCCCCTTCGGCGGAGCCGAAGCCCACGCCACGCAACGTCTGTCGTCCAACAGCCACTGGTCCCTGCCCGTCAAACTGCCCGACGGCCTAATCACCCTGCTAACCTACCACGCCACCCCGCCCGTTTTCGACGGCCCCGAAGACCGCAATGGCCGCCGCAATCACGACGAAACAGCCTTCTGGTCTCACCACCTTGCCGGAAACATCGGCACCCCGCCTACACATCCCTTCATCCTCCTTGGCGATGCCAACCTCGACCCGATCCGCGGTGACGGGCGCGGCGAGGCCATTGCCGCCCTGCTGGCCCACCCATCCATACAAGACCCGCTGCCCGACCAACCCACAGTCGACTGGTCGCAAACCGGCCCGATGCGCGTCGACTACATCCTGCCCTCCCGCGACTGGCAGGTGCTCGACGCCGGCCTGATCTGGCCCGAGGGAGAAGACGCCAGCCGCCACGCCCTCGTCTGGGTCGACCTCACCCGCTGACGCGCCGCTATCTTGACCCTCCGGAACCCGCAGGCTACCCAATCTCCAACCGTATTTTCAGGAGTTTCCCATGGCCAACCCATCCTTGCTCATCCTCCCCGGCGACGGCATCGGCCCCGAGGTTATGGCGCAGGTCACGCGCATCATCGATTGGTTCGGCGAAAAGCGCGATTTGGCCTTCGACGTAGAGCATGATCTGGTCGGCGGTGCCGCCTATGACAAACACGGCACGCCCCTGCACGACGACACGATGGCCCGCGCCCTTGAAGTCGACGCGGTGCTTCTGGGCGCCGTCGGCGGCCCGAAATACGACGACCTCGACTTCTCCGTGAAACCCGAACGCGGCCTTTTGCGCCTGCGCAAGGAAATGGACCTCTTCTCCAACCTGCGCCCGGCACAATGCTTTGACGCGCTGGCCGATTTCTCCTCGCTCAAGAAAGACATCGTCGCGGGCCTCGACATCATGATCGTGCGCGAACTGACCTCCGGCGTCTACTTCGGCGAACCGCGCGGCATCTTCGAGGAAGGCAACGAACGCGTCGGCATCAACACGCAGCGCTACACCGAAAGCGAGATTGAGCGCGTCGCCCGCTCCGCCTTTGAACTCGCCCGCCGCCGGGGCAACAAAGTCTGCTCCATGGAAAAAGCCAATGTCATGGAAAGCGGCATCCTGTGGCGTGAAGTCACCCAACGGGTCCGCGATGCCGAATACCCCGATGTCGAACTCAGCCATATGTACGCCGACAACGGCGCCATGCAACTGGTCCGAGCCCCCAAACAATTCGACGTCATCGTCACCGATAACCTTTTCGGCGACATCCTCAGCGACTGCGCCGCCATGCTCACGGGCAGCCTCGGCATGCTGCCCTCCGCCAGCCTCGGCGCGCCCAATGCCGAAGGCCGCCCCAAAGCCCTCTACGAGCCCGTCCACGGCTCCGCGCCCGACATTGCAGGCCAAGGCAAAGCCAACCCGATCGCCTGTATCCTCAGCTTCGCCATGGCGCTCCGCTACTCCTTCGATCAAGGCGAAGAAGCGGCCCGTTTGGAAAAAGCCGTCGAACAGGCACTGGCCGATGGTGCTCGCACCCCCGATCTGATGGGCCCCGAAGGCGGCACCCCCATCACGACCGAGGAAATGGGCGACGCGATCCTCAAAGCGCTCGACGCGAGCCTCTAAAGAAACGCGGCGGGGTTCACGCCCCGCCCCTTCCCCCTTCATCCTTTCTTAAATACCCGCGGGGGAGCAGCCAAAGGCTGCGGGGGGCAGCGCCCCCAATTGCGCCCGATATCCCCATCCGCACCGCAAAATCCCTACAACTGACCAATTGCCAATTACGCCACGCTGCGCTATGCGCTGCACATCGGTCGGGCTGTAGCGCAGCCTGGTAGCGCACCTGCTTCGGGAGCAGGGGGTCGGAGGTTCGAATCCTCTCAGCCCGACCAGATATCCCCCAGATACCAGCCTACGTCCAAACCTCGGCCCGCCCCGATCCGCTTAGCCGTAGACCTTGATCAACATCCAAATCCCCATGCCCAGCATCATGACGTTCTCGGTAAGCGAGACGAACCCGAGCGGCACATTGCTTGAGCCGCCCACACAGGCGCATTTCAACTCGCGTTTGTCGACATAGACCGCCTTGATCACCGACACCGCGCCGATCGCGCCGATGACAATCGCGACGGGGGCCGACAGCCATGTCAGCGCACCGGCTGTCATCAGGATACCAGCCAGCGCCTCGCCAAAGGGGTAGACCTTGCCATAGGGCACCCAACGCTGCGCCAGCAGGTCGTAGTTCAAAAACATCGTCGAAAAGCTCTCGATGTCCTGCAACTTCTGTACGGCAAGGAAACACATCGAGATCGAGATGAACCATTCAAATGCCCGCAGGGTGAAGATGCTGCCAAAGGCGTACCAAGAAAGGCCCAATGCCATCAGAAAGGCCACGCCAAAAATGGCGATGACGGGCTGATAGCTGGTGTCCGACTGCTCTTCCTTGGGCTTGTCCAGACCGAAATGCACACGCAGATCGTCGTAGCCGCCTATCCGCTCACCATCGATAAAGGTCTGCGGCGTGGTGTCCACACCCTCTTTTGCCATGAAGGCGTCGGTCTCTTCGCGCGTCGTCAGGTGGTGATCTTCGACGTGATAGCCCTGCCGCTCCAGCAGGTCTTTGGACTTCAACCCGAAGGGACAGAGGTGCTGCTCCATCACCATCCGGTAAAGCTTTGCGGTCTTGTCCTGTGCTTCGGCCATCCTAGCCTCCTATTGCTTCTCCAAACGACGTGTCTGGGGAAGGAACAAGTTTCCAGCGCAGGAGAGTTCCGCAAAAGCGCCATTTAGCGCCACCGGGAACGGTCCTTGCGGGCATCCATCCCCCGAGGCGCAAAGTCGCGTGAGCTTCAGGCCACCTTGCCAAGATGCGCGGCGGGGATCGTCACGGTCCAAGTCAGCGCGTCTTCACTGATCACCGTATCCGCCGCGCCATTGACCATCGCGGGGGCCAATACGGAAAGCACCTTACTGCCAAAGCCAGACGCTTTTTTAGCGGAGGGATCAAATGTGATGCCGGTCTCGACCCACTGGAAACGCAGACCGCCCTTTTCGGTATGCGACCAATGGCACTGGATATCGCCGCGCCCGCCGCTCATCACACCGTATTTGGTGGAATTCGTCGCCAGTTCGTGCAGCGCCATACCGATCAGTTGCAAAGCCTGCGGCCCCAATGCGACGGTGGGGCCCGCCACATCCACCCCCTTGCCTTGCAAATGCAAGAAGGGGTCCAATTGCGCCCGGACCAGTTGCGCAAGGTCCACGGAGGACCATCCACCATCGACCAGCAAATCGGTTGAGCGGGCCAGCGCCTGAATACGGTCCCCGAAGGATTTATTGAACTCTGCCAGCGAGGCGGCCGAACTCGCCGTTTGGCGCTGCATCGCCGTCACCAAAGACAGCATGTTCTTGGCGCGGTGGATGACCTCGCGCGAAACAAGATCGCGCACCTCTTCAGCTTTGCGCGTCGCGGTCACATCGTGGTGGATATTCGAGATCGAAACGATATCCCCCGATAGCGTCCGGATGGGCGTGCAGGCGATTACGACCTGCCGCTCGGTGCCGTCCTTGGCGACCCGCACCGCATCGAACTGGCGCAGCTTGCCCGCCATGATCTGATCGCGATATTCAAGCACCCGTGTCGGCCAATCCGGCGGATACAAAAGCTCGACCGACCGGCCCAATGCCTCCTCTTCGGTATAGCCATAAAGATGTTCGGCGGCGGGGTTCCAACTGATGATACGGCCTTCCATATCATAGGTCAGGATCGCTTCGCCCGTAGTGGCCACGAGGGCGGCAAAGGTTTCCGCCTGCACATGGGCACGCTCGATATCGTCATGGGCCATGCGGCGCGTGGTGACATTGCGGTGCTGCAACAGCAGGCAGGGCGCGCCTTGGATTGTCATGCGGTTGGCGTTCAGTTGAAACCAGCGCCGCACGCCCGGCCCATCACAGGGGTATTCCCCCTCGAATGAGGCACCGGTTTTCAGCGCTTGGCGCAGCCCGTCCAGAACGGTTTCCGCCTGAACCACCGCATCCATCACCGCCGCTTTGCAGATGTCAAAGTAATTGGCCCCGACATAATGCGACCCGGCGTCCCCGCCGTTCTCTTCGCAAAAGATCTTCCACGCCATATTTACCGCGACAATCTCGCCGGTGGCGTCAAGGATGACCACTTCGTCGGTCATCGCCTCAATCAATTCATAATGGCTGGCGTCGAGCGCGACGCTATGGCTGCTTTTCAACATATGTTCACCTTAGCGCGGATTCGGCTCTGGCTAAAGTTAACTTAGGTTTAATCACTAAGGCCAAAGTCCTTATTTTAACGGGCTCTGACAGGGCCCTCCCGGCCCCCATGCCTGCGACCCCGCGCCGCTGCCCGGAAGGCTTGCAATCCCTGAAGATTCTGAAATAAGCCCCGCCATCCGGTCGCAGCCTACCCGGACATCAAAACAAGGGCCCCAGAATGAAAACACTTGTCATCTGCTCAGGCGGACTCGATTCCGTGTCGCTTGCGCATATCACCGCCGCTGAGCATCACCTCACCCGGCTTGTCTCTTTTGACTATGGTCAGCGCCACCGCAAGGAGGTCGACTTCGCCGAAGCCGCCGCCAAACGGCTTGGCGTGCCGTTCCACCTGATCGACATGCGCGGCATCGGTGCTGCGCTGTCAGGCTCCGCACTGACCGACGATATCGACGTGCCCGATGGGCATTACGCCGAAGACACGATGAAGATCACCGTCGTGCCAAACCGCAATGCGATCATGCTGTCTATCGGTTTTGGCATCGCAGCAGCACAGGGCGATGAGGCCGTGGCGACCGCCGTGCATGGTGGCGACCACTTCATCTATCCAGACTGCCGTCCTGGTTTCACCCGCGCCTTCGACGCGATGCAGCAGGCCGCACTCGACGGCTATGCCGATGTGCGCCTGCACACGCCATTCGTCGAGCACAGCAAGGCCGAGATCGTCCGCCAAGGCGCGCGCCATGCCACGCCTTTCGCCGAGACGTGGTCTTGCTACAAAGGCGGCGCGGTCCATTGCGGGCGCTGCGGCACCTGTGTCGAGCGGCGCGAAGCCTTTCATTTGGCCGATGTCACCGACCCGACGGTCTATGCCGACCCGGACTATTGGACCACGGCACTCGCCGCACGAGGGGAAGGCTGATGTTCCGTATTCGCAAAGAATTCCACTTCTCCGCCAGCCACCAGTTGACCCACCTGCCCGACGACCACCAATGCGCGCGGCTGCATGGGCACAACTATATCGTCGTGGTCGAACTGGCGGCCGAGACCCTCAACGCCGACGGTTTCGTGCGCGATTACCACGACCTGAAGCCGCTGAAGTCCTATATCGACGATCACTTTGACCACCGGCATCTGAACGATGTGATGGACGGCCCCTCCACTGCCGAGAACATGGCAAAGCATTTCCACGATTGGTGCGCCGCGCGTTGGCCCGAAACCTGCGCGGTGCTGGTCAGCGAGACCCCTAAGACATGGGCGGAATACCGGCCATGACGCTGCGCATAGCCGAGATTTTCGGCCCCACCATTCAGGGCGAAGGCGCGCTGATCGGGGAACCGACGGTATTCGTTCGCGCGGGCGGCTGTGACTATCGGTGCAGCTGGTGCGACAGCCTGCACGCCGTCGACAGCCAATACCGCCATAGCTGGGCCCCCATGTCGACCGAGGATATCTGGCGCCGGATACGCAAACTCTCCAAGGATCAACCGCTGACCGTCTCCCTTTCCGGTGGCAACCCGGCAATTCAGGATTTCGGCCCGCTGATCCGGATGGGGCAGGCCGCGGGCTACCGTTTCGCCTGCGAGACCCAAGGCTCCATCGCGCGCCCATGGTTTGCCGATCTTGATACGCTGGTGCTTTCTCCCAAACCGCCCTCGAGCGGTGAGACTGTCGATTGGGATGCCTTCGACGCCTGCCGGGCCTTCGGCGCTCAGGCGCGCCAACAGGTGATGAAGATCGTGATCTTCGATGAGATCGACTACCACTGGGCCCGCGAAGTGCATGCGCATCACCCCGATATCCCGCTCTACCTCCAGCCCGGCAATCCCGAGGTCGACCCCGCCACGCCGGTTGACCCGCAGGTGCTGGCCGACCGTCTGGGTTGGCTGACCGACCTTGCCATGACCGATCACTGGTTCGCCCCCCGTATCCTGCCGCAGCTTCACGTCCTGATCTGGGGCAACAAGCGCGGCGTCTGACCGATGGAGACACCTATGTCCGAAGACATCTACAGCAATCTCAAACAACTCGGCGGTGAGACCCGCATTCCCGCCAGCCCGGAAGAGGCCGAGCTTGAGCGGGTGCCGAACCCGCAGGCCGATGTGGCCTATAACGTGCGCTTCACCGCGCCCGAGTTCACCTCGCTCTGTCCGATGACCGGCCAGCCGGACTTTGCGCATCTGGTGATCGACTATGTGCCCGGCCCGTGGCTGGTGGAATCCAAATCGCTCAAACTTTTCCTGACCTCGTTCCGCAATCACGGCGCTTTCCATGAGGACTGCACGGTCTCCATCGCGCGCCGCTTGGCCGATTTCCTTGATCCGCAATGGCTGCGGATCGGCGGCTATTGGTACCCGCGCGGCGGGATCCCCATCGATGTCTTCTGGCAGACCGGCCCCCTGCCCGAGGGCGTCTGGATTCCCGATCAAGGGGTGCCGCCCTACCGGGGCCGTGGCTGAGCGGGCGCCCCCGCCCTTTACCCCACCCTCACCCCCAGTGCCTTCGGGGCGCGCGACCCCCTGCGCGCCCCTGTTTTCGTGAAAACCGTGTGTTTTAGATCACATTCTCTTTAGCAACGGCCTTCTTCCTTGAACCTCCGGCGGGGGAAGGCCGTTAGTCTTTCATACACGCATACGACCCTGCCCTGCGCAGAGAGGTCAACCACGGAGCGACCACATGCTGACAAGACGTCATTTTATTCAGACCACCACCGCGCTTTTTTCTGGCGCGATTGCCACTCCTTTGATGGCACGCACCCGCCCCAGCGACGCGGAGAAAGCCGCTTGGGACGCGCGGATCACCCCGGCGGGGTTTGACCCGGCGACCAGCAACCCTTGGGGCGTCCACCCGCGTTTCCTGCCGCAGCGGGTTGTGGCGAACGACAATTTGCGCGTCGGTGACGTTCACGTCGATGCCGTTGCACGCTATATCTATCATATCGAAGAAGGCGGCACCGCGATGCGCTACGGCGTGGCGATCGCGCGCGGCAATCTTTATGAGCCCGGCACCTACACAATCAAACGCAAAGTCGAATGGCCGCATTGGACGCCCACCCAAAACATGATCAAGCGCGATCCCGAGCTTTATGCGGGTCTCGAAGACGGCGTGCCCCCCGGCCCTGAGAACCCCCTCGGCTCGCGGGCGCTTTACCTATTCGAGGGCAACCGCGATACCTATCTGCGCATCCACGGCACACCTGAGCCGCGCAGCATTGGCGGCCGGGCCAGCTCTGGCTGTGTGCGGATGATCATGGCGCATATTAACCAACTCTACCCGAATGTGCGAACCGGCTCGACGGCCTATCTCTATTCAGCAGAAGAAAGCGTCGTCGCGCGCAGCTAAGCCGCGACGCAGGACGGGGACCGCCAACAGGCGGCCCCCGTTCTCATTAGGCTTGGCGTTTGGTGCAAATCGGATTGCCGCCCACCGCCCGCAGCGGCACCATTGTCGTCTCAACCGGACCGCTGTGCTGATACCAATAGCAGCCATCCTCGGGCAGAAGACGCGCCGTCGACAGGTCTTGGTTCGGCGCGGCAAGGCTCACCACCGACTCTGGCAGATTGCCCACCCGGTTCGACCCGCCCTGTGGCGCGGTCGCGGGCACCGTACATCCGGCAACAGCCAGCAAGGCCGCCCCGATCACGAAAGTTCCTGTTTTCATCAAAGCCTCTGCCATTCCTGATTATCCCGCGCAATCTGACAGACCGGTTGGGGATTTCAAGCAACAAGGGGGTGAATGGGGCAGAAGTTGGCAGTCGCGCAAGACGCATGGCGACCCCGGCAGGATTCGAACCTGCAACCTGCCCCTTAGGAGGGGGCTGCTCTATCCAGTTGAGCCACGGGGCCGACAGGGGCGGTTTAGCGTAAGCACGGGGCGATGTCATCGGCAGAATGGCAACCGATTGGTGCGGTGCCCCGGCCCGACTGCACGACCCAACTGCACGGCCTGACTGCGGCAGTGCTTGATCGCGCGTCCCGCTTCGCGCTACCTATGGGTGAGGCAAACAGGAAAACCAAATTGAGCACACCCCCCAAACGCCCGTTGACCCTGCGTGATGTATCCGATGCTTGCGGCGTTTCCGAGATGACGGTCAGCCGTGTCCTGCGCAAGCGGGGCGACGTGTCGGAAGCCACCCGTAACCGCGTTCTCGCCGCCGCCAAGGCGCTTGGCTATGTGCCCAACCAGATCGCCGGATCGCTGGCCAGCCAGCGCGTGAACCTTGTGGCGGTGGTGATCCCGTCCCTGGGCAATATGGTGTTTCCCGAAGTCCTGAACGGCATCAATCAGGTGCTTGAAGACACGCCGCTGCAGCCGGTCGTGGGGGTGACGGATTACCTCCCCGAAAAGGAAGAGCGGGTGCTCTATGAGATGCTCTCGTGGCGGCCCTCGGGGGTGATCATCGCGGGGCTGGAACATTCCGACGCCACCCGCGCCATGCTGCGCAACGCCGGCATTCCCGTGGTCGAGATTATGGACACCGACGGCAAACCCGTCGACGCGATGGTGGGCATTTCGCACCGCCGCGCGGGGCGCGAGATGGCGCAGGCGATCCTGCGCGAAGGCTATGAGCGGATCGGTTTCATGGGCACGAAAATGCCGCTGGATCACCGCGCCCGCAAACGGTTCGAAGGTTTCACCGAAGGGCTCGCCAAGGCAGGGGTGGAGATCGAAGACCGCGCCTTTTACTCCGGCGGCTCCGCATTGGCCAAGGGTCGTGAGATGACGCAAGAAATGTTGGAACGCTCACCCGACCTCGATTTCCTCTATTATTCCAATGACATGATTGGCGCGGGCGGTCTGCTGCATCTGATTGACCAAGGCATCGATATTCCCGGGCAGATCGGTTTGGCGGGGTTCAACAACGTGGAACTGTTGCAAGGTTTGCCGCGTCAATTGGCGACGATGGATGCCTGCCGGAACGAGATCGGTCAGGCAGCGGCGCGGATCATCCTCAACCAGACCCAGCCCGAGCCGGACCCCGAGATGCAGACCCAGATTACCCTGACCCCGACACTGTCGCTGGGCGACACCCTGCGCCGCCGCCGTCAGGGGTGAGCCGCCCAAGGCTCGCCAATGCCGCCGCGCGGCAGTTGTTTCTGGCGCGTCACTTGCTGTCCGACCTGCCGCAGGGCCCGGCCAAGGGCGCGGCACTGCTCAAGCTGATCCATGACTTGGGGTTTGTGCAGCTCGACAGCATCAATACCGTGGCGCGGGCGCATGATCTGATCCTCTTTGCACGGCGCCCTCGGTATCGCCCCGCTGCCCTGAAACGGCTCTATGAAAAAGACCGCGCGCTGTTTGAGCATTGGACCCATGACGCCGCCGTCATCCCGATGGAATTCTACCCCCAGTGGCACCTGCGCCGCACCCGCGATGCGGCAAAGCTGCTGGGCCGTTGGAAGGACTGGCAGCGCCATGATTTCGAAGCGCAGATGCAAAGCGTGCTGGCCCAGGTCCGCGCGGAGGGCAGCGTCACCTCATCGGATGTGGGTCGGGAGGAGCCGCGCAGCAGCGGGGGCTGGTGGCAGTGGCATCCGTCGAAAACCGCTCTGGAATATCTGTGGCGCAGCGGCGCGCTGGCCGTGACCGGGCGCGAGGGGTTTCGCAAACGCTATGATCTGACGGAACGGGTGGTGCCCGCCGCGCTACATGATCCGGCCAACGCCCCCGATACTGGGCAGACAATCGACTGGTGCTGCGCTCAGGCACTGGCGCGTTTGGGCTTTGCTACGGCGGGGGAGCTCGCGGCCTTCTGGGCGCATATTTCTCCCGCCGAGGCGCGCGGATGGTGCGCGGCCGAACAGGCCGCCGGGCGGTTGGAGGAGATCGACATCGAGGCCGCCGATGGCAGCCTGCGTCCGGCCTTCGTCCGCCCCGGTTGGGCCGAAGACCCCGCCCTCACCCGCGATCCGCCGAAACGTCTGCGCGTGCTCAGCCCCTTCGACCCGGCCCTGCGCGACCGCAAACGCGCGGCACGGCTTTTCGGCTTCGACTACCGGATCGAGGTCTTCGTGCCCGAGGCGCAGCGTAGATACGGCTACTATGTTTTCCCCCTGCTGCAGGGCGACAGACTGGTGGGCCGCGTCGATATGAAAGCGCATCGAGACGTGGATGAGCTGCGCATCCTCGCGCTGTGGCCCGAGCGCGGCATCCGCTGGGGCAAGGGGCGGCGGGTGGCGTTTGAGGCGGAAGTGCACCGGCTCCTGCCCCTCGTCGGGGTGAGCAAAGTTCGCTTTGCCGACGGCTGGCTGCGCGCGCCGCTTTAGGCGAAACGGGGCGGCAGCAGCCCTGCGTGAAACCAGTTGAGATAACTGTGGATCGAATGCACGGGCCGCCCGGTCGCCGTCGCGATGTCGGGGGCGTATGGCACCATATTTGTGCACTCCAATAGGATCGCGCCGACATCGGCCTGTGCCTCCACCAACCGCTGCGCGGCCTGCACCATCTCGGCCCGCGCCTGCGGCACATCAAGGTCGGGCAGATTGCCAAGGATCGTCCGGGCGAAACTGCTGCCTTCCAACCCCACCACCGGGCTGCCTTCGGGCACGCCCGCCGCGCGCAGATGGGCAGGCGAAAGGGTGCTGGCCGAGATCGTCAAAACCCCGACCCTTCGGCCGGGCGGCAGGCAAGCCGCGATCTGCCCGGCCTGCTCTAACGCCGAGGCGGCAACGGGCACGCCCAACGCTTTGGCCAGACGGGGCCGGATCAGGGCCAAGAACCCGCAGGTGGTGGCGATGCCGGTGCAGCCTTCGGCGACCAGGTCCCGGCCCACCGCGATAAAGGCCTGCACAAAGGGTTCGATATCATCGCAAACGATGGCTTCGGGCGTGGCCCCCGGCACAACGGCATAACGCACCGGAAAGGGCCAACTGCCTGCATTGCCGACATCGCCCAGAATGCGGGGGAACCGCGTGTCGAGCATCAGTATCCCCAACCGCGCGCCTGTCTCGTTTGCCATATGCCCTCCGTTTGGGCGCAGGGTGCCTTTGCGGGCAGCGGGAGACAAGTGAAACTCGAACGATGACATTTTATCAGCATTTTGTTGACGTGGTGATTTTTTATGTAAAGATGCCCCAAAGGAACCCAGCCATGACCCAACGCGAAATCGAAAGCCGCCACCCATGAGCCAGCATGTTGTCGTTATCGGCGCCGGGATTGTCGGCGTCTCTGCCGCAATCTGGCTGCGCCGCGCCGGAGCGGAGGTGACGCTGCTGGACCGGTCTGAGCCGGGGCGCGGCACGTCGCATGGCAATGGTGGCGTGCTGGCGGCAGCGGGCGTTGCGCCGGTGACCGGGCCGGGCCTGATGCGGAAATCGCCGGGGATGCTGCGCGACCCCGAATTCCCGCTATTTCTGCGCTGGCCCTATGTCCCGCGTTTGCTGCCATGGCTGCGTCGCTACATGAGCCACGCCAATGATGCCGACACGCGCCGCATCTCTGCCGGGTTGGCGCCCATCGTCGGTGACAGCGTGGCGCAACACAAAGCGCTCTGCGCCGATCTGGGGTTAGAGGATTGGGTTCGCGATAGCGACTACTGCTTTGCCTATACCAGCCGCGCCGCTTTTGAGGCCGAAGGTTATACATGGGCGCTGCGGGAGGATGCCGGTTTCGTGCCAGAGCTCATCGAAGGTGGCGCGGTGCAAGAGTTCGACCCGGCCTATGGGCCGCAAATCACCTGCGTCGCCCGGTTGGCCGACCACGGTTTCATCGCCGACCCCGGCGGCTATGTCCGGGCGCTGGCCAAGGCGTTTGAGCGGATGGGCGGCACTATTAAACGGGCCGAGGTTGAGGACATCACGATCCTTGATGAAGAGGTCACCTCGGTCCTGACCGACCAAGGCCCGCTGCCCTGCGACGACGTGCTGTTGGCCACCGGCGTCTGGTCGAAACCGCTGATGCGCAAGCTTGGGATCAATGTGCCGCTGGAATCCGAACGCGGCTATCACATCGTTTTCAAAGATGCCCAAGGCGGCCCGTCGCGCCCCACCATGATGGCGGCGGGCAAATTCGTCGCCACGCCGATGACTGAGGGGCTGCGCTGCGCCGGGATCGTTGAATTCGGCGGGCTGGAGGCGGGTGCGTCTAAAGCACCGCTCGCACTGCTGCGCCGCCAAGCCAAAGCCGCCTTTCCCAACCTCACCGCCGAAGATGAAATCGAATGGCTGGGGCACCGACCCGCCCCCAGCGACTCGCTGCCCCTGATCGGGCAGATCGGGACGAGCCGGGTCTATACTGCCTTCGGGCATCACCACATCGGGTTGACGGGCGGCCCAAAAACGGGCCGACTGATCGCCGGATTGATCACGGGGCAACCGCCCAACACGGATCTTGCCCCGTATCACCCCCAGCGCTTCGACAGATAACGCCAAGCGCGCACGCAAATAAACAAGGGAGAAACCAAATGACACTGACAGCAAGACTGATGGCCGGCGCGGCGATGGCCGCCCTGACACTCGGCACCGCCATGCCCGCCTTCGCGGCCGAGAAATGGGACATGCCGATGGCCTATTCGGCCTCGAACTTCCATTCCGAGAACGGCGTGCAATTCGCCGAATGCGTGACCGAAGCCACCGGCGGCGAGATCGAAATCACCGTGCATCCGGGCGGCGCGCTTTTCGCCGGGGCCGACATCAAACGCGCGATCCAGACCGGTCAGGTCCAACTGGGCGAGCGTCTGCTCTCTGGCCACCAGAACGAGAACGCGGTCTTCGGCTTTGACTCCATCCCCTTCCTCGCGCCGTCATTCGAAGCCAGCGCGCAGCTCTGGGAAGCCGCCAAGCCCAAAGTCGAAGCCGTGCTGGAAGAGCAGAACCTCGTCCTGCTTTACAACGTGCCATGGCCACCCCAAGGGCTCTACTTCAAGAAAGAAGTCGGCTCGGTCGAGGATATGAAGGGCGTGAAATTCCGCTCCTACAACAACACCACCGCGCGTTTGGCCGAACTGACCGGCATGTCGCCGGTGACCATCGAGGCCGCCGAAGTCAGCCAAGCCTTCGCCACGGGCGTTGCGGAATCGATGATCTCTTCCGGGGCCACCGGCTATGACCAGAAGGTCTGGGAAAGCCTGACGCATTTCTACGAAGTCGACGCTTGGCTGCCGCGCAACTACGTGATGGTGAACGCCGATGTCTGGGCAGAAGTCACGGACGCCAACAAAGAGGCGATCACCACCTGCGCCACCGAGGCCGAAGAGCGCGGCCTGCAAGCCTCCAAGGACTACACCCAGTTCACTTATGACGGGCTGCGCGAAGGCGGCATGAACGTGGAGCCTGCCAGCGAAGAGCTGATGTCCGGCCTGCGCGAAGTGGGTGAGACCATGACGCAAGAATGGCTCGAAGCCGCGGGCGAAGACGGTCAGGCGATCGTCGACGACTACAAGGCGATGCAATAATCACAAAACCTGCGGCGGCCCGCTATTCGGGCCGCCGTTCTCATGCCGGGGCATGACTTGACGGAGGGAGAGCCAGATGAAGGCGCTGCGCAGACTATTGGACGGGCTTTACATCGGGGCGGGGGCGCTGGCGGCGCTCTGTCTGGTGGCCATCCTCACCTTGATCGTGGCCCAGATGGTCGCCCGTTGGACCGGCAATGTCTTTCCGGGTGCTGCCAGCTATGCGGGTTATGCCATGGCCGGGGCCAGTTTCCTCGCCTTCGCCAATGCGCTGAACCGCGGCTCGCATATCCGCGTGTCGATCCTGCTGAACGCCCTCAGCGCGGGCGGGAAACGGCTGCTTGATATCTGGTGTTTCGCCGTGGCGGCGGCGGTCGCCTGGTACTTCACCTATTACGCCTATTGGTTCGTCTATTGGTCGTGGAAATTCAACGAGGTCAGCCAAGACCAAGACGCCACCGCGCTGTGGATACCGCAATCCGTCATGGTCATCGGCGGCGGCATCCTCGCCATCGCGCTGACAGACAACCTTCTGCATCTCATCTTCAAGGGCGACCACCGCGTCACCCGTGACCTAGTCGATCAAAGCTTCGGGGAATGACGCCATGACTGAGATCTATGCCATCACCCTGTTTCTGATCGTCCTGTTTTTCCTGCTCGGCACCGGTGTTTGGGTCGGCCTCGCGCTGATGGGCGTTGCCTGGGTGGGGATGGAGCTTTTTACCACCCGCCCCGTGGGCGACACGATGATCACCACGATCTGGGCCAGCTCCTCTAGCTGGACGCTCACCGCGCTGCCGCTCTTTGTTTGGATGGGCGAGATCCTTTACCGCACGCGGCTGTCGCAAGACATGTTCAAGGGGTTGTCGCCTTGGCTTGCGAAACTGCCGGGCGGGCTGGTGCACACCAACATCGTCGGCTGTACCGTGTTTGCCGCTGTCTCTGGCTCCTCTGCTGCGACGCTGACCACCGTGGGGAAAATGTCGATCCCCGAACTGCGGGCGCGCAACTATCCTGAGAAGATGATCATCGGCACGCTGGCCGGGGCTGCCACATTGGGCCTGATGATCCCGCCTTCGCTGGCGCTGATCGTCTACGGGGTGACGGTGAACGAAAGCATCACCAAGCTCTTCTTTGCCGGCGTCATGCCCGGCCTGCTGCTGGCACTGATGTTCATGGGCTATGTCGCGATCACCAGCAAGCTGTCGAAAGACTGGAACCCCGACGTCGAAACCGAGATGACCTTTGCCGAAAAGCTGCGCAACTCACGCTTCCTGCTGCCGGTCTTTGCGCTGATCTCGGTCGTGATCGGGTCCATGTACCTCGGCTTTGCCACCGCGACCGAGGCTGCCGCTATCGGCGTCATCGGCTCCCTGACGCTGGCGCTGTTCCAAGGCTCGCTGAACTGGCACAGCTTCCGCGAGAGCCTGATGGGCGCGATGCGCACCTCCGCCATGATCGCACTGATCCTTGCGGGCGCGGCGTTCTTGAAACTGTCGATGGGGTTCACCGGCCTGCCCCGTGCCTTGGCCGACGGGATCGCGGCGATGGAGCTGTCACGGTTTGAGCTGCTGATGGCGCTTTTGGTCTTCTATATCGTGCTGGGCATGTTCCTCGACGGGATTTCCTCGGTCGTGCTGACCATGGCCGTGGTGGAGCCGATGGTGCGCGGCGCAGGCATTGACCTGATCTGGTTCGGCATCTTCGTCGTGGTCGTGGTTGAGATGGCGCAGATCACCCCGCCGATCGGTTTCAACCTCTTCGTGCTGCAAGGCATGACCGATCACGAAATGGGCTATATCACCAAGGCCGCGCTGCCGATGTTTGCCATCATGGTCTTCATGGTTTTCGTGCTGATCTGGTTCCCCGAAGTGGCCACATGGTTGCCTGAAAACCTGCGCAGCGGCCCGGCCAGCGGGTGATCCAACATGCTGCATATCCTCAGACTGGCCTCGCGCCATGCGCGGGCCTGCCTGATCGTCGGACTGCTGGCAGGGTTGGCTCTGCCCAGCCTTGCGGCGGCGCTGGCCGACTGGCTGCCGCAGATGGTGGCTGCGCTGCTGACGATCACCGCACTCAGGATCGGGCATCGCGCGGCACTTGGGGCTGTACGGGATTTGCTTTGGGGGCTGGCCTCGGTAATCGCCTTGCAGACGGTGCTGCCGCTGGCGCTGCTGGGGGGCTTCGTGCTGGCCGGGCTGGGACAGACCCCCGCCGCACTGGCGGTGACGCTGGCCGCCGCGGCCCCGGCACTGACGGGCAGCGTCAACCTTGCCTTGTTGCTGCGGCTCGATGCGGGGCGGATGATGCAACTGATGGTGCTGGGCACCGCCGCTTTTCCGCTGACGGCACTGCCGGTCTTGGCTTTGCTGCCGCAACTCGGACCAGCCTCGGACGTGACCCAAGCCGCGCTGCGTCTGTTGGCAGTGATCCTTGGGGCGACGGGCTTGGGCTTTGCCCTGCGCCATGTCCTCCTGCCGCGCCCCTCAGCGCGTCAGATCGAAGCGCTCGACGGGGCGTCGGTGCTGGCCTTCTCGGTCATCGTCGTCGGGCTTATGGCGGCACTCAACCCCGCCCTGCGCAGCGATCCCTGGGCGGTGGCGGGCTGGACGGTGCTGGCCTTCGCCCTAAGCTATCTGTTGCAGGCAGGCACATTGCTGCTGACGCGCCGTGGCCCCCTGCATACCGTGGCCGGCCCGCTGGCGATCGGCGCGGGCAACCGCAATATCGCGCTGTTCCTCGTCGCACTCCCGCCCGAGGTTCTGGCGCCCTTGATGATCTTTATCGGCTGCTGGCAACTGCCGATGTATCTGACCCCGGTGCTGCTGCCGCGCCTTTACGAAAGGATGCTCTCCAATGACTGACTGGCCCCGCATCCGCAGCGTTGGCCTCTCTGGCCTGTTGATCACCTTTGCCGAGAAGATGTCCGAACCCGCCAACCGCGCCGCGTTGGCATTTCGCGCGGCGGTAGAGGAACAGGATTGGCCCGAAGTGACCGAGACCAGCACCTCGCTGGTGTCGACTTTCGTGCAATTCGAAGTCTCCCAAGACGCCATCGCCACCATGACCGACCGCCTCCACAATCTGCTGCAAACACGCGATTGGTTCGCCGAAGCCCTGCCCGCCGGGCGCACACTGTGGCATGTGCCCACTGTCTATGGCACCGATCTGGCCCCCCAGTTGGAAGAGGCAGCGGAGGCGGCGGGCCTTGACCCTGACGCGGCAATCGCTGAGCTGTCGCAGTCCCGCGTGCGCGTGCTCACCATCGGCTTCGCCCCTGGCCAGCCCTATATGGGTGAGCTGGCCCCGCATTGGGATATCCCCCGCCAACAGGGGCTGACAAAGTCCGTGCCACCTGGGTCGCTGGTGGTGGCGATCCGACAGTTGATCATTTTCACCAATGCCTCCCCCACCGGCTGGCGGCACATCGGCCAGACCGCCTTTCGCACCTTCCGCCCCGGCAGCGAGATGCCCTTCCCGCTGTCCCCCGGCGATGAGCTGATTTTCCCGTCGATCACACGGCAAGAGTTTGACCGCATCGCCGATGATCCCACCGGCGGTGCCGAGCGGGAGGCGCTGACATGAGCGGCACGCTGACCATCCTCCAAGCTGGCCCGGCGATGACGGTCCAAGACCTTGGCCGCCCCGGCTACCGCGCCCTTGGCCTGACCCATGGCGGCGCGGCGGACCCGACCGCCCTGCACGAAGGGGCCGCCCTGTTGGGGCAGGACCCGAACTCTGCCGCGCTTGAGATGGCGGGCAGTGGTGGCAGTTTCCAAACCGATCAAGACACCCGCATCGCGCTGACCGGCGCGCAGATGCAAGTGAGCATCGACGGCGAACCGATTGCATGGAACGCCAGCCACCTACTTCCTGCCGGGGCCAAACTAACCATCGGCGGCGCGCGAGATGGGGCTTACAGCTACCTGCATGTGGGCGGCGGCTTTGATGTTGAGCCGGTTATGGAGTCCCGCTCCAGCCATTTGGCCGCTGGCATTGGCGCGCTGCTGCAAAGTGGTGAGACCCTGCCGCTGGGGGCGGACAAGGGCGGAGAGACGAACCAGACCCTGCCCCGCGATAGCCGCTTTGGCGCGGAGCATTTGCGCATCGTCGCCTCCATGCAGACCGACGCCTTTGACGACGCGACCCGCGCACGGTTTGCCGACACCACCTTCCGCCGCGATGCCCGCGCCAACCGCATGGGCGCGCGGATGGATCACGAGGGCGAAGGTTTTGCCACCGGCGGGCAGCTTACCATCGTCTCTGAGGTCATCACCCCCGGCGATATCCAGATCACCGGCGATGGCGCGCCCTTTGTTCTGATGTGTGAATGTCAGACCACCGGCGGCTACCCCCGCATCGGCACGGTGATCCCCTGTGACCTGCCCATCGTGGCGCAGGCGCAGCCCGGTGCTGCGCTGCGGTTCGAGTTCATTGACCTCGACGAAGCGCTGGCCGCCGAGACACGCCACCGCGCCGACCTTGCCGCCCTGCCAAAACGCTGCCAACCCCTGCTGCGCGATCCCGCGCGCATCCGTGATTTGCTGGGCTATCAACTGATCTCAGGCGTGGTTTCGGCCACCGCCGATCCATTCGAGAAGGATAAGACATGACCACCGTCGATCTTAACGCCGATATGGGCGAAAGCTTTGGTCCTTGGACGATGGGCGACGACGCGGCGCTGTTGAAGGTCGTTACCTCGGCCAATATCGCCTGCGGCGGCCATGCGGGCGACGCGGATGTGATGGCGGCCACGATGCGGATGGCGCATGAGAACGGCGTCGGCATCGGCGCGCATCCGGGTTTCATGGATCTGGCGGGCTTCGGGCGCAACCGCCTCTCGGTGCCGCGCGGGACCTTGCAGAACCAAATCCGCTATCAAGTCGCCGCCAGCACCGGCATGGCCCGCAGCGTCGGTGCCGATGTGCGGCACCTGAAGCTGCATGGCGCGCTGGCGAATATGGCGTCCGAAGATGAGGGCTTGGCCCGCGATCTTTATGAGGCGGCGCTGAGCGTGGCCCCCGACCTCATCGTTATGGTGCTGGCCGCCACGGCGCAGGAACAGGCGGTGAAATCACTGGGGTGCAAATGGGCCGGAGAGATCTTCGCCGACCGTGCCTATAACGACGATGCCACGCTGGTCGATCGCAGCAAACCGGGCGCGGTGATCCATGACGCAGACCGCGCAGCCGCCAGAATGGTCGCGATGGTCAAAGCGGGCGCGATCATCACCGAGAGCGGCAAACATATTCCCACGCGGATCGACACGATCTGCTTGCATGGCGACACCGCAGAGGCCGTTCAAATCGCAACCGCCGTCCGCAAGGGTTTGCAGGACGGCGGGGTAACTTTGGCAAAGTTCGGCGGCAGCGTTTAGCTGCGCACCAGCTTTTCATAGTCGGTGGCGATTTCGCGCGTCAGCGCGCCGACCTCGAACTTCCAGTCGCCGATCTGGCCCACCGGGGTCACTTCGGCGGCGGTGCCGGTCAGCCAGCACTGCTCAAAGCCTTCGAGTTCCTCGGGCATGATGTGGCGCTCGTGGACGGTGATGCCCTTGTCTTTCAACATGCCGATGACGGTCTGACGGGTGATGCCGTTGAGGAAGCAATCGGGCGTCGGCGTGTGCACTTCGCCATCCTTGACGAAGAAGATATTCGCGCCCGTCGCTTCGGCCACATAGCCGCGGTAGTCATACATCATCGCGTCGGAACAGCCTTTGGCCTCAGCCGCATGTTTGGACATGGTGCAGATCATATAAAGACCCGCGGCCTTGGCGTGGCTTGGGATCGTCTCAGGCGAGGGGCGCTTCCATTTGGAGATGTCGAGCTTGGCGCCCTTCATCTTGGCATCGCCGTAATAGGCACCCCATTCCCATGCCGCGATGGCCAAGCGCACCGGGTTGCGGGCCGAGGCGACACCCATGTCTTCGCCCACACCGCGCCAGGCAACTGCGCGCACATAGGCGTCTTGCAGGCCAGAGGCGGCAAGGACTTCGGCCTTGGCGGCTTCGATCTCGTCAATCGTGTAGGGGATTTTAAAGTCGATCATTTCGGCCGAACGCTTCAGACGCTCGGAATGCTCACGGCTTTTGAAAACCTTGCCGTTATAGGCGCGCTCGCCCTCGAACACCGAAGACGCATAGTGCATCGCATGGGTCAGGATATGGACATTGGCATCGCGCCAATCCACCATTTTGCCATCCATCCAGATGTACCCATCTCGGTTGTCATATCCGCCTGCCATGGTGTTTCCCTCCCAAATGACGCGCTATCTTTTCAAAAATTGCGCAAAAATCGGCAGATGCAGACATTTAATTGCGCAAAACACGGGATTCGATAGCCTTTCACTATTGGAATGTCAACAACGCTGACGTAAACTGATCCCCAACAGGCCCGAGAGAGATTGAGATATACTATGGCTGACGGGCGGATGATGGCCCCTAGCAGCGGCGACAGCCTGCTGTTTTTGACCGACGAACAACTGCGGCAGGGGATCGAGGCGATGTTCTTCGCCTATCGCGGTTTCACTGCCGATCCCGACAGGATTCTGGCCGATATGGCCTATGGCCGCGCGCATCACCGCGCCATCCACTTTATCAACCGCGCGCCGGGCACAACCGTGAACAACCTGCTCAACATCCTTGGGGTCACGAAACAATCGCTCAACCGTGTCTTGCGCACGCTGATCGCCGATGGTCTGGTGCAAAGCAAGGTTGGCCGCAATGACAAGCGCGAGCGGCATCTGTTTCTGACCGACGAAGGTCGCAAGCTGGAACAGGAGCTTTCCGATGCGCAGCGCGCAAGGATGCGGCTGGCCTTTCGCACCGCCGGGCCCGAAGCCGTGGCCGGTTTTAGAACGGTATTGGAGGCCATGATGGACCCCGAGATGCGCCAGAGCTTTGACCGGCTGCGCGAAAGCGCCCCATGAACGAACTTGACGCGCACCTGCTGGTTGTCGACGACGATGAGCGCATCCGTAGCCTATTGAAAAAATTCCTGATGCGGCACGGCTTTCTGGTCAGCACGGCCCGCGACGCTGCCCATGCGCGCCGGGTGCTGGCGGGGTTAGAGTTTGACCTAATCGTGCTCGACGTAATGATGCCCGGCGAAGACGGCATGGCGCTGACCCGATCCCTGCGCGAAACCCTGCAAACGCCGATCCTGCTGCTGACCGCCAAGGGCGAGACCGATAACCGTATCGAAGGGTTGGAAGCCGGGGCCGATGATTACCTGCCCAAACCCTTTGAGCCCAAGGAACTGCTCCTGCGCATCAACGCGATCCTGCGCCGGATGCCCGACACAAGCGCCGCCGACGCCGCGCCAAAAGTGCTGTCGCTCGGCGTGATCCGCTATGACATGGAGCGGGGTGAGATGTGGCAGGGCGACGATCTGGTGCGCCTCACCGCGACCGAAGTGCAACTGATGAAGATCTTCTCCGCCCAGCCCGGTGTCGCGCTCAGCCGGTCCAAACTGGTCGAAGAATTGGGCCGCGACCGGGGTCAAGCGCAGGAACGCGCGGTTGATGTTCAGATCACCCGCCTGCGCCGCAAGATCGAAAGCGATCCGAAACAGCCGCAATACCTCCAAACCGTGCGCGGCGCGGGCTATATGCTGGCCCCGGACTGACCCGACCCTTTAGCGAAACACATAGGTAAAATTCATAATGCCAGCCCGCTGGCAATGCCCGGCGCGAAGCACTATTGTCGCGCGAAATTCCGACCAACGAGGCGCGCAATGTCTGACACACCCGTAGAAGAGATGAACTTTGAGACCGCCATGGCCGAGCTTGAGAAAGTTTTGGGCCAGCTTGAAAACGGTAATGTCGCATTGGACGAAAGCATCGCGCTTTACGAACGCGGGGCCAAGCTTAAGGCGCGCTGTGAAACCAAGCTGAAAGAGGCCGAGGAAAAGGTCGCCGCGATCACCCTTGATGGTGATGGCAACCCCAATGGGCTGAAACCCGTCGAAGGGCTTTGACCGGCTGCATGACCTTCCAGCCCACCCCCCATCCCTTGGCAGAGGCGCTTGCCCATGCCCGTGATCTGGCACAGGCGCAGATCGAAGCGGCCTTGGCCGAGCGCAAAGGCGCGGTGGCCGAGGCGATGCGCTATGCCTGCGGCGGTGGCAAAGGGCTGCGCGCCTTTCTGGTGATCGAATCTGCGCGGCTGCATGGCATCGCCCCCGGCATGGCCGCCCCAGCCGCGGGCGCGATTGAGGCGCTGCACGCCTATTCGCTGGTGCATGACGATCTGCCCTGTATGGACGACGACGACCTGCGCCGGGGCCAGCCCACGGTGCACCGCAAATGGGATGAGGCGACCGCCGTTCTCGCTGGGGATGCGCTGCAAACGCTGGCCTTTGAACTGCTTGGGCAAGTGGCCTGCCCTGCAGAGGCGCGGCTGGCCTTGATGACGAGCCTCGCCCAAACGGCAGGCGTCGGCGGCATGGTCGGCGGTCAAGCGCTGGACATCGCCGCCGAGACCGCGCCCACCCCATTGTCGCTGGCCGAGATTACGGCGCTTCAGGCAGGCAAGACCGGCGCTTTGATCGAATGGTCCGCCATGGCCGGGCCGCGCATGGCCGGGGCCGATGCCACGGCGCTTGGCCAATATGCCAAACACCTTGGCCTCGCCTTTCAAATCGCTGATGATATTCTCGATGTCGAAGGCGACGCCGAGACCGTGGGCAAAGCCGTGGGCAAAGACGACGCAGCGGGCAAAGCAACCTTTGTGTCCCACCTCGGTCTGGCCGGGGCCAAGACCCGCGCCGCCGAATTGGTGGACATGGCCTGTGACGCCCTATCTGAATATGGACCAGAGGCGCAGAGCTTGCGAGCCGCTGCTGCCTTCGTTATTGCCCGCGACAGCTAGCCGGGCGGCACATGCGCCAATGCGGCACCAGAGAGGCCCCGATGAGTGACAAACCCGCCACCCCCCTGCTTGATCAGGTCACCCGCCCTGCGGACCTGAAACGCCTGTCCGATGCCGAACTGACCCAAGTCGCGCGCGAGTTGCGGGCCGAGACGATCTCGGCCGTGTCGGAAACCGGCGGACACTTGGGCGCAGGGCTTGGCGTGGTGGAGCTGACCGTGGCGCTGCATGCGGTCTTTGACACCCCGCGCGACAAGATCATCTGGGACGTCAGCCACCAATGCTACCCGCATAAAATCCTCACCGAACGCCGCGACCGTATTCGCAGCCTGCGGATGAAGGACGGGTTGTCGGGCTTCACCAAACGCAGCGAATCCCCCTACGACCCCTTCGGCGCGGCGCATAGCTCGACCTCGATCTCGGCTGCGCTCGGCTTTGCCGTGGGCCGCGATCTGGGCGGCGTGATCCCCGAAGGACTGGGCGACGCGATTGCCGTGATCGGCGACGGCGCGATGAGCGCGGGCATGGCCTATGAGGCGCTCAACAATGCAGGCGATCTGAAAAAACGGCTGATCGTCATCCTCAACGACAACGAGATGTCCATCGCCCCGCCCGTGGGCGCGATGTCAAGCTACCTCAGCCGCCTCTACGCCGAAGCGCCGTTTCAGGACTTCAAAGCCGCCGCCAAAGGCGCGGTGAGCCTGTTGCCCGAACCGTTCCGCGAAGGCGCGAAACGCGCCAAGGATATGCTCAAGGGCATGGCCGTCGGCGGCACCCTGTTCGAGAACCTCGGCTTTTCCTACCTCGGCCCGATCAACGGGCACGACATGGACCAGTTGCTGCCCGTGCTGCGCACCGTGCACCAACGTGCGACGGGGCCGATCCTGATCCACATCCAGACCCAAAAGGGCAAGGGCTATGGCCCCGCCGAGGCCGCGCGCGACCGGGGCCATGCCACGGCCAAGTTCAACGTGGTGACGGGCGAGCAAAAGAAAGCCCCCTCCAACGCGCCGAGCTATACCCGCGTTTTCGCCGACAGCCTGCTGGCTGAGGCTGCTGTGGATGACAAGATCTGCGCCGTGACCGCCGCGATGCCCGACGGCACCGGGTTGGACCTTTTCGCCGAACGCTACCCCAGCCGTTGCTTTGACGTGGGCATCGCCGAACAGCACGGCGTGACCTTTTGCGCGGGGCTGGCGGCGGCGGGGATGAAACCCTTCTGCGCGATGTATTCCACCTTCCTGCAACGCGGTTACGACCAAGTCGTGCATGATGTCGCAATTCAGCGTCTGCCCGTGCGCTTCGCCATCGACCGCGCCGGGCTGGTGGGGGCCGATGGGCCAACGCACGCGGGCGCATTCGACGTGGCCTTCCTTGCCAACCTGCCGGGTTTCGTGGTGATGGCCGCCGCGGACGAGGCCGAGTTGCGCCATATGGTCGCCACCGCCGCTGCCCATGACGAAGGCCCCATCGCCTTCCGCTATCCGCGCGGCGAAGGGCGCGGGGTCGAGATGCCAGAGCGCGGCACGCCACTGGAAATCGGCAAGGGCCGGATGATCCGGGAGGGCAGCAAGGTTGCGCTCTTGTCCTTTGGCACGCGGCTCGAAGAAGTTGAGAAAGCGGCAGAGCAGCTTGCGGCCAAGGGCATCACCCCCACCATCGCCGATGCGCGTTTCGCCAAGCCGCTGGACCGCGACATGATCCTGAAACTGGCCGAAGACCACGAAGCACTGATCACCATCGAAGAGGGTGCCGTGGGCGGCTTTGGCAGCCATGTGGCGCAACTGCTGGCGGATGAAGCTGTCTTTGATAAGGGGCTAAAATTCCGCTCCATGGTGCTGCCCGATACTTTCATCGATCAGGCCAGCCCGGCGGATATGTATGCGGTGGCCGGGATGAACGCGGAACAGATCATCGCCAAAGTCCTTGAGGTGCTCGGCATCGGCGATCTGGACGCGCAGCGCGCCTAGCTGCTGGCGGCGGTCAGCACCAGCAGGGCGCCCGCGCTCAGCGTGATCGCCACGCAGAGATAGCCCAAAAGCACAAACAGCCCGTCGCGGGTAAAAAGGCCGAACACCAGCAGCGCCACGGTGGCAGCGCCGAGCGATGACATCATCGGCAAGACCTCCATAAAGGGCCAGCCGAGCGGGATGATCGTGACCACGACAAGCGTGATGAACCGCATCGGGCCGGTGGTGAGGAACTGAAGACGCGGCTTGCAGCGCCCGTCGACAAAGGCGCAAGGACGGCGCAAAAAGCGCACGCAGCCGCTCAACCGATGGCCCGCCACTTCACGCCGCAACAGAAACTGCGGCATCCAAAGCCTGCGCCGCCCGGTAACGGCCTGCACCGCCAAAAGGATGATCGTCACTGCCGCAAGGGTCGAGACGCCGGGAATCCCCGATAGGGGCGAGACCAGCAACAAGGCGACAATCAGGATCAGCGGTGTGATGGAACGGTCGCCGATCTCATGCAGCACATCGTTGATCGATACCGTCTCCTTCTCTGCCGCGCGCTCCATACTGTCGAGCAGATAGGCCAACGTGTGTTCGTCTTGACGCATTCGGTGCCTCGGGCGGTGCCACGGGTTCAGTCATCCGCCCCCAGCAGCGCGGCCAGACCCGAGCGATAATCAGGGTAGATCGGTTGCCAGCCCAACGCCGCCTTGGCGTGATCGTTCCGGACCTTCTTGCTCTCCGCATAAAAGCTGCGGGCCATGGGGGTCATCTCGGCCTCGTCGAAGTTCACCGCCGGGGGCAAGGGCAGGCCCAAAAGAGCGGCAGCGTGGCCGATCACATCTTGGGGCGGAGCGGGGTCGTCATCACACAGGTTGTAGATCGCCCCCGGCTGCGGTTTTGCCAACGACAATTCCAGCGCTTGGGCGATATCCTCCACATGGATCCGCGAAAAGACTTGGCCCTGCTTGATGATGCGCCGCGCCGTGCCCTTGCGCACCTTGGCAAATGGCCCGCGTCCGGGGCCGTAGATGCCCGCCAGCCGAAAGATATGCAGCGGCAGTCCGGGGATCGCGCCCCATGCCGCCTCGGCCTGCACCCGCGCCGCGCCGCGTCGGGTGGAGGGGGCGAGCGGCGTGGTCTCGTCCACCCAATCGCCGCCGTGGTCTCCGTAGACGCCCGTGGTCGACAGATAGCCCGCCCACCGCAGATGCGGGGCAGCAGCGGTGACCTGATCCTGCAACTCCAGCAGGACCGGATCGCCCTCCGGCCCCGGCCCGGCAGAGACCAGCAGGTTCGGCACCTTTTGCAAAAGCGGGCTCAGATCGTCGCCGGGCCAGAGCATCGGCTCCACCCCCGTCGCGGCAATCTCTTTAAGCTTTTCGGGGCTGCGCGTGGTGCCGATGATGCGCCAGCCCTGCGGGATCAACCGGGCGGCCAATGCGCGCGCGCTATAGCCATGCCCAAGGGAAAGAAGCGTTTTATCCATCTCGCCAAAGTGGCCCGCGCGGGCTGCGATCACAAGCGCCAAGCGGAGATTTTAATCTTTCAAAAGGTCGATCGCCATATAGCCGAATTGCGGCCCGGCCCATTGCCGCGAACGGCGGAGTTTGCCGGTACCGACCTCGGCCCAATAGTCATTGCTGAAGGTCGTTGTGCCATAGACGCAATCCTCACGGAAATGACGCACGGACAGGCGACGGTCCACGATCTGGATCGTTTCCGGCCCCAGATGGGTTACATCGCAGGCAAAGGGCACCGTCTGTGCCGTGCCATCCAGCCGCGCCAGCGTGATCAGCCTTTCGCCGCCGCCACCCTGCCCGTCTAGCGCCGCGATCACCGTTTGCGCTTGGGCCGAGCGCATATCGCCACCAAGCCCCTTGGTGCCAACCAGCACGCCTTCGCGCAGGACAATCTGAGCCTGATCCGTGGATTGCCAGACCTCGACCATCCCCGGCGTGCCATCAGACCGCCGAGCGACACGTTTCAGAAAGTCCTGCAGCCCGGTGTTTTCCGGCACCACCTGCATGACCGCGCCGGGCGTCTGATCCAGCAGCGTGCGGGTCACTGTCACCCGCCCCTTGGCTGGCGCCTCGGGCCCGGTGCGGTCTTTGAGAATGCTAAACAACGTGCTGCCCGCGCTAAACAGCGGGCTGCGTTCCTCTTCGCGCCCTCCGCCCGCGCAGGCGCTCAGGGTAAGGCTGGCGATCAACAAAAGACCGGTTGCAAAATGCTTCATTCCCAGACCCTCGACCATTGATCTTCCAGTGAATTGCGATGGCCACTGCGCACCTGTTCATAAAGCCGGCCCGGCACCTGAAGCCGCGCCCCGCCATCCCGCTGGATCGGTCGGATCGTGGTAGACACGCTGCGTTTGTCCGGCTCGCCCAAGAACCAACCGATGGGGATCGTCAGGTTGATGCCCTTTTCAAAAGACCCCTCGCCAAACTCTTCGGCCGAGACATCCGTGATGGTGAAAAAGCCGCCGACCTTCCAGCCGTTGGTAAATTCGCGCGTCAGGGTCACGGTCGCACCGACATCACCGGCCAGATAGCGGCCCACGTCCAATTGACCATGATAGCCGCCGCCAAAGGCGTAATAGGCCGAGACATGGCCCGTCGCCACGCTGTAATCGAGAAAGCCCAAAGCACCGTCGTAATCGCGCTGCTTCACGTAATTCGCCTCGACCCCAAGAGCGAGATTGCTGTTCACGGGTTTCCACAGCAATTCGGCCGAGACGCCTCCGAACATCCGTTCAAGATAGCCTGCCGTGACCCGCGCATAGAGGTCATTTCCGGGCTTCCATTGCTTGCTCACATAGGCATTGTCGATGATCGTCTCGCCTTCGCGGGCATAGCGCGGCCCCTCAGTACGGACGGTCGGAAGCCTTGAATTGCTCGGCGTCGTCTTATCGCCCACAGAGCCAAAAAGACGGTGCTTCAGACCGCCTGCGACGGTCCAGCCCGGCGCGGGGCGATAGCTGGCCGTGACCTCCACGCCGCCATCCAGGCGAACCGGCTCTTCCGGGTCGAAATAGCTGGGTGACAGATAGGGGCCGATGGACCAGGCGAAATCCGGGTAGAGGTCGTCATTTTCCATCGCGCCGGGCAGCCGGGGAGTGGCCTCACCGATGCCTGCCACCGCCAGCAGCGCGTCAGCGGCCTGCGGGTCAAACTCCAAAGCCTCAAGGTCAGAGCGGCGCAGGGTCACGGCGGATTGCGCCAAACCCTCTTCGACCAAGACGACGCGGAAGGTCTCAACCGAGGCGGGCAGCACCCACGCCAGTGCGCGCGCACCACGCCCCACAGCGACCGCCGGGGCCTGATACCGGTCATTGCGCAACCGCAACTCGGCCTTCGCGGAATCAAGCGTCAGCGCCACGAGGGAAAGACCGCTGGCATCCAGTACCTCTTTCACCTGATCGCGCAGGCTGCGCTGCTGGTTGGTGCTGGCGGCCCATTGCGTATCCCAAGCCGCCGGAGAGGTGGCGCGGCTGGGGCGTACCTTGAGCGGCGCGACCGGGGTAATCTTGACCGGCGTCAGCGGCTTGCGGGGGTTCAACTGGTATTGCAGGTTCACCCCGATCTCGGACCCATAGAGATAATAGGCCCCCAACCGCAGCCCGTCGGAATATTGGTATTCGGTGCCGAAGTTGAACTGCGATTTACGGGTAAAGATCTCGCGCGAGCCGTCTTCGGTCTCATAGGCGTCGGAACTGTATTCCGCCTTGAGGGTCCAACGGTCATTCACCGCCCACTCTACCCCGGCGAAGGGCGCAGCCGACCCGCGAAACCATTGATCAAACGAAGGTTTGCCCCCCCGTGCTGCCCCCGACAAAAGAGCCGCGGTTGCCACCAAAGGGCGCACCGATGCTGCCGTGGCTGCCCAGACGCCCCCACCCCAGACCGCCGGTCACCTTGACGCGCCCGGGCAGCAGCGTGTTGTCGAAAGTCTTGGTCGCGACGACATATTCCCCCGCGTAAATCCCAGTGCCTGCGAAATCCTGCAGACCTACGGTGATCGCAGGCCAGAAAGCGTCTTCCTTTTTCAGCATATAGCGCAGGTCAAAGCTTCGGTCGCGATAGGTATCGAAATTGCCGGGAACGACATCGGTCCAATCCCGAATTCCAACGTAGCGAAAGCTGGCCGACAGGCGCGGTGTGGCCTGAAAGGTCAAGGTGGTGCGCGTCATACCTGCAAAGTTTGAGACCCCGATGGCAAGCTGCCCGTCCGGCAGCGCATGAGCGGTTGGCATATCGACCAGACCCGGCGAGCCGTAAAAGTTGAGCGAAGGACGCTCGGGGGTTTCAAAGATGTCGTAGGTCGGATCAGCCAGCGCAACACCGGGCAGCGCCACCCCCGCCAAGAGCATCGACACCAGCGGCCCACGGTTCAGCCTACGCATTCCTGTTTTCGTCCGCTGATCCACAAAGCGCCCCTTACCTGCGATATTGTTGGCTAGATTTGGCACGGACAGCCCCTGCAAATCAATCTCTGTCCCGCCACCGTTTTGCCGCGCGCCGCGACCGCGGCAATATCGCGACATGTAACGGTCCGGTCAGGAGGATTTTCTCAGCGCCTCGGACGGGGCGAAGCCTTCGACCCAGCGGTAGACAACCTGACGGGCCAGATCTTCGTCATTGGCGACAAGTGCTTCGCGCAAGTCCCGCAGGACCGAGGCGATTTCCAGTTCGTTCAATCCGTTTTCCCGCGCGGAATAGATCTTGGGATGCGCCGTGTTGATAAGCAAACCGCTCAGCGTCAGCTCCTCTGTCATCTTCTCGCCGGGGCGCAGGCCGGTGATCTCGATCTCGATATCGCCATCGGGGTTGTCTTCGTCTCGAACGGTGTATCCGGCCGTTTCAATCACTTGCCGCGCAAGTTTCAAGATGGGCACGGGCTTGCCCATGTCCAGAACAAAAACCTCGCCCCCTTGGGCCAACGATCCGGCCTGCAAGACCAGACGCACGGCCTCTTCCACCGTCATAAAGTAGCGCGCCACGCCCCGATCCGTCACCGTCAACGGGCCACCGCGGCTAACCTGCTCTTGAAACAGCGGCACGACAGACCCGGACGACCCCAACACATTGCCAAAGCGGACCATGGAATAGATGACACCGCCCTCGCCGCCATATTTGCGCGCCATATCCTGAATGACGAGTTCGGCAAGCCGCTTGGACCCGCCCATGATATTGGTCGGGCGCACGGCCTTGTCGGTCGATACCAGAATGAAACGCTCCACGCCCGCGCGGGCGGCCTGCTCGGCCAGCGCCTGTGTGCCCAGAACATTGTTCACCAGCCCTGAGAGCGGGTTCGCCTCGACCAGCGGGACATGTTTATAGGCCGCGGCATGAAGGATCACATTGACCCCGTGCTGCGACAGCACTTTGCGCAGCTGCCGGGTATCCGTAACCGTACCCAGGACCGAGATGATTTCGATGTCGCTGCCCTCGGCCAACTGCCGGATCTCCATGTCGGCGTTGTAGAGGGCCAGTTCGCTTAGTTCGAAAAGCACCAGTTTGGTGGGCCGACAAAGCAGAACCTGACGGCAAAGCTCCGACCCGATGGAGCCGCCCGCACCAGAGACGAAAACCACCTTACCGGCATAGCTCTCTCCGCCTTCGTTGATCAAAGGGGTGATTTCATCGCGGTTCAGGAATCGACGCGGAGAAACGGGGGAAAGCTTGTCGACCAAAGCCTCTTCGCCGATCAGCTGCGCGAAGGACGGAAGGGTCTGCACCTCCAGACCCAGCTTCTCCAACCGTCGGGCGATCTGCGCCTGCTTGGGGGTGCTTAGCGAGGGCACGGCCAGCAACACGCGGTCGATCTGCTTTTCGACGACAAGTTCAGCGATGCCGCGCGAGGAATAGACCGGCAGTTTTGAGACGTTGAGCCCCTGCAGCGCAATGTTGTCATCGACAAAGGCGATAGGCTCAATCGTTTCATGGCCGCGCAGCGCCGAGACCAGCTGTGTCCCCGTGGTGCCCGCGCCATAGATCAGAACACGGCAGCGCGCGTCGCCGGTTCGGTAGATTTGCAGCACGATATGCAACAAGATTACCCGCGACAGCACCACCAGAGAGAAAAAGATCGCCCCGAACATGACATGCACGCCCAGCGGGAAATCCAGCCCCAGAAGGGACGCGCCAACCAGGGATACGCCCGCTAGGGTGGTCCCCAAAATTGCGGTGCTACCGACCGCTGCGGTCTCATAGGCGTTCAATTGTGTGCTACAGACCCCCAAACGGATCGATACGAGCACACCAACGATCAGAGTAAGCGGTAGAACCGGAGCATAGTTGGCGAGTGTTTCGAGAAGGTGCTCAGGCAGCCCGCGCACAGCCAAGGCGGCAATTGTGGAAACAACGATCAAAAGGGAGTCGAGCGCCAGCATGATCACGCGCTTTTGCCGCTTGGTCAGCGACTTGATGATGCTCAGCATGCGCCGTCTCCTGTCTACGTGTATATTAGCGACCGCGATGCGCCCGATACGTATTAGTAGCTCTCTTCCGTCCATGAAGCTCTTTCTGAGCACCAACAAGCGTAAAAACAGTAAATAGCGCTCAAGGTGTCACCAATCGAACCCGGATTCGCTTAAATTTTCAGCAGACAATGCCATGATTTCGTAAAAAACACCAATTCTTAACTAATCTGCCCCCGGTCATGTTGCGAACCACCGCAAACCTCATCTGCGCCTAAAGAGGTTGCTAATAGTTTGAAACACCAGATCAAAGTCGTAACACGTGCTTTGATGGCGCTGATATATCAGATCAAGTTGGGCTTTGCGCGGGACGCAGATGCGACAATAGACACGGTCGGTCTCTTCCGGGGTCTCGCAGCGCGACAACAGCCGTTCTTCGTGTTTGTGAAACCGGATCGTGGCCAACCCCGTCACGCCAGGCCGGGATTTCAGAACCTCGGCATAGACCTTGGGAAAACGCTCCACATATTCGCGCAGCGGCGGACGCGGGCCGACAAAGCTTAGATCGCCGCGCAGGATATTCCAAAGCTGGGGAAACTCATCCAAGCGCCGCGCCCTGAGCCATGCGCCGGTGGGAGTGATCCGCGCGGCCTTGTTGCCGCCCGATACGCCCTGATCCTTCTCTGCCACGGTCATCGTACGCAGTTTCCAAAGGTTGAAACTCTGCTCAGGCGCTTTCATCCGCTCGGCCACATGAAAAAGGGGCCGCCCCTCTTTCAGCAGCAGCCAGACCAGCAACCCCAGCAGGATCGGCCCCAAGATGATGACAAGCAGGCTGGCGAAGAACAGATCGAAGATGCGCTTGCGCCACGTCATTGAAGGGTCTTCATCGTTTATTCGTATCCTGCTGCCATTCACGTACCAAACCGGCGGGCGTTTGAGTTTCTGGCGTGAAATCGACGTGGCATTCAAGCGCATTCGTATCCAGCCGCACCTCAGGAATGGCGGTGGCCGGGGCCGGTTTGGGCTGCCACGCCAGCCCCGCCGCATCGAGCAGTGCCCCCATTTGCACCGCGCCGGGGGCCGCGATATTCAAAACGGTCGGCAGGTCGTCCACATGGCAGAGCGCGCAGAGCACCCGCGCCAAGGTCACCGGCCCGATGTAGCTGCGGCTTGGCGTGGCGCCATCGGGGAAGCAATCAATCTGCATTTTCGGTTGCCAACCGCCAAGGATCGCATCCGCACCGGCCACATTGCCGATCCGCAGCGCGGTGACGGCAGTCTTGCCTTGCGCTTCTCGCACCGCCTGTTCCATCGCCAGCTTCTGCCTGCCGTACTCCGAAAGCGGAGCGCAGGGCATATCCTCTCGCAGGGGGCCGTCTTGCGCGCCATAGACCGCTGCGGAAGAGGCAACAAAAAACCGGGGGACCGCCGCCGCCTCTGCCAGTTTCAGCGCGGCGAGGGCGAGGGTGACGTTATCCTCCAGCGCTGCGCCGCAGGCCCCCGCCCGGGCCGGGGTCACCCCGGCCAAAGCGATCACCGCCCGCGCCCCACGCGCGGCGGAAATCGCCGCATCGCTTGGCCCCTCTCCCGCTGCTGGCAGATCGAAATTGTAAAATCCGGGTCGTGGCTGACGCGACTGGCTGCGCAGAGCCTCCGGTTCAGGCCAATGACGGCGCAGCATGCTGCCCAAACGCCCCGTCGCGCCCAGCAAGAGAACCCCGTCAAAATCCGCCCGGCCGCTTGAAACCGCGCTGTCTTTTGTAGTCATTGACGCCATAGGTTCAGCCTCTATCCTGAGGGACTAGAATTTCGGATGGGGGCCGGGTTTACAACATCCTTTGCAAGCCGCCAATTAACACTGCATACAGGCACAAGTACCCCGGTTTACCGGTGAAACACCAGAAAGCGACTGCGCATCTCATGAAGCACCTGAGCAAACTGTTCCTCTTGGCCCTGATGACCTTCTCGCTGGCGGCATGCAGCAACCTTCCACGTGGTGCAGCCATCCAAAAAGAAGTCACCGAGGAAGCGGCCGCGCCGGATGCCGATATCGCCGTTTACCCCGTCACCCGTGCCTTCCTGCCCAGTGTTGCTCAGTGGCCCCGCACCGGCGAAAGACGCCATGGCTGGATCGGTGCCAGCCGAGGGTCGAACGCCCAAGTCATCCGCCCCGGTGATCGGCTGGACATTCTGGTTTGGGACAGCAGCGACAACTCGCTGCTGACTTCACCAAGCCAACAGGTTGCCACCCTGTCCGGCATTCGCGTCTCGGAGAGCGGGACGATTTTCATGCCCTATATCGGCAAGGTTCAGGTCTCGGGCCGGACCCCGGATTCAGCGCGGCAATTGCTTCAGCGTCGGCTTGAGACGATCGTGCCTTCGGCACAGGTGCAACTGGCCATGACCGAAGGGCGCAGCAACTCCGTCGATCTGGTGAGCGGCGTGAGCAGCCCCGGCAACATCCTGATGCCCGACAATAACTTTACGGTGCTGGCGGCGATCTCGGCTGGTGGCGGGGTGCAAAGCGGCATCGAAAACCCGCAGGTCAAACTGATGCGCGGCTCAAACATCTATACCACGTCGATCAACCGGCTTTATGAAAACCCCAGCCTTGATACCCGGCTGATCGGGGGCGACAAACTGATCATCGAGGATGACCGCCGTTACTTCCTGTCGCTGGGTGCCGCCGGAAGGGAGGCACAGTTTCCCTTTAACCGCGATGAGGTCTCTGCGCTGGATGCGCTGGCGATCATCGGTGGGGTGAACGAATCCCGCGCCGACCCCGAGGGCATTTTGATCCTGCGCGAATACCCCGCCAGCGCGGTCAGCGCCGGGGTGCGCGGCCCGCGCCGCACGCGGGTGGTGTTCACACTGGACCTGACCACATCTGACGGGCTGTTCTCGGCGCGGAATTTCCACATTCAATCCGGCGATCTGGTGCTTGCGACCGAAAGCCCACTGTCGGACACGCGCACCATTCTGGGCCTCGTCGGATCGGTCTTTGGGCTGGTGAACACCGCTGGAAACCTTGGCAACTGATCCCGGCTAGCTGATCCGTTTGCTGTCGGGCACCAATGCGCTGATCCGCGCGAGGTGTTCGGGCAGGCAGCGGGTAAGGAAATCGTAATGCTCAACCACATGCGCCCGCGCCGCCGGGCCGAGATGGGCGTGGTCCCGCGGATTGGCAAGCACCTCCACCACCTGCGCCGCCAGCGCATCGGGGTCAAAGAAATCCACCAGCAGCCCGGTCTTGCCATGGCTCACCGCCTCGCGCACCGGGGCCACATCAGAGGCCACGATCGTCGCTTGCATCGACATGGCTTCGAGCAGGGACCAAGACAGCACAAAAGGCATCGTCAGATAGATGTGACAGCGGCTGATCTGCACAAGCTTCTTGAAATCGGGGTATGGCACTTTGCCCACAAAATGCACCCGCTCCCAATCGACCTTGCCCTGCAGCTCTGCCGCCATCTCTCCGCGCAGCCCGCCGGGATGGTCGCTTTGCTTGCCGTAGGACACCTCATTGCCGCCGACGATCACCACCCGCGCAGTGGGCCGCTCGGCCAAGATACGCGGCAGAGCGCGCATCATCGTGTGAAAGCCCCGCGTCTTTTCCAGATTGCGCGCGACATAGGTGATGATCTCATCCTTGCGCGTCACGGGCTCGGCCAGACGCCCCAACCGCAGGCTAACATCCGGGTCGGGCAATAGCTGATCGGTGCGGATGCCGTCGTGGCAGACATAAAGCTTGCGGTGAAAGCTTTCGGGGAAACGGTCACGTTGCCAATGGGTCGGACAGTGGCCCAGATCGACGGTTTCGATATTGGCCAGCGGCACGATATTGCGCGCATGGTTAAGATAAGGCGCATGGGCCGAGATTTTCTCGGCTGGATCAAAACCGACCATCCCACCGGTCATGTTATAGTAATACTCGAAATAGCCGATGATCGGCACATCGGACCAAAGCTCTTTGAAAAAGCTTAACTCCCCCCAACCGACGTGGCCGATGATGATGTCGGGGCGAAAGCCCTCTTGCGTTTCGATCTGCCGGGCCGCGTTGACGGCCCCGAAACCATTGCCCGAGGCTTCTTCCCACACGCGCGACAGGCCATAGGCTTTGTCGTCGGGCCGATGATGGGGGCGGTAGACCCGGGTTTCGACGCCGGGCAGTTTTGGGGCGTTCTGACGCTGGGTCAGAAAATAAATCCGATGCCCGCCCGCCTGCGCCAGCAATTGCACCAACTCCCGGTATTGGCCGGGCATGTTCTGGTGCACAAAGAGAAAATTCATATAATTGTTCCGTAAATGCCTTGCGCGCCAGTTAGCCGCAAGCAGCGCGTTCTGGCAACATCGCGCGCCCTATCCGATGGCGTGATCGCTTGAACCTCCCCCGGCCCTATGTCACCTTTGGACATGACAGATAAAACGTTCCCCTCTTGGCCCGATGTGGCCGCGCAATTGGTCGAGGTCGCCGCCGGGCGGCGCGCGGCCGATACGATCATCACCGGCGGCATTTGGGTGAATGTGCACACCCGCGAATGCCTGCCCGATCACGACATCGCCATCGCCGCCGGGCGCATCGCCTTTGTCGGGCCGGACGCCAGCCACTGCCGCGGCGATGATACCCGCATTATCGAGGCCAATGGCCGCTATATGGTCCCCGGTCTTTGCGACGGGCATATGCATATTGAATCGACCATGCTCACCCCGGCGGAGTTCGCCCGCGCGGTGATCCCGCATGGCACGACTTCCGCCTTCACCGATCCGCATGAGATCGCCAATGTGCTGGGGCTGAACGGCGTGCGGATGATGCATGACGAAGCGCTGTCGCAGCCGATTAACATCTTCACGCAAATGCCCTCCTGCGCGCCTTCGGCCCCGGGGCTGGAAACCACGGGTTTTGAGATCACCGCCGAAGACGTGGCGGAAGCAATGGCATGGCCCGGCATCGTGGGCTTGGGCGAGATGATGAACTTCCCCGGTGTCAGCAACGCCGACCCGCAGATGCTGGCCGAGATTGCAGCGACCCAGCGGGCGGGCAAGACCGTGGGCGGGCATTACGCCTCGCCCGACCTCGGCCCCGCCTTTGCCGCCTATGTGGCGGGCGGTCCGGCGGATGACCATGAGGGCACCTGCGAAGCCGACGCGGTGGCGCGGATGCGGCAGGGCATGCGCTCGATGATCCGGCTCGGCTCGGCGTGGTATGACGTAAAGACACAGATCACCGCGATCACCGAAAAGGGGCTCGATCCGCGCAACATGATCCTGTGCACCGATGACAGCCACTCGGGCACCATCACCAACGAAGGGCATATGAACCGGGTGGTGCGTCATGCCATCGACTGCGGCTGCGATCCGTTGATTGCCTTGCAAATGGCGACGATCAACACCGCGACGCATTTCGGGTTGGAGCGGGAGATCGGCTCACTCACTCCGGGCCGTCGTGCTGATGTGATCCTGACCTCGGATCTTGCGAGCTTCCCGGTAGAGACGGTGATCGCACGCGGCGACGTGGTGGCGGAAGATGGCAAATGCCTTGTCGATTGCCCGCATTTCGACTGGCCTAACACTGCTCGCCAGACCGTAAACATGGCCCGAGACCTGAGCGCCGATGACTTCGACATCGCCGCACCCGAAGGCGCGAACGCCGTCACCGCCAATGTCATCGGCGTAGTCGAAAACCAAGCGCCCACACGCGCGCTGAAGTTTGAACTGCCCGTGACCGAAGGCCGCGTGCAGGGCACTGGCGAGGTTTGCCAGATCGCACTGGTCGAACGCCACCGCGCCACCGGGAGGGTGACCAACGCTTTCGTCTCGGGATTCGGCTATGAGGGGCGCATGGCCATGGCCTCGACCGTGGCGCATGACAGCCACCACATGATCGTCGTGGGCACCGATGCCGAGCAGATGGCGCTGGCCGCCAACCGGCTGCGCGAAGTCGGCGGGGGCATCACGATCTTCCGCGAGGGCGAGGAACTGGCGCTTGTCGCCCTGCCCATCGCCGGGCTGATGTCAGACCGCCCTGCCGCAGAGGTCGCCGCCGATGCCAAAGCCCTTGTGCAGGCGATGATCGACTGTGGCTGCAAGCTGAACAACGCCTATATGCAGCATTCGCTTTTGGCCCTTGTGGTGATCCCTGAGTTGCGGATCTCCGACCTTGGGCTGGTCGATGTGCAGAAATTTGAAATCATCCCATTGTTAGAGCCGCAAACATGACAACGATCCTAACCCCGGACACCCCGAACCCGGAAAGCTTCCGCGATGCGACAGCTGCTGTCGACCGCCTGACCGAACTTTATCAGCAGGCCACGACCTTCCTGCATGATGCCTTTGCCAAGGCGATGGAGACCTCGGCCCCCGATGCCCGCGTGCGTGCCTTTTATCCCGAACTGCGGTTTCGCACCTCGTCTTACGCCCATGTCGATACGCGGCTTTCCTTCGGCCATGTCTCCTCTCCCGGCACCTTCGCCGCGACGATCACCCGGCCCGATCTGTTTCGGAACTACCTGATCCAGCAAATCGGCCTGTTGATCGAAAACCACGATCAGCCGGTGATCGTCGGCCCCTCGACAACGCCGATCCCGGTGCATTTTGCCATGTCCGGCGATAATGCGCTGAACGTGCCGCAGGAAGGTGCTGCCGATTTCACCCTGCGCGATGTCTTTGACGTGCCGGACCTGTCGACCACCAATGACGATATCGTCAACGGCACCTATGTGCCCGAGGACGACGTGCGCCCGCTCGCGCCCTTTACCGCGCAGCGGGTCGATTACTCCCTCGCCCGGCTGGCGCATTACACCGCCACGGACCCCGAGCATTTCCAGACCCATGTGCTGTTTACGAACTACCAGTTCTATGTGACCGAGTTCGAGCAATACGCCCGCGAGATGCTGCGCGACCCCGAGAGCGGCTATACCGCCTTTGTCTCCACCGGCAATGCTGAGATCACCGATCCCGATGCGCCTTTGGCCGAGACGCTGAAGACCCCGCAGATGCCGACCTACCACCTGAAACGCGCCGACGGTTCGGGCATCACGCTGGTCAATATTGGCGTCGGCCCGTCCAACGCTAAAACGGCGACGGACCACATCGCCGTGCTGCGCCCCCATGCTTGGCTGATGGTCGGCCACTGTGCCGGGCTGCGCAATACGCAGGCACTGGGCGACTTTGTGCTGGCGCATGGCTACCTGCGCGAGGATCACGTTCTGGATGACGACCTGCCCGTCTGGGTGCCGATCCCGGCGCTGGCCGAGATCCAGATCGCGTTGGAGCAGTCGGTGGCGCAGGTCACGCAGTTGGAGGGCTATGAGCTCAAGCGCATTATGCGCACAGGCACCGTCGCCACCATCGACAACCGCAACTGGGAATTGCGCGACCAATCCGGCCCGGTGCAACGGTTAAGCCAATCCCGCGCCGTGGCGCTGGATATGGAAAGTGCCACCATCGCGGCCAACGGTTATCGCTTCCGGGTGCCCTATGGCACGCTGCTGTGTGTGTCAGACAAACCGCTGCACGGAGAGTTGAAGCTGCCCGGCATGGCCTCGGACTTCTACAAGACCCAAGTCGCGCGCCATCTGATGATCGGCATTCGCGCCATGGAACTGCTGCGACGTATGCCATTGGAGCGGATCCACAGCCGGAAACTTCGATCCTTCGACGAAACGGCGTTCCTATAGGGGTTAAAACAGCGGAAAATCGCATGTTTTCGCGTTTATAGCGCCACAATTCGTTGTGTTATCCCACAACATACCGTTACATTCCGGCCATGAGGCCCTAAAAAGCGGGCAGTCTAAGGAGAATAAAATGGCAAAACCGATGACCAAGACCCAGCTCGTTGCTGCTCTGGCAGAAGAGATGGACACCGACAAGAAATCCGCAGGCGCAGCGCTCGACGCCGTTTGCAACCTGATCACCCGTGAAGTGTCCGCCGGCGGTGCCGTGACCCTGCCGGGCGTTGGCAAAATCTATTGCCGTGAGCGCCCCGAGCGGATGGTCCGCAACCCCGCCACTGGCGAGCAGTTCAAGAAAGACGCCGACAAAGTGGTCAAGATGACCATCGCGAAGGCGCTGAAGGACAGCGTGAACGAGTAAGCCACTGGCTGAATGTTTACGGAAGGGTCGCCCTTGGGCGGCCCTTTTTTGTTGGCCACGAGGGCCATCGCCTGCCCGCGGGTCGGCGATCCAACCTTCTGACGTTGCCACTTTATGGCTCAGCCGTGATGTGCGCTCTCAATGTCGCGCCTAACCTCAACAAATCGCCTACCCGGTCGCACCAGCGGTGCGCCCAAACTACCACAGCACGCCTCTGGCGTGGCGGGCGGGCAGGCGATGGCCCGGCGCCTGCGGCTTGATTCCGGGCGGGGTGGCATACTTACCAGTTTTCCGCACCTTGCCCTCCCCCTTCAAACCCGCCATTGCTTAGCAAGTTCAGCACAGGAGGCACCTCATGGACATCCGCGCAATTCTCATGGGACTGGCCTTTGCCGTCATGTGGTCCTCGGCCTTCACCTCTGCCCGTATCATCGTGATGGACGCCTCGCCCCTGCTGGCCCTCTCTCTACGCTACCTGATCTCCGGCCTGATCGGTGTCGGCATCGCGCTGGCCTTGGGGCAAAGCTGGCGGCTCACCCCCGCGCAGTGGCGGGCGACGATCATCTTCGGCGTGCTGCAAAACGCGGTCTACCTCGGCCTGAACTTCATCGCCATGCAAACGATCGAAGCTTCTCTCGCCGCGATCATCGCGTCCACCATGCCGCTTCTCGTGGGCTTCGCCGCATGGGCGTTTTTGGGCGAAAAGCTGCGCCCCTTGGGCATCGCGGGACTGTTTGCCGGTGTCATTGGCGTCGCCATCATCATGGGCGCGCGTTTGGGTGGCCAAGTCGACCTCTATGGCCTCATCCTCTGCGCCATCGGCGTGGTGGCCCTCACCGCGGCCACCCTGCTTGTGCGCGGCGCGACATCGGGCGGCAACTTCCTTATGGTGGTGGGCCTGCAAATGCTTGTCGGCTGCGTGGCCCTCTCCATCGCCACCCTGCTGTTTGAGACACCCCGCATCGACCCCAGCCTACGCCTGACACTCGCCTTCGCCTATACCTGCCTCGTGCCCGGCCTTGCCGCCACCGTGGTCTGGTTCTGGCTCGTGAACCGCATCGGCGCCACGCGGGCGGCGACCTTCCACTTCCTCAACCCGTTCTTTGGCGTGGCCATCGCGGCCCTGCTGCTGGGCGAAACGCTGGGACCGCGCGACATCCTTGGCGTTGCCATCATCGCAGGCGGCATCCTTGCGGTGCAGATCTCGCGGCAACGCAAAGCATAACGCCAGTGTGAGCCGCAAACCCTTTGAATTTCACCGCCACACCCCATCTAATAGGCCAAGCCCATGAATGGAGGACGCCATGCCCCAATACGAGAAAACCAACGCCGCGATTGATGCGCTGAGCCCCGAAGAATTCCATGTCACCCAACGCAGCGGCACCGAACGCCCCGGCACCGGCAAATACCTGAACAACAAAGAACCGGGCATCTACGTCGACATCGTCTCGGGCGAGCCTTTGTTCGCCAGCGGTGACAAATACGAAAGCGGCTGTGGCTGGCCGAGCTTTACCAAACCGATTGTGCCTGCCTATGTCGAAGAGTTGGAAGACGCCTCGCTCGGCATGGTCCGCACCGAGGTGCGCAGCAAACACGGCGACAGCCACCTTGGCCACGTCTTTCCCGATGGCCCACCGGATCGCGGCGGGCTGCGTTATTGCATCAACTCCGCCTCTTTGCGCTTCGTCCACCGTGACGACATGGAAGCCGAAGGCTATGGCGAGTATCTCAACCAAGTGGAGAATGTGACATGACAACCGAACGCGCAGTATTGGCCGGTGGCTGTTTCTGGGGGATGCAAGATCTGATCCGCCGCCGCCCCGGTGTGGTCTCGACCCGCGTCGGCTATACCGGCGGCGACGTGCCCAATGCGACCTACCGCAACCACGGCACCCATGCCGAAGGGATCGAGATTAACTTCGACCCTGAAAAGACCTCCTACCGCGAGTTGCTGGAGTTCTTCTTTCAGATCCACGACCCCACCACGATGAACCGTCAGGGCAATGACCGCGGGATGAGCTATCGTTCCGCGATCTACTATGTCGACGATGAACAAAAAGCGGTCGCCGAAGATACCATCGCCGATGTCGAAGCCTCTGGCCTGTGGCCGGGCAAAGTCGTGACCGAGATCGAACCCGTTGGCGATTTTTGGGAAGCGGAGCCAGAGCATCAAGACTATCTGGAACGTTTGCCCAATGGCTACACCTGCCATTTCCCGCGCGCCGATTGGGTGCTGCCCAAACGCGCAGCGGCTGAGTAACAATGCTGCCCCCGGCCCCGCGCCGGGGGTTAGCCCGCCGCAACGCGCGGCCGCCCCGAGGCTTCGACGGTAAGCGCGGCCTCAACAAAAACCTCCCGCCCCTCAATCTCCGCCATACAAATATCGCGCGTCACATGACACTCGATTTGTGCGGCCCCGGCTGACTCGGCCCGCGCGCTAGCGGTTTCGGTCAAAGCAGTCTCTGCTTCGGCCAAAGCGCGTTCGGCACTCGGGAAATCCTGTGGACCATTGGCCAGATGAACGCGAAACACCCCTTCTTGCGGGACGGTGACGGTGCCGCTTTCACGCATGATCACCCGCCCCACCACCGCACCGATGGCATTGGCGACATGGGCGTGGTCAGGCAGGATCATCTCGCTCCCCAGTCTCTTTCCTACCGCCGGGTAGTAGGTCGCCGCCGAAGCGCCTAAGCCCACGACAGGCAAGTTCAGACCAGCGTCAATCCGCAGCACACCGCGGTGCCCCGACAGGCCACGCTGCATCAAAACATGCCGTGCCAAGATCTCGGGCGGCAGTTCAAAGGCGGGGGATTCTTCGGCAAAAGCAGTCTCTAACAGGGCCAAAGCGGTCTGATCGGTCAGTTGGTCGATGATGATTTTCGCAAGGCTCTCAGGCTCGGGACAGAACCGCAGCCCCGAGCCGCCGCGCTTGCGTCCGAACAACGCCAATGCCTTGTGAGCAGCCGCGCTGTCCCATGCCGAAAGATGCCCGGCCACATGGCTCGCATCGCTGGGCGTAACCCCCGCCACCTGCACCACCCCCCGCGCCACCAGCCGGGCCAAAGCGCCCTGTTCGACCCGGTTCCGAAGCACGTCGCCCAAGGGCCAGACATCGGTGCCGATCCGCTCCAGCAGTACCAAGTCGCGCGGGGCCAGACCTTCGACCGCCTGACCGGGCACGGCCTGGACAAAGCGGCCATCATGCTCCCCCACCACGCTCCGCCGCAGTTGGGCGTCCAAGGCTCTATGCACCACCTCGCCTGCCTCCACCGCAAGGAGAGAGACCGGCAGCAGCCGCTTCGGCCCAAGTGTCACGCCCGCTGTCAGACCTTGGGACGTGAAATGCACCTCGCTGTCACCGCCCAAGCCGTGGGTCCGCATCGCCACCGCCTCGACCATGGTTCGATAGGGACCAACCTGCGCCCCCGCCGGATCAATCGCCGGGCGACCGTCGCGCAACAGCGCTACATCCGTCGTCGTCCCGCCGATATCCGACACCAGCGCCGTCTCTGCCCCGGTCAACCAGCGCGCGCCAACGAGCGACGCGGCAGGGCCGCTGAGAATGGTCTCGATCGGGCGCTCGCGGGCCTGCGCGCTCGACATCAAGGCACCGTCGCCGCGCACCACCATCATCGGGGCGCTGATGCCCAAGCTGCGCAACTGATCCTCCGCCCGGCCAATCAGCCGGTCGATCATGCCAATCAGCCGCGCGTTCAGCAAAGCCGTCAGCGCCCGCTTCGGCCCGTTCAGCTTGGCTGAAAGATTGTGAGATGCCGACACCGGACGCCCCGTGACCTCTGCCACCAGTTCCGCGACCCGCTGTTCATGCGCAGGGTTGCGCGTGGCGAATTGGCTGGCCACGGCAAAGCCGCTTACATCGGCCCTATGCGTCTCTAAAAAGGCAATTAGGGCTGTTTCGTCCAGGGGTGCAACCTCGGCTCCCGCATGGTCGTGACCGCCAGCCAGCAGCAGGCAAGGGTCACCCCGCAGCGCCTCTGACAGCCCATGCGTCTCAAGATCAGGGGCACGGAATCCGATATAGATCAGCGCCACGCGGCCGCCCTGCCCCTCGACCAGAGCGTTGGTCGCCAGCGTGGTTGAGAGCGATGCCATGGCGATCTGATCCGCCGCCACGCCGGACTGCGCCAGCACCGCGCTGACCGCATTGCCGACGCCAACAGCCAGATCGGCGCGGGTCGTCAGCGCTTTGGCCGCGGCGATCACCTCTGTCTCATCGCGGATCAGCACCGCGTCGGTATAGGTGCCGCCCGTGTCCACACCCAATAACACCGCCATGGGCGTGCCTCCTAAGCCAACCGCTCTGCCGCCCAACGTGCGGCATCGGCCACGGTGGGGTCAGCATCTTCGGTCAGAGATTGCGCCACCGGGCGCAGCCGCGCCAGCCCGGAATTGCCGATGGCATAGAGCACGTTGCGCACAAAGCGATCCCGCCCGATGCGTTTGATCGGAGAGCCGGAATAGCGCGCGCGGAACGCGGTATCATCCAGCGCCGCCAACTCTGCCAAATCCGCCGGCTGCACCGCGGGGCCGTGATAGCGCATATCACTGGCCGCCACGGCGAATTTGTTCCACGGGCAAGCGGCAAGGCAATCGTCGCAGCCATAGATCCGGTTGCCCATCTTTTCGCGCAGGTCCAGATTGACCGGCCCCTTATGCTCAATCGTCAGATAGGAAATGCAGCGCCGCGCGTCGAGTTGATAGGGCGCGGGGAAGGCATCTGTCGGACAGGCCTCAAGGCAGGCGCGGCATGACCCGCAGTGATCGACCTCCCGCGCATCGGGGGCGAGATCAAGCGTGGTGAAAACAGAGCCTAAAAAGCCCCAATTGCCGAATTTTCGGCTGAGAAGATTGGTATGTTTGCCCTGCCAGCCGAGCCCCGCCGCCTGCGCCAGCGCCTTTTCCGGCACCGGGGCGGTATCGACGAAAACCTTCACCTCAGGGTCAGCCTCGCGGGCTTCCTCCATCAGCCAACGCGCCAGCCGCTTCAGCCGTTTCTTGACGATATCGTGGTAGTCACGCCCCTGCGCATAGACCGAGATCGCCCCCTTGTCGGGATGCTCCAACACCGCGCGGGGATCATGGTCGGGAGTGTAGCTTTCGGCCAGCATGATGACCGACCGCGCCTCGGGCCAGAGCGCTGCGGGATTGCCGCGCCAATGCATCCGCTCTTCCATCCAGCCCATCTGCCCGTGAAACCCCGCCTCGACAAAGCGGGCCAGCCGTTCGGGCATTTCGGGCACGTCTTCGGGGCGGCAAATGCGGCATGCGACAAAGCCTTCCTCAAGCGCCCGAGCCACCACCCGCGCCTTGAGAGCCTCCGGCCCGGGTTCGGCGCGGGGGGCGGCAGGCATCAGAAGTCGAGGTTGTTGTAATGCACCGGCGGCGGGAAGCCCGGCAATTGATCGGCGAGGATCGACCGAAAGGCTGGGCGCGATTTGATCTTGGCGTACCAGTCCTTAACCACGTCAGAGCGGTTCCAATCCACGTCCGAGATATAGTCGAGCGAGGACAGATGCGCGGCGGCGGCGAAATCGGCCAGCGTCATCACGTCACCCGCCAGCCAGCGGCGGTGATCCAGCAGCCACGCCATATAGTCGAGGTGATATTTGATTGCCTTGGCCCCGGCCTTCACGTTCTTGCTGTCCGGATAGCCCTGTTTGGTGACCTTCTTGTTGACCCGCTCGTAGAGCAGTTTCGAGGTCACCTCGTCGTGGAATTTGTCGTCGAACCAGCTGACCAGACGGCGCACTTCCAAGCGCTGCACCGGGTCGCTGGGCAGCAATGATGCCTCGGGGCGGGTCTCTTCGATATACTCACAGATCGCGGCGCTTTCCGCCATCATGATCCCGTCAAGCCGTAGCACAGGCACCTTGCCCGCCGGGTTGCGGCGCAGGAAATCGGGGTCTTGCTCCCAATAGCGTTCCTCGACCAGTTCCACCTCAATCTTCTTCTCCCCAAGGCTAAGCCGCACCTTGCGACAGAAGGGGGACAAGGGAACGTGAAACAAGCGAGCCGTCATATAAAGTCCGTGTGGTTAAAGGGATTGCACTCTTCCATGCCTGCTGGCGGGAAGATTTTCAACTCTCGAAACAAGCGGCACGACCGTCCGCGCGGATGGTCGCCGCCCCGTCCATGATCTGGGCCGTACGCTTGCGGGTAAAGTCACCGGGCCGTGAGGCGGAACGCTCTTTCGGGTCGGGCAGGATCGCGGCAAGCCGGGCGGCCTGCGTCGGGCTCAGGTCTGCCGCCGCGACGCCAAAGTAATGCGGGGCCGCAGCACCAACGCCAAAGACACCTTCGTCGAACTCGGCCACATTCAAATAGACCTCAATGATCCGGCGCTTGGGCCATAGGGTTTCGACCAGCGGAGTCATCCCGGCCTCAAGCGCTTTGCGCAGCCACGAGCGGCCATGCCAAAGATAGACGTTCTTGACCGTCTGCTGGCTGATCGTGGACGCCCCACGGGCCGAGCCGTTTTCAATCGCGGTGCGGATCGCCTGCATGTCAAAGCCCCAGTGATTGCAGAAATTCGCATCCTCTGCAGCGACAGCCGCGCGGGCCATCACGGGAGCGATCTGCTCAAGCGGCACCCAGTCGCGCTGCACCCCACCCAGACGGCGCGATTCCGAAAGCATGTAGACCCCGGTGGGCGGATTGACGAAGCGGAACAGCAGCACCAGCAGCACAGCCAAGACAAAGGCCAGCGCTAAGGCGCGCACCACCCAGCGGCCCGCGCGTTTCTTCAACGGGGGGCTTGCCTTGCTCGATTTCTTGCCCTTGGGGGCGGTCTTTTTCCGTGTCGCCATGGATCAGCTATAGGCCGTCTGCGGGTTTTTGTGAACGGTTCTCGCGCGCTGTGATTTCTTGAGCGAGGTAGGCACCGATCCGGGCAGAGCCACGGGCGGAGGGATGCACGTTGTCCCCGGCGAAAAGGCCGCGGTCCCCCCGGTCGATCACGTCTTCGGAATCGACGAAATGGATTCCCGGGCGGCCTGCGGCGAAAGTGGCGATGCGGGATTCGATTTCGACCAGATCATCGCGGCATCCGGCAAAGGAGCCTGAGCCGGAGCCTGCGTAATAGCCCATCCACATGACCTGCGCCCCGGTCTGGGCACGAAGGCGTTGCAAGAAGGCGGGGATGCTGCCGCTTTGACCGTCCGGTGAGATCAGTGCATTCACGGAAGCCCCGCAAGCCCCGCAGCCGCAATCGGCGCTCAGGTCGTTGGCACCGCCATTCACCACCACCCAGTTCCAGCGCCCGCCGGGGAACTGCTGCTGGATGTCAAAGCCAACGGCAGAGGCGATGGTCGAGCCATTGTCGAACTGCGCGCCGGGAACCGCACGGCTGGTGACGCTGCGGCCCGTTTGGTTGGCAATGACATCGGGGATGGAGCGGCCTCCATTCCACGCCATGATGGAATCGCCCAGCACGAGGATGTCACCCCCGCCACGCGGTGCGGTGTCGGTGCAGGCGCTGAGGCCTGTGACTATCAGCAATAGCGCTAGAATTTTTCGCATGATCCGCCTCCCGTGGAGAGGCAGAGGTAGCGCAGAGGTTTTTCAAAACCACCCTTGCCCGGAATCAAGCCGGAGGCGATGGCCCTCCCGCGCGACCGGAGCCGCGCGGGGCAAAGGTTACTCCGCTGGAACTGCCGTCTCTTCCACCGACAGCGGCGCGGGCAGATGCACCAACATCTCCTTCGGGCAAACCTGCAGGAAGTTGTGCTTCTCAGTCTCCCAATGCTGAAGAATATCGGCGGCCTTGCGGCTGTTGGTCTCGGCGACATGACGCTCCAGCAGCCCGTGCAACTGGTCCAACCAATGCTCAACGCTGACCGGGCAGGTCACGATCGTCTCGGCGTTCATCAGCTTCGGCGCCAGCCCGTCGGGGTCATAGAGATAGGCCATCCCCCCGGTCATCCCGGCGGCAAAGTTCGCGCCGATCTCGCCCAAGATCACCGCCACACCGCCGGTCATATATTCACAACCGTTGCTGCCGCAGCCTTCGATCACCACATGCGCCCCCGAGTTGCGCACCGCAAAACGCTCGCCCGCCCGGCCCGCGGCAAAGAGGTAGCCCGCCGTCGCACCATAAAGCACCGTGTTGCCGATGATCGTATTCTCCGACGCCACCACTGGGCTCGCCATCGAAGGCCGCACCACAATCGTACCGCCCGACAGACCCTTGCCGACATAGTCGTTGGCATCGCCCGAGACTTCGAGCTTCAGCCCCGGAGCCGCGAAGGCGCCGAGCGATTGCCCGGCACTCCCGGTCAGCTTCACAGTCAGGTGGTCCGGCTGCAGGGAATTGCGCATACCGAAGCGCTTCACGATATGGCTCGAAACCCGCGTGCCGACCGTCCGGTGCGTGTTCTGCACGGCGTAGGACAGCTGCATCTTCTCACCATCCTCAAGGAAACGCGCGGCATCCCGGACGATCTGCGCATCCAGCGTATCAAGCACCACCTGACGCGGTTTGTCGCGATCATAGACGTTCTCATGTGCGCCATCGACGGTGATCAACAGCGGGTTAAGGTCCAGATCATCCAGATGCGCCGAGCCTCGGCTGACCTGCGTCAACAGGTCCGCGCGCCCGATCACTTCATCAAGGCTGCGCGCCCCGATGCTGGCGAGAATTTCCCGCACCTCTGTGGCGTAGAAGGTGATGAGGTTCACCACTTTGTCCGCATTGCCGGTGAACTTGCCGCGCAAGGCTTCGTCTTGGGTACAAACACCCACGGGGCAAGTATTCGACTGGCACTGGCGGACCATGATGCAGCCCATGGCAATCAACGCGGCGGTGCCGATGCCGTATTCCTCGGCCCCCATCATCGCCGCCATGACGATGTCACGTCCAGTGCGCAGGCCACCGTCGGTGCGCAATGTCACCCGGTCGCGCAGGTTGTTCATCGACAGAACCTGATGCGCCTCGGTCAGGCCCATCTCCCACGGCAGACCCGCATATTTGATCGAGGTCGCCGGTGAGGCCCCGGTGCCGCCGTTGTGGCCCGAAATCAGGATGATGTCGGCCTTGGCCTTGGCCACGCCCGCCGCAATCGTGCCGACACCGCTCGACGCCACCAGCTTGACCGTCACCTTGCAGCGCGGGTTGATCTGCTTGAGGTCATAGATCAGCTGCGCAAGGTCTTCGATCGAGTAGATATCGTGGTGCGGCGGGGGCGAGATCAGCGTCACGCCTTTGGTCGAATGCCGCAGCCGCGCGATCAGGTCGGTGACCTTCATGCCGGGAAGCTGTCCACCCTCGCCGGGCTTGGCGCCCTGTGCGACCTTGATCTCCAACTCTTCGCACTGGTTCAGATATTCCGCCGTCACGCCAAAGCGGCCCGAGGCGACCTGTTTGATCTTGGCGCTTGGGTTATCGCCATTAGCCTCCGGCACGAAATGCGCCGGATCTTCGCCGCCCTCGCCGCTGTCAGATTTCGCCCCGATGCGGTTCATCGCCACGTTGAGCGTCTTATGCGCCTCAGGGGAAAGCGCCCCCAGCGACATGCCCGGCGTCACGAAACGCTTGCGGATCGAGGTGATGCTCTCCACCTCCTCCAATGGCACCGGCGTACCCTTGGGCTTGATGTCGAGCAGGTCACGCAGATGGATCGGCGGGTTGCTCTGCATCTTTTTCGAATACTGCTGCCACATCTGATAAGACGCCTTGTTGCAGGCCATCTGCAGCATATGCATGCTGCTCGCCTCCCAAGCGTGTTTTTCGCCCGTCTTGCGCTGCTTGTAGAAACCGCCAATCGGCATCACGACCCCGTCGCCCTGCCAACCCTTGGCGTGGACCTCTTCAGCCTTGCGCTGAATACCAACGACACCGATGCCGGAGATGCGGCTGGTCATGCCGGGGAAATACTCGGCGCACATGGCGCGCGAAAGGCCCACGGCCTCAAAGTTCAGACCGCCGCGATAAGACGAGATCACGGAAATCCCCATCTTCGCCATGATCTTGAGCAGACCTTGGTCAATCGCCTCACGGTATTTCTGCACCGCCTGCGTCAAGGTCATGTCCAAGAGCCCGCGATCGATCCGGTCGGCGAGGGAATCTTCGGCCAGATAGGCGTTCACCACGGTCGCGCCGCAGCCCACCAGCACCGCAAAGTAATGCGGATCTACACATTCCGCCGCGCGCACGTTGAGCGAGGTAAAGGTCCGCAGGCCCTTGCGGACGAGGTGACTGTGCACCGCGCTGGTCGCAAGGATCATCGGCATCGCGACCCGGTCGGCCCCGCTGTGCTGATCGGTCAGCACCAGATGGCCCGCGCCAGAGCGTACGGCGTCTTCCGCCTCGGCCCGGATCCGCGCCAGCCCGGCGCTGAGATTGCCGTTGCCCGCCTCAAAGGTGCAGTCGATGGTGACGGTATGCACCTTGAACTGCGCCATCAGTTCTTCGAACTGCGCGTTGCCGACAAAGGGGCTGTCGAGCACGATGATCTCAGTCTGGGAGCTGTCTTCGTCGAGCACGTTCTTGAGGTTGCCGAAGCGCGTCTTGAGGCTCATGACCCGGAATTCGCGCAAGCTATCAATCGGCGGGTTGGTGACCTGGCTGAAGTTCTGGCGGAAGAAATGGCTCAGCGGGCGGTACTGGCCGCTCAAGACCGCCGAGGGGGTGTCATCGCCCATCGAGGCCAGCGTCTCTTTCCCGTCCTCGGCCATGGGCGCGAGGATCTGTTCCAGCTCTTCGATGGTATAGCCCGCAGCCACCTGACGGCGGCGCAGTTCGGCCCCGTCAAACAGCGGCTTTTCGGTGACGCCAGCAAGGACATCATCCATCTCGGTGATCTTGCCGACCCAATCGCCGAAGGGCTGGTTCGACGCGAGCTTGTTCTTGATCTCGGTATCGTTGAAGAGTTTGCCCTCTTCCATATCGACCGCGATGATCTGCCCGGGGCCAAGCGCGCCTTTGCGCACGACGCGCGCCTCGTCCAGCGGCACCATCCCGGCCTCGGATCCGGCGATCAACATGCCGTCGGAGGTTTCCACATAGCGCATCGGGCGCAGGCCGTTCCGGTCAAGCCCGGCACAAACCCAGCGGCCATCGGTCATCGCCAATGCGGCGGGGCCGTCCCACGGCTCCATCACGGAGTTGCAGTAGGAGTACATGTCGCGCCATGCTTGGGGCAGTTCCACCGCTTGTTTCGACCACGACTCTGGCACCAGCATCGTCTTGGCCATCGGCGCGGAGCGGCCCGCGCGGACAAGCACCTCAAACACGGAATCCAACGCGGCAGAGTCGCTGGACCCGGAGGCCACGATCGGTTTGATGTCCTCGGCCATGTCACCAAAGGTGGCAGAGGCCATGCGGATCTCGTGGCTCTTCATCCAGTTCATGTTGCCCTTGAGGGTGTTGATCTCGCCGTTATGGGCCAACATGCGGAAGGGCTGCGCCAGCCACCACTGCGGGAAAGTGTTGGTGGAGTAGCGCTGGTGATAGATCGCGAAGGCGCTGATGAACTTGTCGTCTTTCAGATCGGGATAGAATTCGGCCACCTGTTCGGCCAGCATCATGCCCTTGTAGATGATGCTGCGGCAGGACATCGAGGCGATGTACATCTGCGGCACCTGCGCGGCGATGGCGGCTTTCTCAATCCGGCGACGGATAACGTAGAGCTCACGCTCGAATGTCTCTTCGTCGACACCCTTGGCGTTGGAGATCAGGATCTGCTCAATCTCGGGCCGGGTCGCGTTGGCTTTCTCGCCCAGCACGGAGATATCAACCGGCACATGCCGCCAGCCGTAGATGTAATAGCCCATGCGGAGCACTTCGGTCTCCACGATGGTCCGGCAGGTTTCTTGCGCAGCAAAGTTGGTGCGCGGCAGGAAGACTTGGCCAACGGCGATCAGCTCGTTCTCGCGCGGGGTGTGACCGGTGCGGCGGACCTGCTCATAGAAGAAGGGCACAGGGATCTGCACGTGGATGCCCGCGCCATCGCCGGTCATCCCATCTGCGTCAACCGCGCCGCGGTGCCAGATCGCCTTGAGCGCGTTGATCCCGTTAAGCACGACCTCACGGGTCTTCTCGCCGTTGATGTTGACCACAAGGCCCACGCCACAGGAAGAATGCTCTTCCTCGAAACTATACATGCCCTTTTCGGCCATCATCGCGCGTTTGGCTTCTTCGCGGGCCACCCAGGCGTCATCATATTTGGTCATGGCTTGGTTCCTTCCACAAACGCCGCAAATCCTGCTTCGACTTCGGCCTTGGTTTTGATCTCGTGGTCCCCGGCAAAGGCATAGCCGTCGGGCTTCACATCTATGTAAATCTCGGTTTTGAGCGGCAGGCCGCCCGCATTCTCCACCAATCCGGCAGAGAGTGAGTAATAGTCATGCTCTGGCAGCGTGAGGTGATACCAAAGCGTGCTCCCGCAACTGTCGCACCATGCCCGCTCGGCCCAATCCGAAGAGGCGTAGGATTTCACCGGGCCGTCATAGATCAGGCTGCCCGGTTTCGCGTCAATCTCAAGGAACGCACTGCCGGTCCAACGGCGGCACATCTCGCAGTGGCAGGCACCAAGCGCGTCTTTCAACGGCTCAAAGCTGACCGTGACCGCCCCGCAAAGGCAGTGACCGCTCAACAGGCTCATTGCTTGTCCTCCACATGCGGGGCGCGGGCCTCGTAATCGGCTTTGCTCACCCGCTCAAGATCCCCGGCCAAGGCACAGTTGCTTGGGGCGCGGTCGGCATAGACCACGCGCGCCAGCTTTGCCCCGCCGAAGCCATCGAAGAGCCCCGGAGCTAACTCCAGCAGCTCTGCGTTCTCGCCTTCCGTATCGGCGAACCAAACCGCCGTGCCGCAGGTCTCGCACCACGCCCGCTCAGCAAAGGAGGAGGAGGCATAGGTCCGGACCGGCCCCTTATAGGAAACCCGCGCGCGGGGCACTTCGATCCCCATTTGGACAGAACCGCTCCACCGGGTGCAAAGGTCACAGTGACAGGCCGAAATCGCAGCCAACGGCCCGGTCACATCCACCGTGACCGCGCCGCACAGACAATGGCCGTGGTGAATTTCACCCCCCATGGCGTTGTCCGCTTTGATGGCTGCACCAGCACTCATCTCATTCCGCAGCGATGCGCTGCGCCCCGTTGAAATCATCAAGGATCGCCTGCGCGCAGTCGCGGCCATCCTTGATGGCCCAGACCACGAGGCTCGCCCCGCGCACGATGTCGCCGACGGCATAGACGCCATCAAGCGCCGTCGCCCCGGTGACGTAATCGGCTTTGATCGTGCCCCAGCGGTTTACCGGCAACTCCGGTTCGTTCCAAAGGGTCGGCAGGTCTTCGGGCTCGAACCCGAGCGCCATGATGACCAGATCGGCGTCTTCAACGTAATCCGCGCCTTCGATCACCTCGGGGGCCTGACGGCCAGTGACATCCGGCGCGCCGAGGCGCATCTTTTGCACCATGACGCCGGTCACCGGATCGCCGACGAAGCCCTTAGGCGCACTGAGCCATTCAAAGATCACGCCCTCTTCTTCGGCGTTTTGCACTTCGCGTTGGCTGCCCGGCATATTGGCCCGGTCACGGCGGTAGAGGCATTTGACGCTCTCCGCGCCTTGGCGGATCGAGGTGCGCACGCAGTCCATCGCGGTGTCGCCACCGCCGATCACAACGACTTTCTTGCCCGCGGCGTTCAGGCGGCCATTCTCGAACTCTTCAACCGAGTCGCCAAAGCTTTTGCGGTTGGAGGCGGTGAGGAAGTCGATCGCCCGCTCCACGCCGAAACCACCCACGCCGGGGGCTTCGATCTCGCGCGTTTTGTAAACGCCGGTGGCGATGATCACCGCGTCATGTTTACCGCGGATCGCGCCAAAGCTGAGGTCGACGCCCACATCGCAGTTCAATTCAAAGGTCACGCCACCTTCGGCAAGCTGCGCATTGCGGCGCTCGACCACGTCTTTCTCTAGCTTGAATCCGGGGATGCCGTAGGTCAGCAACCCGCCCGCACGGTCGTAGCGGTCATAGATGGTGACCTGCACGCCCGCGCGACGCAGCATGTCCGCCGCTGCCAGACCGCCGGGGCCGGCACCGATGATGCCAACGCTTTCAGCGCGCTCTTCGCGCGGGGCGGCGGGTTTGACCCAGCCCTGCTCCCATGCGGTGTCGGTGATGTATTTCTCGATCGAGCCGATGGTGACGGTGCCATGGCCCGACTGCTCAATCACGCAGTTGCCTTCGCACAGGCGGTCCTGCGGGCAGATGCGGCCACAGATCTCGGGAAAGGTATTGGTCGCCTGACTGATCTCATAGGCTTCTTGCAGACGCCCTTCGGCGGTCAGGCGCAGCCAGTCGGGAATGTTGTTGTGCAATGGGCAATGGGTCTGGCAGTAGGGCACGCCGCATTGGCTGCACCGGCTGGACTGTTCAGCCGCTTTCGCATCCGCATATTCGGCATAAATCTCGTCGAAATCCGTCCGGCGCAAATCGGGCGGGCGTTTTTCGGGCATATCCCGCGCAACGTCTGTAAATTTCAGCATGACCTGCTTCGCCATATACCCGTTCCTTCGACAAATTCCGTCAGAAGGCTCGTATACGAGAGCGCCCAAGTAAATAAAAGACAGCAGTGCTGACCTAATTACCTCTTTCCGGGCAAATGGAACGCCCGGAGGTCATTTTTATGCATCATTTAAGGTCCGATGCGGACCTAACCGTTAAAACCCTGCCCAAAGCGCGACGATCACGACCCCACCTACAAGGATTCGCCACCACCCAAAAAGCGCGTAGCCATAGCGGCTGATGTAATCGAGCACCCAACGCACCACGAAGACGGCAGAGATAAAGGCCATGATAAAGCCGACGGCGATCTCGCCCATGGCAGAGGCATCCAGCACGTCGCGGTTCTTGTAGATGTCATAGGCAAAGGCGCCCGCCATCGTCGGCATCGACAAAAAGAACGAGAATTCCGCCGCAGCGCGTTTGCTGGCCCCCAGCAACAGGGCGCCAACGATCGTCGCCCCCGACCGCGAGGTGCCCGGCACCATGGCAAGACACTGGATCACGCCGATCTTGAACGCCATGGAAAGCGGAAATTTGGTCGCGTCGGAATAGGTCGGCGCAGGTGCGATGCGATCCACGATCAACAGCACCACCCCGCCCAGCACCAACATGATGGCGATCAGCAGAGGTGTCTCGAATAGGACCGTCTTGATGAAGTCATGGGCCAAAACGCCGATGAACACCGCAGGCAGAAAGGCCAAAAGCACCGACCAGATGAACCGCCGCGCCTGCGGATCATGCGGCGCGGCCGAGAATACCGCCCAAAGCCGTGCGGAATACACCGTCAGGATCGCGAGCACCGCGCCCAATTGGATCACGACCTCAAAGGTCCGTCCGGCGCTTTCAAAGCCCAAGAAGTGACCGGCCAACAGAAGATGCCCGGTCGAAGATACGGGGATGAACTCTGTCAGCCCCTCCAGCAAACCCAGAAAGGCGGCGATCAGAGTGGTCGACTGTTCCATTATCCCTGCCGCAGGTTACGTGCCGATGCTTTGATGGCGTCATACTGCCCCGAGGGTCGGAACCGCCAGAGATAGTCGGGCAGCACCGCGTCCATCGCGGTGGGGGTGATGCCAAGCTCGGTAAAGCCGCGCGCCCCTTCTGCCACAACGTTGTCATTGCGCAGATTTTTGACCTGATCGCGGGTCAGCATTTTGTTGGTGAAAAGACCAAAGGTTGCGGCCTGCATCATGTCGAACCCAAAGGCGACGATCTTGGCTAAGAACCACGGCATGTTGAGCACCAATCGCCGACGGTGAATCACCTCGAGCATGCGCTGCATCAGGCCGCGGAAAGTATCCACATCAGGGCCACCAAGCTCATAGACACCCGCGGGGGCCTGCCCCTCCAGAGCCTTTTCGGCCGCTTTGGCAACGTCATCGACAAAGACCGGCTGGAACCGGGTAGACGCACCGGCGACGGGTAGGATTGGGCCGGTGCGGGTCATACCCGCAAAGCGGTTAAAGAACTCATCTTCGGGGCCAAACATGATCGAAGGGCGCAGGATCACGGCCTCAGGCATATGTTTGAGAATGGCAGCTTCGCCCTCGCCCTTGGTGCGGGCATAGTCGCTCTCGGCCTCCATATCCGCGCCGATGGCAGAGACATGCACGAAACGCGCAACACCTTCGGCGGCAGCCATGCGGGCGATACGCTCCGCCCCTTCGGACTGCACCGCGTCAAAGCTGTTCTTGCCGGTTTCGACAAGAATGCCGACGCAGTTTACCACCGCGTCCGCCCCACGAAGCGCGTCGCGCACGGAGCCATCGTTGCGAATGTTGCACAAAACAGGTTCGACTTGGCCAACCACACCATAGGTCCGCACAAAGAGCGCTTCGTTGGGGTGGCGCACCGCCACCCGCACCCGCCAACCAGCTCTGGCCATGCGATACGCGATATAGCGTCCGACAAACCCCGAACCGCCATAAATCGTGACCAGCTTAGACATTCTGCCGCTCCTGTAGATAAATTCTCTGACAGGATGTACCCGTGCGCCGCCGCTGTCACAAGGCCAAACCCCCGGTTGTAGCGATCCTCGCACAGGATTTTCTAGATTTCGCTCAAATTGCGATTGACAGTCACCCGGCTGAGCCTTAGAGCACCCCACACGATACGTGCCCAGGTGGCGGAATGGTAGACGCGCTAGCTTCAGGTGCTAGTACTGGCAACGGTGTGGAGGTTCGAGTCCTCTCCTGGGCACCATAATTCCGCAATAAGTGATTGAATTTTTAGCGATTTTGACAAGTCGCGATTTTTCCATCCACCCCCCAATCCACCTTTACGCTTCGCCTGAGCGGAGGCTTGTCTTTGCCCTCGAGCTAGTTCTGGGGTAATTCTGAACCTCAAGCCTTGCTGACCAGGAGGAATAACATTCTAGCTTGCCTCTAAGGTCGAATACTGATTCAGTCAGGCGAGGGACAAGGTAATCATGCGTCAAAGCAACGACTATTTGTACGAGAACGCACCTTTGGTCGAGGTGGTCGCGGAAGTCCGTTGGGATATGGTGCCAATTGCCTCCATGCCCGGCTCAGAGATTGATCCTTTGTTTGAACGAAAGCATTCAGACATGCAGGCCGCGATGGCAGAAGTCGGGTTTGTCTTTGCCGAGCGCTTAGTTCCGGACCATGTCCCCAATGAGATGTTAGCGGGCCAACCCATTTTTCGCTATAGAACCGCGCCGGACAGCTGGCCTTTGGTCCAATATGGCCCAGGCGTCTTCACAGTGAACATCACACCACCGTACGATGGCTGGAGTGAGTTTCGCGAAACTTTAGCGCTGGCAGTCACTGCACTTGATTCTGTATTATCTCTTGGCAGCGACTTTACCAACGTCAGAGCCGCAGATTTGCGCTACATAGATGCTTTCACCGAAATGCACGGCATGAATCAGTTCTCAACATTCTTGCGCGACCATCTTTCGGTACCAATGGCGCCGCCTCAAGGGTTGCTAGCTTCAATCGGCTCACCTCAGGCCGACTATGTACCACGCGTTGAATTCAGCGCTCAAGTTGGCAAACGACTAGATACCAAGTTTGTGTTCCATGCCGCATCCGGCACAAAGGACGATACACCTGCCGCAATACTTGACCTTCGTTCGCGCAGGGAGTTTGGTGAGGCAAAAGTGGCAAAATCCGATGAACTGCTTACATGGTTTGATGAGGCCCACAGTATACTTCACAGCGCCTTCGAGAGTACAATAAGCGACGAACTAAGGAAAAAAATTGGCCCGGCAAGGCCGATTGGGGGTGAAAATGACACACGTAATTGAACCGCTAGCGAAAGCTTACTTGAGCTCCATGGGCCACGCTGCGGCAAACAATATCCATATTGGCTCCAACCAAGATACGCCGCGTAAAACTTGGGTGTGTCCTATCAACAGTGCACCCCAGGAAAGTGATTGGCTTGTTGTCCGCCCAATTGCTCACGCCAATATCGAGATTGTGAGCGCCGGTAGGAGTAAGGGCGCAGTTCGCTCAGGTTGCTCGCTGGGCTCAAGTGTCACTCAGCCTACTGACCAAGGTATAGTAGGCAAGTTGATCGAATTTATTCTAAGTGGGGGCCGAAGCAAAAAGCTGGACCACAAGGTGTGCCGAGATGCTGTAAAGTTCATTGCTAAAGTTCCTCCTGGGCTCCCATTTCCAGAGATTGATTTCGGCGAGGACGAAATCCTTTTCGAATGGCGGGGTAGTGAAACCTCAGCGGTCGCGAGCGTCGAAGGTGACGGCCTTGTAGGGTACGCTATGAAAATTAATGGATCGTACCGGCCCGGGGCCGGGCCAGAAGACTTGAACCTGAGCGGACTTCCGAATGATCTGGTTGAGTACCTTCAGTCTGGAAAAGCATCGGCATAATGTCAGGCTGTAAATGTGAGGAGCATCGCCAATCGGCATATTCACCTTGCACCGTCAACGCCAGCGAAGAGATTGTTTACTGTCTCATCGATCCTGACTTAATGGATAAGGGAACCGGGGAGCTTAAGAAAAAAGCCTTCTCAAAATCGGTGCTTTCAAAAACCGACCTTTCAGTAGTTCGTGCAGAGTACTCTAGCGAAGCGCAGGTTTGGGACTGTGTAGTAACACCTCAACTAAAGACAAACCCTGCTCGGACTTTTTGCGGCGTTTTAATCGCTCAGGCGTCTGATATTCGCGGAATTGCAGATTGCACTATGCAAGATGTCTGCGTCGCTGACGCCGGGCTCGAAAATTTCGCGGCTCATGCACACTTGGGTTTCTCTTCCGAAGTTGCGTCGAGCAACAAAAGTGTCCAGGTCGCGGTCCGCGCGAACCTTATAGATGTTTTCAATCGCCGTGGCGGACCTATCTCACTTACTAGCGCCTTTACCTAACTTATTGCACCTAAAGCGAATGTTTATACACGCGGATGCCCATACGAGGCCACCACTAGCGGCGGATCAGAGGGAAACGACCTGAGATCAAACCACTTAAACCGCGTACCATCAGGGTTGCTTTGATCACCCATGACAATCTGCGGAGCGTTCACGCGGTTGCGGATGAGCGCAGCGCGGAACGCCCGAAGGTCTATCAGCCACCATGCCTCAAGGCCTGTCTGATCCGCGTTAGAGTGCCCGTAGAACATCCAATCGCCATTGCCGTTCACAATCTTGGAAAGCTCCGTTTGCGCGCCTGAGGCGACCGCAGAGCGTATGGTGAACTGGTAGGGGTAGCGCTGTGCATAGCCGGGACGCCGAACCCTTGCGGCCACCCGCATGTCACGGGCGTCCAGCATCATGAGGTCAGTTGCTTGGATATGGTCGAAAGGGTCCGCAGCAGTCTCCAATAGGTAGCCGCCGATCAGTTGCTTGATCTCAGGCAGAAACCTGTCGGACCAGTTCCGATTCTGTGCGTAGCAGTTCATTACTGACAGCCTCCAATGCGGCCCCTACCGCGTTGCCCACGCCCCGACAGAGAGGCGCAGGCGGGTTCGTTAGGTCTTAGCCCGCAGGTATTCGATCACCGCCTTCTGAGCGCGCGGGTACTGCTCACACAACAGCTCTCCGGCGCAGTCCTCAACGCACCATTCCAGCATGGCTGCCGCATCTGCGTCGGACTTCGGTTCAAAGCAGGAAATGCGCTCCGCATACCATTCGATATTCTGATCAAGTTCGGCCATCTCCGCAGGTTCGGCTGTCTGTTCGGTAGGTAGCGCCTGCATCAATGCGTCTCTGGTGCGTTTTGCAGCCTTCCATTTATCCAGCAGCTGCACGGCACCTGTTCTCTGGCTGGCATCCTGTTCCGGTTGCTCCCTTCTAAGCTCGACCAGTTCAAGGGTGCTGATCAGGTCGCCAACCATGTTCCCCGCCAATTTGACGGTGTGGGCAGTTGCTGCGCCATCCCCCGGTTGCTCTGGCGCATCACCTTCTAGAGAGCGAACACAAACGCGTAGAATGCTGCTGAGGTCGTATGCATCGGTGATTGCGGTTGCGAGGTTCGCGTTCATTGGTTCGCCTCCAGTTGCGCATTGCGTGCGTTAGGGGTGGCATCCACCAAGCGCCCAATGTCGATGCTCAAACGGTCGCTCTTTTTGATAACCTCCTGAGCCAAAGCATGTGCTGCATTTGAAGCGGGCGAAGAGACAGCCTCGGCTTCAGAAATCAACAGCTCCAGCCCCTGGAGCAGACCGTGTAGGAAGATTGCATCATGTTCTACATCGGCCGGATTAGGAGCCTTCGGGCGGCGGTAAACCGGGTCTTCGCCCAAGAGTGCCCAGTCCAGCGTCAAGTTGTGCTTGTCGCAGTAATTCATGATCTCGCGGCTTGGGGCACCATCTGCGTTGAGGATCAGCGAGGGAGCGATGTCCCCTGCTTTCTTAGCGAATTGGCCGAGACGGAAGCGGATGGTTTCAAGGTCATTCATGGTAGTCTCCTTAGATTTAAACTGACGAGGCATCAGCCCTGCCAAATTTGCGTGCTCATGCGCGGTAGTCGTGGACACCCCCCTCAACCGCGATGCGTGAGATGGTCGCCGGATTTACTGAGCACGGCCCTCAGCGCGGCTCGAAGGACGCCAATGCGGGCATAGTCGGGTTGCTCCCAGTGGGTCTTGCTTTCGAGGATGGCGATTTCACCTTGGATGCGAATTACTTCGGGCGCGGCCTTCGCTTGCTTTTCCTGTCGCGCCTTCATTGCCCGTTCATGCTTGGCATTAGCCCATGCGGCTTTCAGAGCGCGGCGCATGATCACCCGGAACCCGTACAGAGCCGAGTTGGCTTTGCGGACTATTTCCCAAGCGGCGGTCATAATTGCTTTGCGATTGTATTGAGCTGCGGTTGTCATGGCAGTTGCCTTTCTCAGTTGATAGAAATACTATAAGGTTGACCTCAATCGAAGTCAATAGATTTTCTATCAAGTTAGGTGGACGCATGACAGGCGAGCAAGTTAGGGCGGCAAGAGCATTGCTGAAGTGGTCGGCAAAAAAGCTCGCGGAGGTGAGTGGAGTAAGTTACCCGACCATCCAACGATTAGAGAGCAAGGATGGCCCCCTTGCGGGGTACGCGGATACTCATGATGCGATCCGTAAAGCGTTTGAAGGCAACGGCATACAGTTCATGGCAAGTGGAGAAGTCGCTACGGGTAACGGCGTTGCAATCGACAGAAAGCCTTAGAGGACCGCTGGCTATTCTGAGCCGCCTCCCCCCGTTACTCCCTAGTTTAAGTAAGACAACACCGGAGGAATGTAACACAACATTGGAAACCGGATTTCTCCAATGTTGCGATACTCTTCTCCGGTGTTCTTCTAACCAATTTCTCAAAAAGTGTTACTCAGTTGTTCAATACTAGCATCCGCCGTAGTTCTTTCTTCCGCTTGCAGTGATCGTATAGGTGCCACCGCGCGGGCCGACATGACACCGCGAGCTACTGCTGCTGCGGCGGGGAGCCGCACTCCGGATAACGGGAAGGGCTTTCCGATACAGCCGTGTTGCTGCTGCGCCCCATTCACATGCTAAGCCATCTCCATCTCCGTCTAGGTTGTGAGGATCATTCGCTGGCCCACCAGCGGCGAGAAAGAAGCGCTGCGCCTGCGCACTGGAGGAAAAGTCCCCGCAATCTCTGTCTGAAGATACCTGCGTGGTCTGGCTTCGACTATAGGTGCTCCGATTTAAATGCGCGACTGAGAGTGCCCCCACATGATTGCGAGAGCAGTGAGCGACGCCCCTTGCCCCTAGCTCGGCTTCGACCATCATTTTTGACTGATAGCTTGTCGCTGCCGACACATATGTCGCGCAAAGACTAGCCGTACTAGCGCCGGATAGTTGCGCTGAAAATGCTGCTGTGCGCTTGGCGTCTGCTATGCCTACTTCTTTGGCAGGTGAACAGGCTGACAAGGCGACGGTAATCGACGAAATTATAATAATGTTCTTCAATGCTACTACTCCGAAAAATGCGAAGCTGAGTGTTCGCGCTTAAGTAGTGGCACTCTTGATCACTTCTGACGATAACTTTCTTCCGAGGTGAAACACGTGCTTTAGCCTGAGCATGGCTGTTGCGGAATCAAACAAGAGCGGCGACAGTTTAGGTGGTCTCACCGTCACATCGCACCGTCCCCGATGTTCACGCCTATTGCGCACCGGGCTACTGCTCGGGAAAGGAGGTGATGTCTCGTGGCCAAGAAGTGCGGTTGTAAAACCAAACCGACAGGTCGGAAGACGGTGAAAGTGGCTACCCACAAACGCCGTCCTCCGCGCAAGAACTGTAAGTAACAGTTTGAGCATATGAGAAGACGGTGAGGCTGCAATCGCTAGCTATCAGCGCCATCCGATACCACTGAATCAGACAACTTTTCTTTGGTCAATAAGCTTCATGAAGCTACGCTGTCAAACCATTTACCGGACGATCAACTCCTGCGCCAGTCACCTACGTATAGCAACGCTAGAACTGCGTTCACTCCAAATTTCGAGCATTTCTAGACCTGCATCGAGGGACGCAACCCGCGCTAAAATATTGATACCACGTCGGGCTCTATCATTATTGGTTTCAAATAGGAAATACCCGCCAAAGCCCAAATGCTCAGCGCCGTTGTCAATTATAGACTCACGAGAAAGTTCTGAGATATGAATGGACCTATAGTTATCAATTTTTGCAGTACCAAGGTGCCCATCTTTCATGCCACGTTCTCCTGATATACCGCGCATTTCCGCGAATGATCTAGCGACTTATATGGTTTCTTCCGAGACCGCCAAACAGTCCATTATTCGGCGAAACTACGACCCGCAACCCTTTATTGTAACTCGCTACCAAGATGCTCGAAGCGCCATCAAGACATACCTATCAGATTTATCACGTTCACAGAATCCTCTAAATGAGGCGATTTCCATGTTTGAACAGCGCGCTGTCGATCCTGCTGAATCAGACACTCGGCAGGACGATGCGCGACAGTCAATTGAGGTTTTAAATAGCCTAAGGCTTATGGATAACCAGCTTGGTAGGTATCAATTTCAAGACGCGCCGCACTCTCAACCCAAACTTGTGCTAGCAGGCGTTGAAATTTCCGTACGCGCTGATCTCTGGGTTTACGGCGAAAAGCGGGGGCAAGAGCAAGTCGGCGGTGCAATTTTGCGAATGACCCAAGATGATGGCGCGCGGCGCGGAGACATGGGGCGTTACGTCGCTACAATGTTGCGGATGTATATTGATCAAAACAATCCCACGGACCGAACCCCCGCCAATCGGCTGTGTATGTCAATTGACGTGCGACATGGTGAAGTAGTTGCCGCGCCAGCCTCAAATGCCCGCCGAATGAATGATCTTGAAGCTGCTTGCCGTGTTATTCACGCACTTTGGGGGCGGGTATAAATCCAACTAGCAGCCGCATTAGCGCAAACTTGAGCAGACCCGCTACCTTTCCAGTTTAGGAGAATTTCTGATGGCGTCTTTTGGCCTTTTTTTCGGAGCCACCCTTGGCTCCCTGATCCTTTTCCCACTCATTGCTCGCATTTTCCTATGGCCAATGAAAACTTGGGATTCGGACATCCTTAAATATGTCGTCGCGATCAGCGGCTGTTACGTCCTTGCTACCGGACTCTACGCTTATGGGGATGCTGACGAGTTAAGAATTCATCTATCTTTCTGGGAAATCCTTACGACACGTGCAAATTGGCTCTTGTACCTTCCCGGTGCAGTCCTTGCTGCTACTATCATGATATTGCGCGCAAAAGGGCGTTCAGGAACAGCCGACTAAACTGACCCTTTGGCCGTTGGCATTACAAGTTGACTGCTTTTGCTGATGCTCAGACATGCCAGCGGATCGGGCGGCATGTTGGCGTGTGAAACTAAGGTGGTCGCCCTCCTTAGTTTTTGACGGCCTGCCCCCCTTGGAGGGCTCAATCTGTTGCAGCAATTCGCCAGCCCGACGAACCGCCCGCGCCTTGATGCGGGTAGCCATTTTCAACAGCGTTTCATCTTCGGCCCATTGCACCTCAGTCAGTTCAATAACCCCTCGAGACTGGGCTAGCTTGCTTCGCCAGTTGGATTACTCTCTGTCTCCAACGCCGAGCACGACCAACGATGCCCAGGTATCTGAGAAAATGCTCTTCGGGTCAGTGATGAAAATGCACCGCCTACGAAACATGACGCGCGCGATGCTTCACCCGCAACCGGTGATATGCATACCATTGATTACCAACACGATATTTTAGGAAGAAAAATGAGAACCTTGGCGATTATATTGGCCCTGTCCGTGGCCGCATGTGCGAAGCAACCTGATCAAATTTCTGCTGTCGATATTGGCCCCAACCCTTATCTCCGGCATTCTTGCAAGAATCTTGCACAGGAAAAACTTGCCCTAGAGCAGAATTTGGCGAATTTGAGCGCTGCTCAGAAGAATGCGGCTAGTGGCGATACCATGGGGGTAATCCTTCTAGGCCTGCCTCTCTCTAGTATGTCGGGGAACGACAAGGAGACGGCCATTGCCGTGACAAAGGGCAAGCTGCAGGCTGTTGAGACTGCAAGGGCAAGTCGCAATTGTTGAATGCGGCTTAGTGGGGGAAATCGCCCCCACCACACTCTATTGCGTAGGCACTTCATCCCGCGAACTGGCCTGCGGTAAGAGAAGGCTTTTTACAGGCCCCTCGAACTGCTGCTCCACCTCGAAAGAAAGAGTGCGGATCGTTAGGGCATAGAACCAAAGCTCCGCGTCAACGTTCTCGGTCTCCTGAACACGCTTCGCCGCCTGCTTCAGTTGATCACAGTAGCAGGTATATAGGGCATCAGTGTGCGGCGGCGGAATCTCCTGTAGGTATTTGCTCAAGACACTGCGCCGCTTTTCTGTCACGTCATGAGGCGTAAAGAATTGCAGTACCTCTTGCGTCTCCTCTTCGGAGAATACATCAGATGACCATTGCATCACTCGGTCCCCATCGCTGCACCGGTGCCTATGAAATAAGGCGCAAGACGGCTCTTCTGCTTTGGCGTTAGCTTCACGCTTCCGGTATCGACCAATAGGAGGCGGAACAATTCAGGGTCCGTCACCGCGTCGATAAGCAGCTTCTCAGCCTTATCATTCTGGAGATTGCCTAGCACGCTTTTCATCCGGCTCGACGCCATGTTTGCAGTCTGGATGGATGCACCACTGCTTCCCCCGCCCATCTTTGCGCCCTGCTTAGCTGCGATGACCCGTGCGGCCATTTCAATAAGCCGGTTTGGTGAGCGCGGTGACAGCCCCCCGATGTCCGGGGCAGACTTGCGGCCCACGCGCAGTTTCTTGAGTTCGGCACCGATAGTCTTGATGCGGTTAAGGTCAGCATCAGGCAGTACTGTGCGCAACGTGGCGGCGATTTCGGGCTTGCCCAGCATCTCAAGCATTGCTTCGCCATTCAGGCCGTTAGCGTCGGTGCTGTTGCGGATCACGTAATCAGCAAAAGAGCCTTTAAGACCGTCCATAGCCTTTCTAGACGTGTCCTTTCGCGCGGTGGCGACAAGATCACGCGCCGCGACCGACGGCCTCTTTGCCTTGAATACCGTGTCAATTGCCGTCTCCGATGGCCCCTGCGTAAATGCTGCTGTGACAGATTTGGAGGGGCTATCCGCATTCTGCAATGCGCGTGCCCCACGGTCTGCTGCGTTCGTCGCCCGCGTTTGGGTTCTAACCGCCTCATCAAGGGTATCACGCAGGAAGGGAAAACGCTGCAACATTTCGCCGTAGTCTCGCATGAAGGACAGCGCCCCACGCTGGCTAAACTTACCGTCAGGACTGAACGCGGATCGGTTAAATAGGCCTGTGATGAAGTCCTCCATCTGTGGGTCAGCTGAGCTGCCTGTCGCCTTCTGGATATCATCAGCACCCACCGCGCCGGTTGCGCCGCCCCGCCCAAGGGAGCGATTTAGCGTCAAGCCGGGGTCAATGGTCTTATCGCCGTCGATGCTGCGCTTCAAAAGCTTGCCCACAACACCCTGACTGAAGATTGAGTGCATTTCGGCTGAGAAGGCGCGGGCGTTGTCGATAGCCTTGCCCGCCTCTGTAACTCCTGCACCTGCGCCGAGATCATCCAGCACAGCGTCGGCAACCTCATCCGCGATACGTGCCATGTTGCGTTGTTGATTGGTGCCGCTGCGCGCAGAACGGGCAACCTCCCGCAACTTGCTGTAGAGACCGTGCATCTCGCCAACCGTCTCGAATTCGTCAAAGCCGTTGTTCGCATTTGGGCCAAGCAATTCCTGAACCACACGCGGGATATCGTCCCGCTGGGCCTTCGGTGTCTGCGCAATGAGGGCCTGCGCCTTCTGTCGGGCCGCTGTGGTGCCGACTTTGGTACCTTCGGGCACTCTGGCCCACAAATCAGCCTCCTGCGTTCTAGCGGCCTCCTGTGCGGCTTTGATTCTGTCCGACACCTCTTGGCTGTTGATCATCTCGCTGTTTTTGGCTGTGGGCCGCAGCGCGCCGTCTGTGGCGCGATCCACCATGCCGACGATATTTTCACGCC
>NZ_JAGDED010000006.1:0-246860 GCF_040148765.1 Sulfitobacter sp. NFXS29
CTCAAAAATCCCATGTCGATCACTCCAAATCCCCCCAACCAAAACCGTCGGGGAAGTGTGTTCACATGGGTCAATTCTCAGTGACAATTTATGGGGCTACCGGGTCAGTTCTCAGTGACAATCAACACGATGGTCAAAAACGGCGTGTGCAAACGGTGGAGGAGCAAGAATTCCCGCAATTTTATCACCGCAGGCCAGCCCAGGACCCCAAGGATCAGGAAACACCGGCTGATGATGGCGAGGTCGTAGAGCGCGACGCAGCCGCTGTGCCCGCCCCTCAAGCCGCGCCCGAGAAGCCCGCCCTGGAAGAAGGCCACCATGTCTTTGCCGAAAATCGCAAGGGCGTGAGCTACAGCAAGCTATTCGGCCCTTACCTTGATGGCGCGCGCCGGATCATCGTCACTGATCCCTATATCCGTCTGCGCTATCAGGTGCGCAACATGATGGAGTTCGTTGAAATGGTCATCCAGCGCAAAGCGCCAGAGGATCAAGTCGCCATTCATCTGGTCACCGCACCCAATGAGGGCGAGATCCAGATGCAACGGGAACTGTTGGAAAGCATCTCGGGCGCGATCATCGGCACCGGAGTGGAGTTTACCTGGGCCTTTGACACATCCGGCTCCGCGCACGCCCGCGATATTATCACCGATACCGGTTGGAAGATCGTTCTCGATCGCGGCCTCGACATCTTCCAGCCGCCCATGCGTCGCGAGGGCTTCAACCTCGGCGATCGATTGCAGGAACACCGCATGGCGAAGGGCTTCTACGTGACCTATGTGCGGCAATAGGAACGCAGTATATCATTCTCAACACATGGTCTTTGCAAGCGGCCTCTATCTCAGGTGGGTACGGATTGTTCAGAAGACACAGGTATTTACCAAACCACTAAATGGTGGCACAGCCAACATATTAATCATTTTCGGCCCATAGCAGACATCTGGCTGCGGATCGCCGCGCTGCGTTTGCAACCCGCATTGTCGCCATTCGCTGCAAGTGCAACACTTGAGGCTCGTTCAATATGACAGAGAAGACTTTGCCAGTTTACTTTATAGCTAACGGAGAAGCGCAACTGAGTCCGATAAAGATAGGGCGCACTAATTCACTGAAGCGCAGGATAACCGAACTCCAAACCGGTAACCCCGTTCAGCTTAGGTTACTTGGATATATTGAATCCGAAGACGAGGTTTCGCTCGAAGCAAAGTTGCATCGAAAATTTTGTCAAGAGCGCGGATCTGGAGAGTGGTTTAACATTGAAGCAGAGGAAATCGTACCATTTCTGTTAGCCGCAGGTACCGCAGCTTACGTGCCGCCAGAAGATGCCGTTTTTGAATTCGAGAGTAATGATCGCACTGGTGTTCCATGCTTTGTGAGGGGAGCCGCATGGCTGGACCTTGAGGTCGATGAGCTATGTCCTTCTTGCGGCTGCTTTGGTGGTATCCATTATCAAGGTGGGCCAGCGGGTGATATCTGTCTGCGTTGTGGTTACATGCCTGCTCATCACGAGCCTTCGACCGATAGCGGTCATTCATTACGGGCCAGAATGTTTTTTTGCAGAACTTCGCCAAAGCAGAAATTTGCCTGTTATAATAGCACATAGGCCAAAGGGCTGTAGGGCTCGCCTCCTTTGGAAAAGCAAAAAATGGAACTGAGCAGACAAAGCCCATTTCACATCGGAAGTATCCAGAAAACATAGCTAAACCAAACAGCAATGTTTGAACTTTTTTCCACTGCCACAGGGGCAACGATCATTCCGTCCAGTTTTTCGTTTTCTCATTCGGACCGATAGGTTTTCGAACTTTTGGAGAGGAGCAGCATTGGAAGTGATCGCCTCAAGTCCAAAGTCGAATACGTGGGGCGCACGAACTTTTGCCCCAAATCTCGGCTTCCCAGTCGTCGGTTCCAGTAGCAACCCAAACCAATTTCCCGCCCTCTGAGCATACTTCCGATACAGCATGTGTGAGCTCAGTTTGTCTGACGCTTCCTGGTTTGGAGCGGAATTCACATGTATACTAAGACCAGCGTCTCTGTGCTCAAGGGGGATAGTCAAGTCATGATGGCCACCAGTTCGCCCTGCATCCCTGATCATAAGATCAAGCGCAGAACTCATTCTTCGAACCGAGTCTTCGCCCATCTCCAGAATTGCCAAACCCATGCCAACTGAGAACTGATTGGGGTCATGCTCGACCTCCGCAACTAATTTGCCCAGCCGAGTGTTTTGAAGCTTTGTGAGAATACCCTTAGGTGTGTCTTCCCCCGGCAAACCTTCCCTCCGGACGGTCATTGCGGCGTCAAGCTCACTTGCAACGCTGTCGTCCAGCAGCATCATACTTAAATCACTGTCGATCCACAGGCTTTGACGCAGATAGTACCCAAAGGCAGCCAATTCGTTGGTAACAAGTATTTTTTCACCGAACTGTGCTCTCAAGGTAATGTAGCTGAGAAACCGTAGTGGAGATGGCAGCATTTCGGTCACCACATCGATCAGGAAAAGATCGCAAACCAACGGGGCTCCAATCATGGGGTCAGTCGTTGTATTGAGAAAAGCCCGCGCTTGCATAGCCAATGCCGGATAGTGGTCCGCCAAGACGCACACAGGATAAACGCGCTCAATATTCGAAAGATCAGGTTCCCTTCCATCTGAACAGACATATCGAATGCCTTCTTTCGGAACTGCCTTCGCACAAGTGACTGCTTGATCGTAAGCCTTTTGTACGGCCCGGCCAAAATCATCTTTTAGTTTTTCAAGCTTGCCTTTTCTCGCTGGAAGGGTGAGGCGCTGAGATTTTGCCTGAAAGATCAGAGCGTACTCACCAAAAACCACTAAACAATCCATTTCGCCGATACGCTTCTTTCCTTCGTATACGTCTACGTTGGAAAACACGGAATTGCTTCCAAAGATCGAAATGAGCCGTTCTGTTAGAAATGCCTCCGTGAATTCACCTCGGTTTTTGGAAGCCGACGGAAAGTACTCTTTGTCTTCCGAAAACCAATAGAATGGACTGTCGTAGGTAGCCTCCACAAGCGGATAGTATTGGAACAAATACAGATCGCCGTTCGGAGCTTGCACGATAGGTGTTACTGCTACCTCATTGAAGTCATCAATTTGCAAGTATTCCCTGTGACCTCTTTCGGATTGGTAAGTGAAAGCATGAAGAAACTCGAAGACGTCGTCCTTATTTTTTCCACATCGAGATGCAATGTCATCAATATCGAGCCGAAAGCCCTCCAAAACAGTCCATTTTGACGGATCTTTCTTCCTCATTTCCTCAATAGCGGTTGTTAGAATTTGGTTTTGGGACGCGAAGAGCGCGCGGCAGATGTCACGCGCATCGATAGGTGCATAACCTCTTTTCTCAGCGAGCCAGTCACCGTCTGCAGCGTAGCGCTCAAAAGCCATATCACGAAACTGAAAAACGTAAGCAGACTCCGCCGCATAAAAGACCGCTTCCCGAAGCGCTTCACCGGTAGAAGTCGGGTCAAATCCAGATTGGACAGCTTCGATTGACAAGTCTGCGTAAGCATCGGCCGACAATCGGTCGTGGTATTCAGCCAGAAGGCTATCCGATGACTGGATTAAAGCTGTAAATGTTGCCGGGTCAGGGATTGACCAATCGAGTTCTGCTTTGACCATGCAGCCAATAAGGGCATTGATTTCATTACGTATCAGCCTTTCGAAGGAGTGCATTTTTTCAAAGTGCTTTCCCGAAACATCCTTTCTATAGCGGATGACGTTGTCCCGGAAGCAAAGATAAGCAACTGCATGCACATAGCCCGCGCTCGTGCATAGCTGCACCAGGTCGTCAAATATCTCCCGCTCAGTTCGGGGCTCTATTTTCATGTGTGCTCCACAAGGTTATCAATAAAGTATGCTTACGGATACCTTACTGGCGGATCGTGGACCATGCGTCCATATAAATGAGACCCAAAGGTTGGCGGAGCTCAATTCCATGGTCCGCTCTCGACAATTGGCAGCGATCCGTTTGTAGGCGCAGCGAAGGTCCGGTTTCCGCCCTAAGACCTTCTTTGGGCGAGTGCCGCCTAAGTATTCGCAATGGCCGCGAACCTTAGAAATGCCCGCGGCGCGGACCAGCACGGCTGGCGGCCTTCTCTGTTCTTCAGCTGCCTACTTGAGAGAGCCAGTTTTGATTTTTGTTCTCACGTATGGAGGCGTAGCCTATCGGCACTGCCATCATTTTGAACAGCAAGATCACGATCCGGAACGCCGCGAGAACGGGAGCAGTTAATTACCAAAAGGAGGTTTAGCTATGGCGAAGTTCTCAAAAGGCGACCGTGTTAGCTGGAATTCCGAGGCCGGGCGGGTCAGCGGTCGGATCATCGAAGTTCACGAAACGGACTTCGAATATAAGGGGCATCATCGACGAGCATCGAAAGAAGAACCGCAGTATGAGATCGAAAGCGACAAGACCGATCATATCGCGGCCCACAAGGAAGGCGCCCTACGAAAGCTAAAGTCGTGAGTGGCTTCGCAACAATTGGCCATTCAAATCGTCCGCCGCATGTCGTAATCGAAATGCTGCAGGAGGCCGGAATTCGTCTCGTGGTCGACGTGCGATCTTTCCCGAAGTCCCGAAGCAACCCCGACTACAACGATGACCGATTTCCTGAGCTACTGACTGACTATCAGATCGGTTATCGTCATATGCTGGCTTTGGGAGGTCGACGACCAAAACAGCCTCATGTCGAGAGCCACTTAAATGCTTTCTGGCGCGTGCGGAGCTTTCATAACTACGCTGACTATGCCCTCAGCCCCGAGTTTGGTGAGGCATTTAGAGAACTCGTAGCACTTGGTCAATCGCAGTCGTTGGCCATGATGTGCTCAGAAGCCGTCTGGTGGCGATGCCATCGCAGAATCATCACGGATTGGCTTTTGTTACACGGCGAAGAAGTGTGTCACCTCATGGCGCCAGGGCGCATCGATACCGCTCAGGCCACGGACGGAGCAAAGCTGTCTGAAGATGGTTCGGTCATATATCCAGGTAGCGCGTAAAGCGTCGATTGTATCAATGGCATGGTGGCTGTAGCTAAACGTTCAGGCGCAGCGGCAAAGATCATCTCTTTGACGAACTGGTTCTTTGCCTGTTCTCCGAAATAGGTTTGCACAACGTGCCCTCTCTTGAGGCAGATTGACAGCCCCGTTCTGCGCGATAAGCTTTGGGCATGGTTACGCATGAGAATCATTTTCGGTTTTTGCTTCTGAACCGCCCCCGTCCCCGGGTGGCGCACGCTTAGGCGTTCTTAATACCCCCGGGGCCTTCTCAGATACATCCTTGAGACTGCGATCCTTTGCGGGGGACCATCATGCTTTTCACCAACCCCATGGATCGGCCGACCGCCGATCTTTTAAATCCTTCGTTCAAATGCCCTTCCTTAAAGGGTCGGTTCCATCTGACCCGCTCCGACTGGATCGGGGTTGAGCGGCTATTGAGCCTTGGACTAACGGCCGAGTGTCCGAACCCGACGCTCATCGAAGGGTTTCTGCGCCACAAGCTTCGTCTTGCACGCGCCGCGCCTGAGCCCGCGCCCTCAAACCTCGTCATTGCTGGCAGACGCGTTGTCTTCATGACCAGCGGCGGCAAAGCTCGCAGCGGCATCCTGACGCTGGTGCCCCACGTTCAGCGAGGGGGCATTCCCGTGACCTCTTTTTTGGGGGCGACGATGCTGGGCATGCAGAAACTGCAGAAGACACCGCTTCTGCGGGAAGACGGCTGGGTCGACACGCTTGTGGTGCTGGACGTGCAAGGTGCTTGAGCGCCCGACACCTCGATCCTCAGAAATCCGCACACCTCAAAGGAGAGATAGATGTCCATCCAAACAAAGTCGCGGCGCATCAGGCGCCCGAAGATCGTTCTCAGCAAAACGCGGCTGGCAGAGCTGGAAGCCCTGTCAGAACGCATGATGCGACGCGATCCCGATCTGGCCGAACTGCTGATCGAAGAATTAAGTCGCGCGCGCGTGGTTACACCGTCTCGACTGCGGAGGGATGTGGTCGATCTCGGGCGCCAGTTCACCTACCACGATGAAACCGCGGGCAAGGACCATACGGTCACTCTTGTGCTGCCGCCCGAGGCGGATATTTCCGCAGGCCGCATCTCTATTTTGACCCCAATCGGCGTGGCGTTGATCGGCCTTGTCGAAGGGGCGGCTTTCCATTGGGAAACTCGCGATGGGCAACGGCGGGAACTGAAGGTCCTCAAAGTGTTCACCGACGACCAGAACTCGTTGCAGGAAGCCTGAGATGCGACGCTTCGACATGAGAACCTGCAAAAACCATGCACAACCCGGGGGGTGCGCTTTAATGCTGTGATCGGCATGGCGCACCGTCCGGGGTTGGAGCCGCCGATCGATCGGCACCATTTCTACTGGTCGGAGACATGCCATGACCTTTCATCTTCCATCTAAATGCCCCTCTTGTTCCGCCGCTATTCCTCGTGCGGCAGCCGGACGTTGCCCAAGTTGTCGTTATCCTTTCGCGCGCGCTTTGCCGTGCAACACTGTCCGCTGCCGGCGTTGTAATGCGCCAATCCCCTTACAAGGTGCCACGGCGCTCACCTGTGCAACATGTCGTGGCCGCCGCCCATCCCGCCTTGCAGCATAGCAGTCGGCGTCTACCATCGGATTCAAACTTTTAAGAAAGAAAGTCCTATGCGTCCGTTCCTTAAAGTCTTGAGCTACTTTGCCTCGGTGCTCCCCGCGAGCGCTTTGACGATGAAAGCGGCCAGCCGAATTGACCCGCGAGGTGCTTTTGGGTGCTTCTGAGGCTAAAGGTCGCAAGGCCATTCTGTGAGCTTGATAAGTCGCGCAGGCTGGCCCATGTAGAGGGTATGACCATGTTCAGTTTTCATACGAGGTTCCTGCTCAACGCAGGGAATACACTGAACCGCCTGTAGCCCCGGGCGGAGCAGCGCAATGGAGCGCGTTCCAACCACGGGGTTTGCTCGATCTGAAAATATATCGATGCGACGGAAACCTATGATTTCGGCCAGCCCGACGCGCATGCGGCGCGCTGGCACGAAGGCGTGGGCGACCGTCCGGGTTCAACCTTCTCGTTGAGGAGCCTGACATGTACGCCTACCTTCTGAACACCTCACCCTACATACGGCAGCCGCACCAGCCTCGCCAACCCCTGCGGTCCGAGCCAGCTCGGCCTGGCAAGCTGCGCCGCTGGCTGAACTCCGTTGTCAAACATTGGCAGCGACAGCGGACCATCGCGGCGCTGCAAGAACTCGATGATCGGATTCTCCGCGATATCGGCCTGTATCGCGGTGAGATTTCACACATCGTCCGAGAAATGGAAGCTGATGCGTCAGCGCGGCGAACCGCTGGTTCGGCGCGACCAGAGCGCGTTTGAACGCGCCTCTTTCTCGCATCTTGCGTCGGGGCCCAGACCAGGGGTCCCGGCACGTTCCTCGTTCGATGGCATGAAAGGACCAAGGCCATGATGCTTTGCAAAGCAGATTTCGAAGAATTGTTTCCCGAACTCAGGCGCGTGAAAAAAGAGGAGACTCCCGGCCCGTCGATGGAATGTGTCTCCCGATGGGAGGACGATGGCGGTGCCCCCGTCAGCGTGCGCCCACCGGGCCGCGAACATAGCCGCAGTCAGTTCGCCAACCCGATGTTCGCAGTTCTCCTCGGCATGGCGGCCATTCACTCGGCTATGCAACTGGGGAAGATTGCCATGCCTCCTCGGCCTCAGGAGCTGCCCTCGGTCATTCGATGACCCCGCAAAGCGAAGCCCCTGCCCCTTAACTGCGCGGGGCCCGCGTAGAGGTTTGCACCCCTTTTAAAAGTCCCGGCTTCGGCCGGGGCTTTTTCGTTCCCCTTCGTTCTTGAGGAAAGCGCTACAGCCATGACGCATAGGTTTTTCACCCAGATCGCACCGGTCAAAGCCCTGTTTGGCGCGACAGCTTTGCTGATCGCAGGCAATAGCCTGTTGGGTGTAGTCCTGCCGCTGCGGATGTCGATGGTCGGCTATTCCGTGGCACTAACCGGTGTGGTCATGGCCGCCTACTACTTGGGACTCGCGTTCGGTGGACTTAATGCCAAGCGTGTCATCTTGCGGATCGGCCATATCCGCGCATTTTCCGCCTTCGCTGCGCTGACGGCGGCGGTTTGTCTGTCCTACGGGTTTTTCGAATTTGCCACGGCATGGGCCGTGTTGCGTGTCATCAACGGCATCTGCATTGCCGGCATGACGACTTCCATCGAAAGCTGGCTGAACGATCGCAGCAATAACGAGACCCGCGGGCGCGTTCTGGGGTCCTATATGCTCGTTCTCTATCTGGCGATCGCTACAGGGCAGACCTTGATCAATACCGGGACCGTGGGCGCCAGTGATCACCTGATGATCTCCTCTTGCCTTATTGGTCTTTCGCTGATCCCAATCGCCATGACACGATTGGGCGAACCCGACTTGAACGCCTCGCAACCTCTGGCTCTTCGTCAGTTGTTCGCCGCATCTCGAGTAGGCGTAGTCGGTGCTGGTGTGGCGGGTATGCTTGTAGGATCCTTTTATGCGCTTGGCATGGTCTTTGCCCGGCAGATTGGGTTGACCGTACCAGATGCAGCCCTGTTCATGAGCACGGTTGTGCTTGGCGGTCTGAGCTTTCAGCTTCCCGTGGGGATGTTGGCTGATCGGTTTGACAGGCGGATTGTCATGTCATGCCTATTGCTGGTCGTTGGGATCTCATGGGGGCTGCTGTCGCAAGCTCTGGCGTATGACCTTTCCTTTCCGCTACTGATCTCCGTAACGCTCGCCTTCGGCGGCGCAATCAGCAGTATCTATCCCCTATGTGTTGCGCAGACCTTCGACCGATTGCAAAAACGCGTCTACGTGGCGGCTTCGGGGCGTTTGCTGATGGTCTATTCAATCGGGGCCACGATTGGGCCCCTCTTAGCCTCGGCATTGATGTCGGTATATGGGCCCGCCTCTTTTTTCCTGTTCGAATCCGGCGTAGCCATATGCTACGCGGTATTCGTCTTATTGACCATGCGGACAGGCCGCGCATTGCCCGTGGAAGGGCGAGAGAAGTTCGTGCCCTTGCCAGATATCTCCCCCGCGGCGGTCGCACTCGACCCGCGCACCCCTGAAGACTGAGTAGGCTGAAGCCACTTCGATCCAGCAAGGTCAACGAATTCGCGAACGGCCCTTAGCTGACATTGACTGAACCTTGCGTCGCCGCGCCGCAGCTTCCCCGAAGCGGACACTAAAACAGTTGCGCAGCATTTTGATCCGTTCAATGGCTGCTATGCGGACAAAGCAGACATCTTCTGACTTGCTATGACTAGCAGGACATTTACCTTCGCAAACACAGGTATGGGAGAATGAAACTGTGCAGAAAATAGCGACATCCAATCCGAATTTCATGATCCAACACGCTTCTCCGGATGATGCGGGGCTTGTTGTCGAATACATGAAAAAACTGGGCGCCTATCAAAAGATGTCGGACAAGATCACGGCAACTGAGCCTCAGATCAAACGGCTTCTGAATGAAAAACTGGGCGAGGCGCTGTTTGGATACTACAAGGGCGAAATTGCGGGCTTTGCCTATTTTTGCCAGAAATCATCTGCATTTACTGGACGGTCAGGAATCTATATCGATGGATTCTTCGTGGATACGAAAGTCCGCCATCAGGGTCTTGGCAAGATCATTATGGGGTATCTTTGCTCTCTTGCCCTCGAGAGAAACTGCGAGATGATGGAATGGGGGGTTCTGGACTGGAACAAACCCACCATCGAATTCTACAGAAGCCTTGGCGCCTATAGCGTAGACGAGATGACGATTTTCAGGTTTACGCCGGACGATCTGAAATCAAATGCTCTGGCATTCGAGGGCAAGCCATAACCATCTGTGATAGACGGTTTGGGCTCAGAGCAGACCTTAGCTATGATGAACGCGCGAGGCGGCTCAGCGGACAAAGCTGCCAAAGCTAAGATTTTCCCTATAGGTGCGCAGGTAGATCAAGCCCTATCATCGACCATTCGACCTTTGACTGACACCAGCTCTCATGTGTTGGTCGAACATAGGATTGATCGTCAATCACACCAGCTTTCACAAAAACGGTTTGGGGAAGGTGTTTAGATGTTCCGAATAGTGGAGCACCGCATCCGAGGCAAAAGTTGGGTTAACTCTCTTCCCGCGTCCGAAACCTTAGTAAACGAACCAATTCTACCGGACAGGACTTGAAAGCCGCTTGCTTCGAAAGGGACGGCGACACTGAAGGCAGCGCCAGTGAATTTACGACAATCCGTGCAGTGGCAATAGCTGCCCGTTCCCAATGGACGGCCACATATCAGTCGTGCCTCGCCACAGAGGCAGGTAGCCGTAATTTTATTTGCCATATTACCCTCAAGCCTTCAGGACTTTACCAATATCTCACAGGCCTTCCTCTGCTACTATGGGCTCAAGCCGGACTTCTACTGCGCGCGCGAGCAACGTAAGCAGTGAAGGATGCAGCGGGTGTCCGGTCTGCAACCGTTACTGGACATTCGAACGCGGCGAGGCGGGTGACTGGTCTCAGTCCATGCCGTATCTGTCCCCTATCAGCGCCGTCGACCAAGGCCTGACCAAATCTGCAGATGAACGCGGCAAGGCTACTAATGATTGCACCCCTTAGCCATTTCAAGCAATAGCTTCAGTCCGATCTCAAGCCTGTACCCGATGTGAAAGAAAATCCCTGTAACGTAATCCACTACGTTGAAACCACTGAATTTTTGTGGCTAACTGAACCGACTGCAATCGTAGCATTTTCTGGATAAGCTTTGCAGAACATTATTCGGAAAATAAATTTAAGATAAACAAAAATAGAAGATTTTTATGAATTTCCCCTCAAAAGAATTAGATCAGCTCACGATTGAAGAGGTTGCCAGTATACATGTGGGTACAACTTCACCAATCATGACCAAAAGTCATCGAGTTCTGTCGACGTTGGGTGTAATAGTTGGTGAAATGCGACACGCTAATACGATGAATAACTCGAATATCTTTGTTCCTTTACTCTGTTCATTCTCCATATTGGATCAAATTGGTACTTGCTATCAAGATCCAACCAAGTCCCAGCCTCCATCAAACGTATCTGGGGTTAAGAAATCTCTCCATAATTTTTGCAGTCACGATTATCGCAGTGCTGAAGTGGCAGGGTTATATGCTTTTAGAAATGGACTAATGCATGACGCTTCTTTTACGAGTTGCGACAGAAACGGAAATTGGTAATACTTCAGGTTTGATGCAAATCTTCAGAAGGTGATCGAGCCTGCATCGCGCCAATGGAATGGCCTCGCCAGTGACCTTTCTCATCAAACTACCACCTATGTTAACGGGCAAGAACTTCAAAACATGGTGCAAGTTGCTGTGTCTGGTCTGGCGAGCACATTGCGTTCCAACCCTTCCAACATTGCGATCACGGCGAGCAGAGAGGAATTGATTCACAAGTACCTGCTTTGGATGAAGCGTTCAACTGGTCAGATTTGAAAATATTTCTAATTATATTCCTTCTGGCTCCGAATGTATAATATTGAATGACAGAGAGGTCCGAGAAATGCATTTATGGGCCTGATATACTGGCGCCGCGGAGCCATGTCCGCTTTCCTGTTTAATGCTTCCGTCTGGCCAGGACGCAGCGAATGTCCTGTGTGGATGGCTCCTGCATAGCAAGACATTTTTGATCTGATTTGTGCATTTGTCAGAAGCAGTCATGTGTCCGGCCTGTTTGCGCGGTTTTGACCGCTGGCCCTGATGGGTTCCGCAAACCAAGTTCCTTACAGCTTAGCGGGCTATGACGCCCGGGACATTCGGCGGAGTGTCTTGGTTTTGGCGGCAGACTTATGCACCATCATCTCGCAGGTCTTGCTAACTCGTTGTTCCTTTCTTCTCAGACTGCCGCACGGGGGCTGTAGGGTTCGTCGCGGGTTAGGACAGCCCAGACGATTCGGGCGGTCTTATTGGCCATGGCGACAGTTGCGACACGGGCGGGTTTGCGTTCGAGCAGCAACGTCAGCCACTTGCTGGCACGTTCGGGGTGGGACCGTGTTTGTCGGACCGGTGATGTCATGCCGACGACGAGCAAAGAGCGTAAATACTGGTCGCCCATCTTGGTGATCCGCCCCAGCTTTTCCTTGCCTCCGCTGGATTTATTTGCAGGCGTCAAGCCCAGCCAGGCGGCGAACTCCCGGCCATTGCGGAACTGGTGCCCGTCGCCGATGCTGGCGATGATCGCAGAAGCCGTCACCGCGCCGACGCCGGGTATCGTGCGTAACAAACGGACACGCGCATCTTCTTTAGCCACTTGCTTGAGGCGCTCTTCATACCATCGGATCCGTTTATGCAATGCCATCAACTGTTCTGACAGGTTGCGGATCACCTCATTGGCGATATCTGGCAAATCGAGCACTTCACCCAGTGTGATATCCTCAGCAAACCCAATCACGCGGGCCAGCCCTCTGGGGATGTAGATGCCGAACTCGGCAACCAGTCCTCGCAAGCCGTTGATCAACTGCGTTCTTTGACGAACCAAAAGGTCGCGCGCCCGATGCAGCGACAGCAGGGCTTGTTGCTCAACCGTTTTAATCGCCACAAAACGCATGGTTGGACGTGTCACCGCTTCGCAGATTGCCTCCGCATCAATGGCATCAGATTTCCCACGTTTGACATAGGGCTTCACATACATCGGTGGGATCAAACGCACCTCGTGGCCTAAGGCCGTCAATTCGCGGGCCCAATGATGGGCGCTGCTGCAAGACTCCATGCCGATCAGGTAGGGGTTCAACTTAGCAAAGAACGGCAGAAACTGTGCCCGTCTCAGGGGCTTGTTGAACAACACAACCTCGTTCTCTGCGATACCATGGACTTGGAAAACGTTCTTGGCCAGGTCAACGCCGATTGTGGTAACTTGCATGGGGTGGCTCTTCTCAAAGCAGATTTAGACACCTGCATTATGGCGCATTGCGACGCCGGTTGAAGCAGGAGCCATCCACCCCATCAGCTCTCCGCCCTACCTGTCGCTCATTACCGATCGAGGCAGGCTGGGTCAGGGGTAGGCGCGCCAACTGAGGGGCGAGAGTGCATTCGTTGCGCAATGACCTACGCGCGGGCCGAGATAGAGGTTGTGCCTCAAGTAGCGGGTGGCAAGGCGTTTACCGATGAACTGGAATGTCATCGATCGGTATATCGCGCCGCCTTCAACGGACCTTTCAGCAAAGGCAGCTGCTGCACTTGACTGGGCTTCCTGCGGCAAACTCATGGATTTTCCGAAATTCTTCGCCGCAGGTTTGACGTATCGAAATCCGGCTCATACGTAGCGAAGATGAGGAACCACGAATACCCATCGCCCCTCCATGACACGCCTCGCCTGCGCGAACCTGCGTTTGCGTTCCACTCTCGGCTGGCCGCAGCCGGTGGTGTGAGTGCGGTCGATTTCGGCCAGGATGTCGATCTGCCGTTCGCACAGGTCGTGAAAGGCGTCCCGGATGCTCTGACGCAGCTTGAACAATTGTCCGGCAACGGTCAGGGAGCCCTCTCGTCCTGGACACCTGTTGCCATCGCAGGTCGCCGCCGCAGCATCAACGGCCATCAGTTTCCCGTCAGGCCGCTGTTGACGTCGGAAGTGCGCGGTTGCCCGGCATGCCTTCGCGAGGATATTGAGGGGTCTTCTCTTTCCCGGCATCAGGCGATGACATTTCAGGCACACTGGCTGATCCATCACGTTTCTCTATGCCTGAAGCATCAGTGCAGCCTCGTTCCTCTCTGGAAAGACACCGCACCGACCCTTCGCTACGATACGGCAATGCAGTTTCGGGAAATCGCGGATCAGATTGTATCCGGCGAGATGGATGGAGGGGCGCGTGCGCCGACCGAGTTCGAGATCTGGTTCGACCAACGCCTTGCCGGCGAGCCGCATAAGGAAACGTGGCTCGACGCGCATCCACTTCATGCCGCGTCGGTGTTCTGCCGCCTGCTCGGATATGCGCTTCTCCCGCTCCATGACCTCAAGCCGCGAGATGTAACGCCGAAATGGGAGCATCTCACGTATGACGCGGGTTTCGCCGTGGCTTCCCGGGGTGAGGCAGAGATCCTGGCTCACCTCAAACAGCTGAACGCCCTCGCAGAACCTCGGCTGGGGCCGAAAGCGGTGTTCCCGATGCTCTACGATCGTCTCTCACGCGAACACCGGGACGACCCCGATTTCAGCCCTTATCGCGATCTCATGTCTCGGCATCTGATGGACAGCTGGCCGCTGGGACCTGGTGACGACCTCCTCGGAGAGCCAGTGGGAATCCGGCGGCTACATTCTGTCCGCACGGCATCCGAAGAAACTGGCATCGATATGCGTCGTCTCCGTAAAATGCTGCAAGCTGCAAACATGATCGATCCGGATCTTCCTGACACTTGGGCGACCTTCGATGCAGAAGAAGCTGAGGATCTGTTGGCATCGTTGGTCAGCTTCGTGTCGGCGAAGGAATTCGCCGAGATGCATGGCATCAGTCGATCCCAGTTCGACCTTCTCGTCGAGGATGGTCTCCTGAAGCCTGCCCTGACTGATGCGCAATCGAAGCACATATGGGATCCGCGGGATGGACGGGGCTTTATCGATGGCCTCCTCACCGGGGCAGAGATCATCCAGCAAGCGCAACATGGATGGACTACGGTCGCGAAGTCGGCCCAGCGTCTTAAACTCAGGCCGGCAGAAATCATCCAGGCGATCCGGGAGGGACGGGTCCAGCGCGTGGCGCGCAACGTCCAATTCCACGGCTACGGCTCTGTCCACGTTTACCACCAAGAAGTCGCGCAGGTGCTGGGCAGCGATGAACCTGCCGCCCTGTCTCTCGAGCTGTTCACGAAGTCGATCGGTCTCGCTCGGCCAGTGTACCTCAATCGACTGGTCAAGGACGGCCATGTGCCGTCTACCAAAATGCGCAATCCGCGGACCAAAGCGATGCAACGCTACATCACCGAGAAGGATGCCGCCGTCTTCCATACACGTTTTGTGACGCTCCGCACGCTTGCGAAGGCTCAGGGCGTAACATGGCAAAGCCTGGCTCCGAAACTGCGCGACGCAGGCGTGCTGCCGTTCAGCCCGGAGGGCGTAGACTACGGCTACTTGTACCTCAAGTCCGAGGTCGAGAGAGCTCTGAGCATCTGATCCAGACGAGCAAGCCTGAAATGAAAAGGGCGGCGCACATCGCGCCGCCCTTTTCATATTCAGGGTCGAAAATCAGCCTTTATCCATCGCCGATTCAAAAACGCAGCTTTTGTCGCAAAACCCAACAATGGATGTCGGACGACAAACATGCCTACAGCTCCCCCAAATCACCCACACTTACTATGCCCACAGCTCCCACAAGTCATGCACCCTTCGACCATCCGCATATCGAACTGACCGCAAGACGGGCAGGACTTGCCACGCGGCGCATCGAGGCCGACGACCTTCGCCTGCGGGTCGGTCTTCAGGCCCATGCCCTCGCCCGCGATGAAGCCGGTGGCGATCATGTGGCGCTCGATCACGCCGCCGATGGCCGCAAGGATGGAGGGGATGTACTTGCCCTGCATCCAAGCCCCACCGCGCGGGTCGAAGACCGCCTTGAGTTCCTCAACCACAAAGGACACGTCACCGCCACGGCGGAACACGGCAGAGACCATCCGCGTCAGCGCCACGGTCCAGGCGAAATGCTCCATGTTCTTGGAGTTGATGAACACCTCGAAGGGGCGACGGTGGCCGTTCAGCACGATGTCGTTGATCGTGATGTAAAGCGCATGTTCACTATCGGGCCATTTGACCTTGTAGGTGTTGCCCTCCAGTTCCGCCGGACGGTCCAGCGGGTCGGACATATAGACGATCTCGCCGCCTTCGCTAACCTGATCGGGGCTATCGGCGGGGGCCTTGTCGGTCTTCTCCGACGAGACGCTCAGAACCGAACCGGTCACGTCATTGGGGCGGTAGGTGGTGCAGCCTTTGCAGCCCGTATCCCACGCCTGCATATAGACGTCCTTGAAGGCATCGAAGGAGATATCCTCGGGGCAGTTGATGGTCTTGGAGATCGAACTGTCGATCCATTTCTGCGCCGCGGCCTGCATCTTGACGTGGTCGGCGGGTGGCAGGGTCTGGGCGTTGACGAAATAGTCGGGCAGTGGCGTGTCGCCCTTCAACTCGCGCCACATCTGCACGGCGTAGTCGACAACCTCTTCCTCGGTCCGGCTGCCGTCTTTCTGCAGCACCTTGCGGGTGTAGGCGTAAGCAAAGACCGGCTCGATCCCCGAGCTTACATTGCCCGCGTAAAGGCTGATCGTGCCGGTGGGCGCGATGGAGGTCAGAAGCGCATTGCGGATGCCGTGCTCGCGGATCGCATCGCGCACATCGTCGTCCATCTGCATCATGGTGCCGGAGGCCAGGAATTTTTCCGCGTCAAAGAGGGGGAAGGCCCCCTTTTCTTTCGCCAACTCGACGCTCGCCAAATAAGAGGCACGCGCGATGGCCTTGAGCCATGCCTCGGTCTGGGCCGCTGCCTCATCAGAGCCGTAGCGCAGGCCGACCATCAACAGCGCATCGGCAAGCCCGGTGACACCCAGACCAATGCGGCGCTTGTTCTGCGCCTCAGCGGCTTGTTCGGGCAGCGGGAAGTTCGACACGTCGACGACGTTGTCCATCATGCGGACGGCGGTGGCGACCAACTCGCTCATCGCGTCTTGGTCAAGATGGGCGGCGTCCTCGAAAGGCTGCGCGACCAGACGCGCGAGGTTGATCGAGCCAAGCAAACAGGCGCCATAGGGCGGCAGCGGCTGCTCGCCACAGGGGTTGGTGGCGGCAATGGTCTCGCAATAGTTCAGGTTGTTGGCGGCATTGATGCGGTCGATAAAGATCACGCCCGGCTCGGCGTAGTCATAGGTCGCCTGCATGATCTTGTTCCACAGGTCGCGCGCTTGCACGGTCTTATAGACCTTGCCGCCGAAAACGAGGTCCCACGAACCGTCGGCCTTGACGGCCTCCATGAAGGGGTCGGTGACCAGCACGGACATGTTGAACATGCGCAAACGCGCGGGGTCGGATTTGGCGGCGATGAAATCCTCTACATCCGGGTGGTCGCAGCGCATGGTCGCCATCATCGCGCCGCGGCGCGAGCCTGCGGACATGATGGTGCGGCACATTGCGTCCCAGACATCCATGAAGGACAGCGGCCCCGAGGCATCCGCCGAGACGCCCAGCACATCCGCGCCGCGTGGCCGGATGGTGGAGAAATCATAGCCGATTCCCCCGCCCTGCTGCATGGTCAATGCAGCCTCTTTCAGCATGTCGAAGATACCGGACATGCTGTCAGGCACGGTGCCCATGACGAAGCAGTTGAACAGGGTCACGCGGCGCGCGGTGCCCGCGCCTGCGGTGATGCGGCCAGCGGGGAGGTATTTGAAATCCTCCAGCGCGTTGAAAAACCTGTCTTCCCAAACATCCGCCTTCGATTCGACCTGCGCGAGGTCGCGAGCGATGCGGCGCCATGTGTCCTCTACCGTGACGTCCTTGGCGGTGCCATCGGCCCCTTTAAAACGGTATTTCATATCCCAGATTTGTTCGGCGATCGGGGCGGTAAAGCGGGACATACAACGGTTCCTTTGAGTCGTGAGGGCAGCACGAATGCGACTTAAGAGTTGGCATCGATACAACATGAAGGGCCGATTTCTCAACGCCCAAAATGCACATCTACGGGAATTTATTCTTCAGCCTACCACAATACCTTGCTAGCTCCGAAGGAGAAACTACTATATAGAGGCGCATTCTCGGGCAGCACTGCGGGGGAACTTTTGGATAACTATATCAATCTAATCAAACTTTCGGTCGGCACCGAAGGCGTCGAGGGCCTCGCCAAATGGCAGGCGCGCAAGGACGTGCGGACCAAGGACGGTCTGCCGCGCCATGTCACGCGGATGTGGCCCAAGCGCGAGGCCGAGATTCTCAACGGCGGCTCGATCTATTGGGTCATCAAGGGCGTCATCCAAGCCCGCCAGCGCATTATCCGGCTAGAGGAGATCACCCGCGCCGACGGCATCCGCCGCTGCGCCATCGTCCTCGACCCTGAGATCATCCGCACCCAAAACAGCCTGCGCCGCGCTTTCCAAGGCTGGCGCTACCTCAAACCCGAGGACGCCCCGCCCGACCTGCCCGAAGGCCGCGAGGCAGAGGCCGACCTGCCCGTGGAGCTGAACCGCGCCCTGGCCGAGATCGGCGTGCTCTGAGCCTCACGCGGCGTAGAGCGCTTCAATCTGGTCGCCGTAGAGTTCGTAGATTTTGGCCCGGCGCACCTTCATCGTCGCTGTCACCTCTCCGTCGTCGTGATCAAGCTCCTTGCGCATCAGCCAGACCTTCTTGACCTGCTCGACCCGTGCCAGATCGCGGTTCTGCTTGGCCACCTCCGCGTCGATCAATTCTTGCACCTTGGGATGCTCGGCGAGCGAGCGGAAGGTGGTATAGGCAATCCCCTGCCCCTCGGCCCAGAGCCGCACGGTGTCCATGTCGATCTGCACCAGCGCCGTCACATAGGGCCGCTTGTCGGCCACGGCCACGACCTCCTTGATGAAGGGGCTGGCCTTGATGACATTCTCGATATGCGCAGGCGCGAGGTTCTTGCCCGCCGCGTTGATCATGATGTCCTTTTTGCGGTCGATCAGGGTGATTGAGCCATCGGCCTCCTCGCGCCCCACATCGCCTGTGTGCAGCCAGCCTTCCTGAATGGTTTCGGCGGTGGCCTTGGGGTTCTTGTAATAGCCCTTGAAAATGGTCCCGCCCGAGAACAGCACCTCGCCATCCTCGGCGATGCGGGTGCGCACGCCACTGACCGGGAAGCCGATGCGCCCGTCGCATTGCCCCCATGAGCGCTGGATCGTGCCCACGCCCGAGGTTTCGGACATGCCCCATGCCTCGCGGATATTGACCCCGATGCCGCGCATGAATCCCAGCAGTTCGGCGCTGATCGGAGCGGCGGCAGAGATCGCAAATGTGGTGCGCCCCAGTCCCAGATAGCTGCGGATATGGCGGTAAACGAGCGTGTCCCAAAAGGCATGGGCCATGCGGTCCCCCGCGCTCCATTTGTCGCGCCGGATCATGCCGCGCCGCTGTGCGCCTTTCAGCGCCATCAGCGTCATCGGCCCTTTGATCCGCCCCGCGGTCTGCGCCTGCACCAGCACCCCCGCCTGCATCTTTTCCCAAATTCGCGGCACGCCAAAAAAGACCTGCGGCGCTACTTCGCGCAGATCAAGGGTGATGGTCCGAAGGCTCTCCCCGAAGTTCATCACGAATTGCTGCGCCAGCCCGTTGATCACCGTCACCGCCTGTTCGGCGATGTGGCACAGCGGCAGATAGCTCAGCACATCCGTCCCCGGCGGGTAGTCCCCGAAAACGTCACGCGCCACGCCGACGCCCGCGTGGATATTGCCATAGGAAATCTCCGCCGCCTTCGGCAGCCCGGTGGAGCCGGAGGTGAAAACCATCATCGCCGTGTCGTCGGGCTCGATCCCCGCCTGACGCGCGCGCAGATCGTCGGCGAGACCCGAAAGCCGCGCCCGGCCCCGCTCCAATAGCTCGTCGAAACTGATCAGCCCCAGCAGATCCTCGCCCCGCGTGCCCTTGGGATTGAAGATCACCAACTGCCGCAGCTGCGGCACCCGGTCGCCCAGTTCCTTGATCTTGTCCAGCTGCTCCTGATCTTCGATGAACAGCGCCGTGGTATCCGAGGCATTTACCAGATGCTCCAGTTCCGCCGCCGGACTGGTAGGATACATGCCCACCACGACCCCCGCCGCCGCGTTGATGCCGAACTGCGCCTGCACCCATTCGCTGCGGTTCTCGCTGAGAATGCCGACATGATCGCCCGCCTGCAGCCCCAGATCGACCAGCCCTGCGGCGGTGGCCTGCATGATCTCTTGCAAGCCCGCCCAAGTGATCTCGTTCCAGATGCCGAATTCCTTTTGCCGCATCGCCACGCCCGTGGGGCGGTTCTTGGCATGGTTGTGCACCATGCGGACCAGCGGCGCGAAGTCGCCCTTGAACTCGTCGAATGCCATGGCGGACCTCCCTAGCTGAGCCAGCGTTTGCGGCGCTTGTAATGTTTCACATCGCGGAAGGACTGCCGCGCGCCGCTCTCCTCACCCATGCCGAGGTAGAAAGACTGGATGTCCTTATCGCCGCGCAGCTTCTCCACGTCGCCCTCCATGACGATCTGACCGCTCTCCATGATGTAGCCGTAGTCGGCGACCGAAAAGGCCACCCCGGCGTTCTGCTCCACCAGCAGGATCGCGGTGCCGTCCTCTTGGTTCAGCCGTTTGATCGTGTCGAAAATCTCGGCCACCACCTTAGGCGCGAGGCCAAGCGAGGGCTCGTCCATTAAGATCAACTCAGGCCGCGCGATCATCGCCCGGCCAAAGGCCAGCATCTGCTGCTCCCCGCCCGAGAGATAGCCCGCGATCTGGCGGCGCCGTTCTTTCAACCGGGGGAAGAAGGCATAGACCTTGTCATAGTCCGGCTTCGCCTGCCGCCGGTCCAGCGCGTAGGAGGCGGCAATCAGGTTGTCCTCCACCGTCATCTCGCTGAAGATCCGCCGCCCCTCGCGCACGTGGAACAGCCCCTGCTGCACCAGACGGTCGGGTTGGATCGTCATGATCGACTGACCTTTGAAGCTGATCCGCCCCTCGCCGACCTCACCGTTCTCCAGCGCCAGCAGGTTGCTCGCCGCCTTCAGCGTGGTGGTTTTGCCCGCGCCATTGGTGCCCAGAAGCGTGACGATCTTGCCGTCGGGCACTTCCAGCGACAGCCCGCGCAGCGCCTGCACCGTGTGGTGGTAGGTCACTTCGATGTTCTCGATGGTCAACACGGGCGCCTCCTTTTTCTAGGGTTTGGGGCGCCCGCCGGACGCCCCGCGCTTATCAAACGGTGAACCAATCGGATTTGGGCGTGAACAGCCCATCCTCGGGGTTGTAGCCATAGACCCGGCCCGTCCCGATGGCGTTGTTTTCCATGCTCACCGGCCCGCCAAAGAAGCCACCCGAATCCCAGTCCGAGATTCCCGCCAGCTTCTCGGCGATATTGTCCGGCGTCAGTTCCAGCCCGGCCTCGGCGGTGTCGCGGAAGGCTTTCATGGCGATCTCCAGCCCGCACATGGTCTGGATCGCCCATGTCGACATGTAGTTCTCCAGCGGCGTGCCCGCGAACATCTGCTTGCTGAGTTCGGCATACTGCTGGTAGCGCGGCGCGTCTTCGCGGTCATAGAAATAGCGGTAGGGCATGACGCCTTCATAGCCCGCAAGGAAGGGCCCCGCTTCAGCGGTGATGCGGTCGGCAATCAGCTTTTCCATGCCCCAGAAAGTGCCTTTGAACTTGACCGGCAGACCAAACTGCCGCGCCCCGCCGATCAGCTGCGGCCAAACGCCGGTGACATAGCCCTGAAGGATGCAGTGATCCGCACCCGACTGCGCCAGTTTGGTGACATGCGTGGGGATATCCGCGCCTTCGGCCTTGGTGCTTTCCTCCAGCACGACTTCAAGGCCCAGTTCCTCGGCTGTCTTGCGGCCATGCTCAATCGGATCGCGCCCGAACTCGGTGTTGGAGAAGATGAAGGCGACCTTCTGCCCGCCCTCGTTCTTGATATTCTGCAGCAGGATGTCGAACTGGCTCTGATAGGTCGGGCCCGAGAGATACTGGTAGGGGTGGGTCGCCGGGTCTGCCAGTTCCGAGGCGAAAGAGGTCGAGCCCATGATGCGGGCGTTCTCGCCCTTGAGCTCGGGCGCGATCAGCTTCATCGCGCCGGTGCTGTCGGCAAAATAGCCGATCATGTTCTTGCCTTCAGAGGCCAGCGCCCGCTGGTAGTTGTTGAGCGCATTCTGCGGGACATAGCCCGAATCCTCGGTGACGAAGCGGATCGGCACGCCGGCCACGCCGCCCTCGTCGTTGAACAGCTTGGTCGCCATGGCGAAGGCGGGCGCGACAAGCTGGCCCGCGGTGGCGAAAGGCCCCGTAAGCGGCAGCGATGCGCCCAGCACGTATTCCTTGGGCTGGGCGCGCAGGATCATCGGCGTGCCCATGGCCGCCGTCGCGGCGGCCGTGGTGGCGAGGAAGGATCGGCGGTTCATGGTCATCTGGTCTTCTCCCTGGTGTGGCCTTGTGAATTCTTACCCGCGCGCAAACGGCCAACGGTTTGCGGCGCGCAGGATACGGTCGACGATCTGGTTGATGCCCAAGGGTTCCTTGAGCAGGAACAACACCAGCAGCACGCCAAAGGCGATCTGCTGCAAGGGCGCGCGCAATTGCCCCGCGCCGGCGCTGTCACCGGCCAGCGCGCCAAAGAGCACTTTGATAAGTTCGGGCACCATCACCACGATGATGACCCCGAAAACCGGCCCCATCGTGCGCCCCATGCCACCGATGATCAGCGCCGCCACAAGGTTCAGCGACAGCGCCAGTTCGAACTGTTCGGGCAGGATGCGGGCGTAGAAATAGGCGAAAAGCGCCCCCGCTAGGCCACAATACGCAGCCGAGAGGGCAAAGCTCATCAACTTGTAGCGCAAAAGCGAGATGCCGAGGATCTCGGCGGAATAGTCGCGGTCGCGAATGGCGATGAAGGCCCGGCCCACACGGGTGCGGATCAGGTTCTGCGCCGCCAGCAGCGACACCAACCCCACCGCCGCGATCAGGCCGAACATCTCGCGCTTTGTATCCAGCTCCCAGCCCAGCAGATTGGGCACATTGGTGTTGATCCCCACCATGCCGCCAGTCCAGGGGGCAAAGAGGTCTTCTTCGATCAAAAAGATCACGATGAAATTCGCCGCAAGCGTCGCCACGGCGAGGTAGAGCCCCTTCACCCGCAAGCTCGGCAGGCCGACCAACACGCCGACCGCCGCCGCCAGCGCCACGGCAAGCGGGACAGAAACAAAGGGCATCAACCCCGCCGGGATCACCCCGGCGCCGAGGTTACCGAAGATCGTCACCGCATAGGCACCGATGGCGACGAAGGCGCCATGGCCCAGCGAGACCAGCCCGGTATAGCCAGTCAGGATGTTGATCCCCACCACAGCGATCAGCAGGATGCCCATCTGGCTGGCGATCAGGATCAGGTAGTCGTTGCCGAACAGGGTGAAAAGCGCCAGCGCAAGGATCGATCCGTAAACGAAGGCCTGTTTGTAGCGGTTGTTCAGCACCCGCTCATCGGCGGCATAGCTGGATTTGAGATTTGCGTTGATCATATCCGCTCGACCTCTTTCTGCCCCATCAGGCCGTGCGGGCGCCAGATCAGCACCACCAGCACGGTGACGTAGGGCACGATCTCGGCCCAGCCGCCGCCCATCTGCCACTGGGTCATCGCCTCAAGCACGCCAACGACCATCGCCGCGATCAGCACGCCGACATAGCTGTCGAGCCCGCCCATCAGAACGATCGCCAGCACCGAAAAACCAAACAGGCCAAGGCTCGGCGAAATGCCGTTGCGAGTGGCGAGGATTGCCCCCGCTATGGCCCCGGTGGTGCTGGCCAGCACCCAAGCGCGGGAGAAGACCTTGGGCACTGAAATACCCATGGAATAGGCGGTCGACTGGTCCTCGGCGGTGGCGCGGATGGCGATGCCGCCCTTGGTGAACTTCACGAAGGCGACGATGCCACCGAAAAGCAGCAGAGCCACGACCATGTTCACCAGATCAGTGCCAAAGAGGAAGATCATCGTGCCGAACAACTCAAACCGGATCGGCATGTTGGGCGCGATGTAGGGCACGCTTGCCGCATCCGCCGTCCAGATCAACTGCGCCGCCCCCGACAGGATCGAAATCAGCCCCACCGTGACCATGATCATCGCAAAAATCGATTGCCCCATCAGCGGGCGCATCAACACCCGCTCAATGATCCGGCCCAGAATGGCGTTGCAGACCAGCGCCCCCGCCAACCCCAACAGGATGCGCGGCAGGTTCGCCACCCAGTCCAGCACCGCCGCCACGGGCGAGAACATCGGCAATTCGCCCCGCATCTCGACCATCCAGCCCGGTTGCCACGAGGCCAGCCATGCAGGCGCCCAAGGCTGTCCCGGCACAATCACCGCAAAGGTGAAATAGAAATAGGCCCCGAACATGATCAGGTAGCCGTGGGCGAAGTTGACCACCTTTGTGGCCTTGTAAACGCTGACGATCCCGACGGCGATCAGCGCATAAATCGCCCCCGCCATCAGCCCGTTGATCGCAAATTGAACAAACTGCCCCATTAGAACGCCTCCCCGTGCCGGACTCCGGAATTTTCAAAAAATTCCGGCCCGATTTCTTTGAAAGAAATCGTCATGCCGCTGCCCCCAGATAGGCTTCGATCACTGCCGGGTCTTTGGAAACCTCTTCTGGCGTGCCACTGGCGATCTGCTGACCGAAGTTCAGCACCACGATGCGCGAGCAGATATCCATCACCATATGCATGTCATGTTCGACCAGTAGGATCGTGGTGCCGAACTGCTCCTGCACGTCGAGGATAAAACGCGCCATATCCGCTGTTTCTTCGCGATTCATGCCCGCCACCGGCTCATCCAGCAGCAAGACCTTCGGCCGCATCGCCAGCGCGCGGCCCACTTCAACCCGCTTTTGCAGACCATAAGGCAGCATGGTGATCGGGTATTTGCGGATGTGGTCGATCTCAAGGAAATCGATGACCTGCTCTTCGATCTCGCGGCGCAGCTCCAACTCGGCCTTCTGCGCCGCGCCGAAATAGCGCAGCGCTTGCCAAACGTTGGTCTTGAGCCGCGTGTGGCCGCCCAGCTTGATGTTGTCGAGCACGGTCATCCCGCGAAACAGCGCGATATTCTGGAAGGTCCGCGCCAGCCCCAGCCCTGCGCGCCTGTCGGGGCTGAGCGTGGTGATATCCTGCCCGTCAAAAGACACACGCCCCCGGTCGGGCTTGTAAAACCCTGATATCGCATTGAAAAGCGAGGTCTTGCCCGCGCCGTTGGGGCCAATGACACCGGTGATCTCTCCGGCCCCGGCTTCGAAATTCACCCCCTGCAGCGCCTTGATGCCGCCAAAGGACAGATGCAAATCCTCAATCTTCAGCAATCGCCCACTCCCATGCGGCGACGGCTGCGGCCCCTCGCAAGGGGCGCGTGACATCCGATCATTGACGGATCCTCCCTATGTCCCGATCCCTGCCCCTTTTTGGCGGAGCTTGTGGTATCGGCCTGTTGACACTTTCACCCTATCCGAAGCGCGACATCTCGCAAGTCTCTTGATAAGGCGCGCGGCAAAGCGCCCCCGAGCCGGAGCGACTCGGAAGGTGCAATGCTATGGAAGGGAAGGGAAAAACCCGTGGCCGTGACGCTACGTCAGGTCAATTGCGCGATCAGGGATTTCAGCGCTTTGCGGCTGTGATCCTCTAGGGGCGCCATGCGCGAGCGCCAGAGTGTGGCCTGCGATTGCAGGATCAAACCGTCACTGAGGATCTTGAGGTGATTGGCGCGCAGCGTCTCGCCGCTGGAGGTGATATCGGCAATCGCCTCGGCGGTTTCATTCAGCACCGTGCCCTCGGTCGCGCCTTGGCTGTCGACCAGCGCGTAATCGGCCACACCGTGGGTGCGCAGGAACTCCCGCACCAACCGGTGGTATTTCGTAGCGATGCGCAGGCGGAAGCCATGTTCAGCACGGAAGGCCGCAGCGGCGGCATCCAGATCATCCAGCGTATCGACATCGACCCAAGCCTGCGGCACCGCGATGATCAGGTCGGCATGGCCAAAGTTCAATTCCTCCAGCGGCTCGACCAGCTGATCCCAAAGCGCCAGCTTCTCTTGCACCAGATCGGTGCCGGTCACGCCAAGGTGGATGCGCCCCGCCGACAGTTCGCGGGGGATTTCTCCGGCTGAGAGCAGGACCAGAGAGACATCCTCGATCCCCTCAACCTTGCCCGCATATTCGCGGTCGGAGCCGGTGCGTTGCAAGCTCACGCCGCGCGCGCCGAACCATTCAAAGGTCTTTTCCATCAGCCGCCCTTTGGACGGCACACCAAGTTTCAGCGTCATTGCCCGGCCTCCAGTTCCAGCATCAGACCGGGGCGCATCACACCGCCCACCGCCGGGATTTCATCGCCCTGCCCCAACCGCCGGGTCAGCGCGTCATAGCGCCCGCCAGAGGCGATGCTGGGCAGATCGGGGCGCGCCTCGGCCTTAAACGCAAAAACGAAACCGTCGTAATATTCCATCGAAGACCGCCCGTGGCTGGCCTCGAACAGCAGCGCATCGGTGTCGATCCCGCGCGCGCGCATCGCTTCGGCACGGGCGGCAACGCGGGCCACTGCATCGCCGATGGCGGGCATGTCGACGGCCAGATCACGCAGGCGGCTGAGCGCGTTGGGCAGGGTTTCTTTGATCTCTAGCAGCGCCTCAAACAGATCGACTTGCTGGGCGGAAATCGGAGCGGTCTTGGCATCCTCGCGCAGCGCCGCAACACGCGCTTCGATCTCTGCCTGCGACCGCAGACCGACCTTGGGGGCATCGCAGACCGCCTCTGCCTTGGCCAGCAACGCTTTGCGTCCGGCAGGCACAGGGGTGCGCCCCGCGTAGCGGTCCAGCAGCGCGCGAAAGCGGCGCGGGCGCCAGATGTGACGCATCAATGCCTGTTTGCGCGCGGGCGAGGTATCAAGCCCCTGAACCGCCGCCATCAACACGCCAATATCCCCCGTCACCGGGCGCACCGGCAGCCCCTGCATCGCCTCGGCGATCAGGGCGAAGACTTCGGCATCTGCCGCCGCAGGGTCGGCGCGATCAAAGACCTCAAAGCCAACTTGGATATATTCGTTGGCCCGGTTCGGGTCATGCTCTTGTCGCCGAAAGACCTCTCCCGAATAGGTATAGCGCGCAGGCTCGGCCCCATGGGCCATATGCATCTGCACCACGGGCACGGTGAAGTCGGGGCGCAGCATCTGCTCTCCGCGCAGCGCGTCCGAGGTGACATAGGCGCGCGCGCGGATATCCTCGCCGTAGAGGTCCAGCAGCGTGTCGGCAGGTTGCAGGATCGGCGGCTCGACGAGCACAGCGCCCTGCGCGTCGAAAATCGCGCGTAGCGACGCGGCCCGCGCCAGCGTTTCGGAACGTGTGGGCATCAGCTTGTCCGATCCAGAATATCGCGGACCGCTTTGATCAGATCAGCGCGGGGCACTTCATATTGGTTCTTGCGCTCTTTCCACTCATCATGGCTCGCCTCTTGCGCAAGCTGCGCGCCCAGCACCATGTCCTTGATCTGCACCACGCCGCGGTCTTTCTCGTCACCGCCTTCGATGACCACAACCGGGCTTTGCCGCTTGTCGGCGTATTTCATCTGGTTGCCGAAGTTCTTGGGGTTGCCCAGATACACCTCTGCCCGGATGCCCGCCTGCCGCAACTCGGCGACCATCGCCTGATAATCGGCCATGCGGTCGCGGTCCATCACGGTGACGACGACGGGGCCTTCAGGTACCATTCTTCGTTCGGCCCGCATAGCTAAAGCGGCCAGCAGCCGGTCAACGCCAATAGAGACGCCCGTCGCAGGCACTTCCTGCCCCGTGAAACGCTTCACTAGCCCGTCATAGCGCCCGCCGCCCGCGACCGAGCCAAAGTTCCGCGCGCGGCCTTTTTCGTCTTTGATCTCAAAGGTCAGTTCGGCCTCGAACACCGGCCCGGTGTAGTAGCCGAGGCCGCGTACGACCGAAGGATCAATCTCAACCCGGTCAGGGCCATAGCCACCCGCTGCCAAAAGGTCAGAGATCAGTTCAAGTTCATCCACGCCCTGCACACCGACATCGGAGCCCGCGACCAACTCACGCAGCCGCGCCACCGTCTCGGCACCTGTATCGCGTTTGGCCTGCATGAAGCCCATGACCACATCGGCCTGCGCGTCTTCCAACCCGGCGCCTTTGGTGAAATCGCCGCTGTCGTCTTTGCGGCCTTCGCCCAGCAGGGCCCGCACGCCCTCTGGCCCCAGCCGGTCCAACTTGTCGATGGCCCGCAGCACGATGCCGCGTTCGGTGTCTTTGTCGTCTCCGGCAAGGCCCGCAACTTCCAGCACCCCATTCAGCACCTTGCGGTTATTAACCCGCACGACATAGTCGCCGCGTGCGATCCCCACTTCTTCCAGACAATCGGCCAGCATCGCGCAGATCTCGGCGTCTGCCGCCACCGAAGGCGCACCCACGGTATCCGCATCGCACTGATAAAACTGACGAAACCGCCCCGGTCCCGGCTTTTCATTGCGCCAGACCGGCCCCATCGCATAGCGGCGGTAGGGCATCGGCAGATCGTTGCGGTGCTGGGCATAGACCCGCGCCAAGGGCGCTGTCAGATCATAGCGCAGCGCCAACCAATCACCGGGCTTGTCGCCTTCGGAATCTTCCTGCCACGCGAAAACGCCTTCGTTCGGGCGGTCCACATCGGGGAGAAATTTGCCAAGCGCCTCAACCGTCTCCACGCCCGAGCTTTCGAGCGCGTCAAAACCATAGCGGTGATAGACGGCGGCGATCTTGCTGAGCATCTCGGCCCGATGGGTCACCTCGGTCCCGAAATAATCGCGGAACCCCTTGGGGGTTTGCGCCTTGGGACGGGGGGTTTTCTTGGGCTTTGCCATGGCAAGGATCCTCGGTGCATCAATTGGCCTCGCGTCTAGCCCAAGCCCCCCGCAAGAGCAAGCAACGCGGCATCCCGCCCCTGTCCCGCGCCGCGCGACCGTGCTAGATCGCGCAAAAAGGATGCGCGTCATGACAGAACAGACCCCAGACCAAACGGCAGACCATATCAGCCGCCTCGAAGAGCAGATCGCCCATCTGACCCGCGCGGTCGACGATATGTCAGAGATCGTCACCCGTCAGGAGGATGAGATCGTCACCCTGAACCGCCGCGTGCATATGTTGATGCAGCGCGAGGGGGAACGGGATGCCTCAGGCGGCGGTGCGGTCGTCATGGGCGATGAACGGCCCCCGCATTACTGAGCCGCAGTTTCGCTCAATTCGCTGATTTCATTGCCACGGCGGCCACCGCCCCGTCATGCACCAACACCTCAGACCAACGTGCGGTCTGGCCCAAACGCTCATAGGCGTTGACGAAAAACACCGTTTTGTCGAGCGTACCAATCCGCTTGCCGCAGGGTTTGCCCTTGCCCACGCCACAGACACTGCCCTTGATCGCCTCATAGGCTGCGTCGGTCTCAGCGATGGGCAGGTTTTCCCCACCCGGGCCATAGTGCAACTGCTCATAGACCGAGGGTGTGCCGAACAAGACATTGGCCGCCGTCAACTGGCGCGCGCAATCATCCGCAAAACCGGTGATATAGAAACTGCGCGCCCCCGCGCTGCCGGGTTGCGAATCGAACAGCCGATAGCCCCGCGCCGCAGGTTCTTCGACCATCTTGCCCAAATCCTGCTCTTGCACATCACAGACGCGGGCGACCTCCCCAAAAGGCAAGGCGGTGCCAAAGCCGATCTCTGCAACCTGAGGCGCCGGCGCGGAGGGCGCCATGCCGCAGGCCGAGGGAAGCGCCGCCATGATCAAAAGGCCGATGCGTCGTTTCATGCTGTGCTCCCCGTTGCTTGTCAGGCAGTTAGCGCAACCACCGCTTGCCGTCCACTGACGGGCGGAAAAAGGGCGGGCCTGCGCAGAGGGGCGAGGGGCGAGGTCAGATTTCCTCGACCTCCATCACCCCGTCAAGCGAACGGATCGCGCCCTTGATCTGCGGTGTCACCGGGAACTCGCGCCCCAGATCAACCTCGACCTCGCCGGGCAGGCTTGGGTCCATTAGGCAGAACTGCACCGGGCCCTTCCCCGCCGCTTTGACCGCTTGGCGCGCGCCGTCGAGCACATCGGCCACCGATTGAATGGCCCCCGGCCCATCGATGAAAACGCGCAGCCCCATGCTGCCCGCATCCGCAACCGCCGCGTCGATCGGGCCGATGCCGCGTGCCAAAAGCTTCAACTGGTCGCTTTCCATCGTGGCCTCGACGGTGACGACGACCTTGGAGCCGACCTCCAGATGATCGCGCGACGCCTCCAGCACGTCAGAGAAGATCGTCACCTCGTAGCCGCCTGTGGTGTCCGAAAGCTGCGCAAAGGCAAAGCGATTGCCCCGCGCCGACTTGCGCTCTTGCCGTCCGGCGACCACGCCCGCCAGCCGCGCGTTCATCGCGCCGCGGGTGCTGACCTTTTCGTTCAATTCGTCCAGCGTGAGGAAGGGCAAGCCCGCCTCGCGCGCCCATTTGCGTTTCAGCGGCGGCATGTAGTCATCAAGCGGATGGCCCGAAAGATAAAAGCCCACCGCCTTGAATTCTTCGGCCAACCGCTCCGCCGATTGCCAGTCGTCGCAGGGCAGCATCCGCGGTTCAGGCAGATCATCGCCCGCCTCACCAAAGAGCGACACCTGACTGCTGGCCTTCTGCTCATGGATCGCCGCCGAATAGCTGACCAGCCCGTCGAGCGATTGAAACACCCGCCGCCGGTTGCTGTCGAGCTGATCGAAGGCGCCCGAGCGCACCAGCATCTCAAGTGGGCGCTTGCCCACGCGCTTGAGGTCCACCCGACGGGCGAGGTCAAAGAGCGTGGCAAAGGGCTTATCGACGCCGTCGACCTTGCGCCCCTCGGTCACCAGCCGCATCGCCTCAAGCCCGACGTTCTTCAGCGCGCCAAGCGCATAGACCAGCGCACCATCGACCACTTTGAAGGTCGCATCCGAGCGGTTCACACAGGGCGGCACCCACGGCAGTTCCAGCCGTTTGCGCACTTCCTCGAAGTACACCGCCAGCTTGTCGGTCAGGTGGATGTCGCAGTTCATCACCCCGGCCATGAACTCGACCGGGTGGTTCGCTTTCAGCCAAGCCGTTTGGTAGCTGACCACCGCATAGGCCGCGGCGTGGGATTTGTTGAAACCGTAGTTGGCGAATTTTTCCAGAAGGTCGAAAACCTCTGCCGCCTTCTTTTTATCGACCCCATTGGCCATCGCACCCTTTTCGAACTTGGGGCGTTCCTTGGCCATTTCCTCGGCGATTTTCTTACCCATCGCACGGCGCAACAGGTCCGCGCCGCCAAGCGAGTAGCCCGCCATGACCTGCGCGATCTGCATCACCTGTTCTTGGTAAACGATAATGCCTTGGGTCTCTTCAAGGATGTAGTCGATCGACGGGTGCACGGATTCTAGCTCGCGCTGGCCATTCTTGACCTCGCAATAGACCGGAATGTTCTCCATCGGGCCGGGACGGTAAAGCGCCACGAGCGCCACGATGTCTTCGATACAGGTCGGCTTCATACGCTTGAGCGCATCCATCATGCCGCTGGATTCCACCTGAAAGACCGCGACCGTCTTGGCGCTAGAATAGAGCTTGTAAGTCGCTTTATCATCGAGCGGGATCGTGGCCACGTCATCAACGTGGCCCTCTGGCGGCTCATAGATCTGGCGCCCGTCCGCGGCGATATGCAGATGCCGCCCGCCCGCCTTGATCTGATCGAGCGCGTTCTGGATGACGGTCAGGGTCTTCAGGCCCAGAAAGTCGAACTTCACCAGACCGGCCTGTTCGACCCATTTCATATTGAACTGCGTCGCTGGCATGTCCGAGCGCGGGTCTTGGTAGAGCGGCACCAGATGATCCAGCGGCCGGTCACCGATGACCACCCCCGCCGCGTGGGTCGAGGCGTTCCTGAGCAGCCCTTCGACCTGCTGGCCATAGGTCAGCAAGCGGTCCACGACCTCTTCGTTCTTGGCCTCTTCGCGCAGGCGTGGCTCATCCGCCAGCGCCTTTTCGATGGAGACGGGTTTCACCCCTTCCACCGGGATCATCTTCGACAGCCGGTCGACCTGCCCGTAGGGCATCTGCAACACGCGACCGATGTCGCGCACCGCCGCCTTGGACAAAAGCGCACCGAAGGTGATGATCTGCCCCACCTTGTCGCGGCCATATTTCTCTTGCACGTAGCGGATCACCTCTTCGCGGCGGTCCATGCAAAAGTCGATGTCGAAGTCGGGCATGGAGACCCGCTCGGGATTGAGGAAACGTTCGAACAGCAGCGAATAGCGCAGGGGGTCGAGGTCGGTGATGGTCAGCGCATAGGCCACGAGTGACCCCGCACCCGAGCCCCGCCCCGGCCCCACGGGAATGTCATTGTCCTTGGCCCATTGGATGAAGTCGGCAACGATCAGGAAGTAGCCGGGGAACCCCATGCCTTCGATGATGCCCAGCTCGAAATCGAGGCGCTTTTGGTAGTCCTCCACGCTGACCGCATGGGGGATCACCGCCAGACGCGCCTGTAGCCCCTCGTTGGCCATGCGGCGCAGTTCGGCCACCTCGTCGTCGGCGAACTTCGGCAGGATCGGGTCGCGGCGGTAGGCCATGAAGGCGCAGCGTTTGGCGATCTCGACGGTGTTGCTCAGCGCTTCGGGCAGATCGGCGAAAAGCGTCGCCATCTCGGCCTGCGACTTGAAGTAATGCTGCGCGGTCAGGCGGCGGCGGGGCTGGCTTTGGTCAACATAGGCACCCTCGGCGATGCAGATCAGCGCGTCATGGGCCTCATACATATCCGGTTTTGGGAAATAGACATCGTTGGTCGCCACCAGCGGGATATCCATCGCATAGGCCATCTCGATAAAGCCACGCTCTGTCAGACGCTCAGGCTCGGGCTGGCCGCCGTCTTCGGGGTGGCGCTGCAACTCGACATAAAGCCGGTCGCCAAAGGCACCCTGCAGCCGGGCCATCAACGCCTCCGCCGCCGGGCGCTGGCCGCCTTGCAAAAGCATCCCCACCGGCCCCATAGGGCCACCCGTCAAGCAGATGAGATCGGCGCTCAGCGCCTCAAGCTCCGCCAGCGTCACCTCGGCCACCGCGCCCCCCTTGTCGAGGTAGAGGCAGGAGTTCAGCTTCATCAGGTTTTCATAGCCCAATTCGCTCTGCGCCAGCAGGACCACCGGCGCAGGCGGGCGCGGTTTCTCACCCGGCTGCACCTCGACATAGGCGATATCGACCTGACAGCCGATGATCGGCTGCACGCCCGCGCCCGCCATGGCGACAGAGAATTCGAGGGCGGCGAACATGTTGTTGGTGTCGGTCAGCGCCAGCGCGGGCATGCCCGCATCGCGGCACATGCCGGGCAGTTTTTTCAACCGCAGCGCGCCCTCCAGCAAGGAATACTCGGAATGGCTACGCAGGTGAATGAATCGGGGATCATTGGACATGGCGCATTTTTACGCCACCCACCCCAAAGGCACCAGCACCGGATCGCACCCAGCGCATTTTTCGCCCAAGGTATTTTTTCTTGCCAAAACGCCCCCCGTCCCGCTAGCCTGACCTCTACCTCGCCCGCGCCCGGTTCTACGCCGCATCGAACCCCGCGCAACGATATGGGCCACTTTGTACCGCGGCGGATGAGAACCAATGGACATCACTTTTCTTCTCAATGGAGAAGTCGTGTCACTCTCCAACGTGTCCCCGACCACCACCCTGCTCGACTGGCTGCGCGAAGAGCGTGGCCTGACCGGCACCAAGGAGGGCTGTAACGAGGGCGACTGCGGAGCCTGCTCGGTGATGATCACCGATGAAAACGGCAGCCGCGCGCTCAATGGCTGTATCCTGTTTCTGCCACAGGTGAACGGCAAGGCCGTCACCACGGTCGAGGGCATGGCGAGCGCCGATGGCACGCTTCACCCAGTGCAGGAGACGATGATAGAGCATCACGGCAGCCAATGCGGGTTCTGCACGCCGGGCTTCGTGGTGTCGATGGCCACGGCGCATCTTAATGGAGCGACGGATCATGACGTGCAACTGGCTGGCAACCTTTGCCGCTGCACCGGCTACGCCCCGATTATCCGCGCGGCCGAGGCCGCCGCAGGCGCGCCGGTGCCCGCCCATCTGCGCAGCCTCAAGGACAAACTGGCCCAAGACATCCCGGCGCCCGCCAAAGCCGATGGCGCGCCGCATGTGCAGCCCGAAAACAGTGATGCGTTGGCCGCTTGGTATCTCGACAATCCCGATGCCACGCTGATCGCCGGAGCGACGGACGTGGGTCTTTGGGTCACCAAAGGGTTCCGCGATCTGGGCGCCGTCGCCTTCCTCAACCGCTGCGCCGATCTGCGCGGCATCACCGAGGACGAGACCGGCCTGCGGATCGGTGCGATGACCACGCTGACCGAGGTGGAGGCAAAGCTTGCCCCTCTGCACCCCAGCTTAGGCACCATGCTGCGCCGCTATGGCTCGACGCAGGTGCGCAACGCAGCGACGCTGGGCGGCAATATCGCCAATGGCTCGCCCATCGGGGACGGCCCGCCCGCGCTGATTGCGCTTGGGGCGACCCTGCAGCTGAGGCGCGGTGATGCGCGACGCGAAATAGCGCTTGAGGATTTCTTTCTCGACTACGGCAAACAAAACCGCGCGGCCGGAGAATTTGTCGAAGCCATCCTCATCCCCCGCCAACATGACACCCTGCGCTGCTACAAACTGTCGAAGCGCTTTGATCAAGATATCTCTGCAGTCTGCGGCTGTATTTCGATCACCGGCAACGGGACCGAAATCCTCACCGCGCGCATCGCCTTTGGCGGCATGGCGGCAACACCGAAACGCGCCACTGCGGCTGAGGCGGCGCTGGTCGGCCAACCGTGGAGCGAAGACACCATCCGCAAGGCGATGGCAGCGATCACCGACGATTTCACCCCTCTTTCGGACATGCGCGCCTCTGCCAGCTACCGGATGGAGGCGGCGCAAAACATGCTGCTGCGCTATTTCCACGACGCCAACGGTCAAGCCACCAACCTACAGGAGGTCTCGGCATGAGCGTTGCAAAGTCCCTTCCCCATGACGCCGCAAAGCTCCATGTCACCGGTGCCGCGCGCTATGTCGACGACATCCCCACCCCGCGCGGCACGCTGCATCTGGCCTTTGGCCTCAGCCCCGTCGCGGCGGGCGAATTGACGGCGCTTGACCTCGACGCCGTGCGGTCTGCGCCCGGCGTGGTCAAAGTGCTGACCGCCGATGATCTCGTCCATGACTGCGACACCTCACCGTCGAACCATGACGAGCCGCTTTTGGCGACGGGCGAAATCCATTTCGCGGGCCAGCCGCTCTATCTGGTCGTGGCTACCAACCATCTCGCTGCCCGTCGCGCCGCGCAACTGGGCAAGCCACAGATCACCCCGCGTGATCTGATTTTGACCGTTGAGCAGGCGCTCGCCGCCGACAGCCGGTTCGAAGACGGCCCCCGCATCTACCAGAAGGGCAATGCCGAGGCCGCGCTCTCCAAGGCCAGCCGCCGCCTCTCGGGCCAGATCGAGATGGGCGGGCAGGAGCATTTCTATCTTGAAGGTCAGGCCGCCATGGCCCTGCCGCAGGACAATGGCGACATGCTGGTGCATTCCTCAACCCAGCACCCGACCGAAATTCAGCACAAGGTGGCCCATGCCATTGGCCGCCCGATGCATGCCGTGCGGGTTGAGACGCGGCGCATGGGCGGCGGTTTCGGCGGCAAGGAAAGCCAAGGCAACGCGCTGGCGATTGCCTGTTCTGTCGCCGCATCTCTGACCGGCAAACCCTGCAAAATGCGCTATGATCGCGATGACGATATGATCATCACCGGCAAGCGGCATGATTTCCGCATCGCTTACGACGCAGGCTTTGACGAGACCGGCCGCATCACCGCGCTGGACGTGACCCATTACACCCGCTGCGGCTGGTCGATGGACCTCAGCCTGCCCGTGGCCGACCGCGCCATGCTGCATGCCGACAACGCTTACCATTTGCACGACATCCGCATCACCTCGCACCGCTTGCGCACCAATACCGCCAGCGCCACGGCGTTTCGGGGTTTCGGCGGGCCACAAGGGGTGGTCGGGATCGAGCGGGTCATGGACCATATCGCTCATGAACTGGGCCTCGACCCGCTCGCCGTGCGCCGGGCGAATTACTACACCGACAACGCCCACCGCCCGACCGAGGTGGAGGCCACCGGCACCGCGATCGACAACCGCACCCCACCGGATGCAGAGGCCGATCTATCCTCTCGCGGCGCACCCCCTGCGCCGACAGGCAAACCCGCGATCCCTGAAACCCCATCGGACGTGCAGACCACGCCCTATCAGCAGCCGGTGACCGATTGCATCATCAACGCACTGACCGACCGACTGGTTGAGAGTGCCGACTACAACGCCCGCCGCGCCGCCATCGCCGAATGGAACGCTGCAAACCCGCTTCTGAAACGCGGCATTGCGATCACGCCGGTGAAATTCGGCATCTCCTTCACGCTCACGCACCTCAACCAAGCCGGGGCGCTGGTCCATGTCTATCAGGATGGCTCAATCCACCTGAACCACGGCGGCACCGAGATGGGGCAAGGGCTGTTCCAGAAGGTCGCGCAAGTCGCCGCGTCGCGCTTTGGCGTCTCGCCCGAGGTGGTCAAGATCACCGCCACAGACACCGCCAAAGTGCCCAACACCTCGGCAACGGCGGCGTCTTCGGGGTCTGACCTTAACGGCATGGCCGCTCAAAACGCCTGCGACACGATCCGCGACCGCATGGCCGAGCATCTGGCTGAACGCTACCAGACGACGCCGCATCAGGTGAAATTCACCGACGGCATGGTGCGCATCGGCGGCGAAGAGATCACCTTCGCCGCCGCCGCCGCTTCGGCCTATGAAAACCGCGTCAGCCTGTCGGCCACCGGCTTCTACAAAACCCCCGACATCGAATGGGACCGCATCGCCGGACGCGGGCGGCCGTTCTACTACTTCGCCTATGGCGCGGCCTGCACCGAGGTGGTGATCGACACGCTGACCGGCGAGAACCGCATCCTGCGCGCAGACCTATTGCATGACGCGGGCGCCTCGCTGAACCCCGCGCTGGACATCGGTCAGATTGAGGGCGGATACGTTCAAGGCGCAGGCTGGCTTACGACCGAAGAACTGGTCTGGGACGAGACCGGCACCCTGCGCACCCATGCCCCCTCGACCTACAAGATCCCCGCCTGCTCCGACCGGCCACCGATCTTCAACGTCGACCTATGGGACCAGCCGAACCCGGCGCAGACAGTCTACCGCTCCAAAGCAGTAGGCGAGCCGCCCTTCATGCTGGGCATCTCGGCCTTCATGGCGCTCTCGGATGCGGTATCGGCCTGCGGCGACAACTACGGCGACCTGCAAGCGCCCGCCACCGCCGAGGCCGTGCTCGCCGCCGTTGGAAGGGCACGGAAATGACCGCGATCTACGTCGAGGTCACCGCCACGCGCGGATCAGCCCCGCGCGATGCGGGCACGGCGATGAAGGTCACGCCCGACACCATAGACGGGACCATCGGCGGCGGCGCGTTGGAGCACCAGGCGATTGCCCATGCCCGTCGCCTGCTGGCCGAAGGGCGTTTCGAGGACAGCCAAACCCTGCCCCTCGGCCCCGGCCTTGGCCAATGCTGCGGCGGCGCGGTCAGCCTGCGTTACACCGCCGCGCCGCGACCGCTCGACAATCCCACGCCGCTGGCGCTGAACACCGCTCTTAACAGTGACGTACCACTCTGGCTCTGGGGTGCGGGGCATGTGGGCCGCGCGGTGGTGGCCGCCTGCCCAGCCAACGCTTTTGCCATCACATGGATCGACAGCGCGCCAGACCGTTTCCCCAAAAACGTGCCGCCCCATGTCACCGCCACCCCTGCCGCCGACATGCCGCGCCTTGCCGCACATGCACCGCAAAACGCGCACCACCTGATCTTTACCTATTCCCATGACATCGACCTCGCCCTCTGTGCGGCTTTGCTGAAACGCGGGGCGGAAACTGTCGGCCTGATCGGCTCTGACACAAAAAAGTCACGGTTTTCCCGCCGCTTGCGCGACATGGGGCTGGATCCCTCTGGCATCATCTGCCCAATTGGCGATAAATCGCTTGGCAAGCTGCCCGCCCAGATTGCACATGGTGCGTTGATCGCTCTCATCGCCCGGACCCAGACAAAGGTTTCCGCATGACTGATAAACTTCTTGACCTCTCTGGGTTGACCAAGGCCTACCCCGGCGTCGTCGCGAACGATGACGTGTCCCTGCGGATCGCTCCGGGTGAGGTTCACGCCCTGCTGGGCGAGAATGGTGCGGGCAAGTCTACGCTGGTCAAAATGATCTACGGGCTGGTCAAACCTGACGCGGGCCAGATGCTGATGCGGGGGGAGAGCTTTGCCCCCACCGATCCCCATGCGGCACGACAGGCGGGCGTCGGCATGGTGTTTCAACATTTCTCGCTTTTCGATGCGCTCAGCGTGGCGGAAAACATCGCGCTCGGCATGGAAAACCCGCCGCGCATGCGTGAACTCAGCCAGCAGATCCGCGATGTGTCGGACACCTACGGCCTGCCGCTGGCCCCGGACCGCATCGTCGGCGATCTATCGGCGGGGGAACGTCAGCGGGTTGAGATCATCCGCTGCCTGCTGCAGGAACCTAAACTGCTGATCATGGACGAGCCGACATCGGTTCTGACCCCGCAAGAGGTTGAAATCCTGTTCAAGACCCTGCGCAAGCTCAGCGCAGAGGGCACCGCGATCCTTTATATCTCGCACAAGCTCGAAGAAATCCGCAGCCTTTGCGACAGCGCGACGATCCTGCGTTTGGGCAAGGTTGTTGGCCATTGCACCCCGCGCGAGACCTCGGCGCGCGACATGGCTGAAATGATGGTCGGCTCGGCGCTGAAAACGCCCACGCGCGACAGCAAGGCGCCGGGCGAAGTGACGCTGACGCTGAACAAACTGTCGGCCCGGTCGCCCCATGCTTTCGGCATGCCGCTGCGCGAAATCTCGGTTGAGGTGCGGCGTGGTGAGGTGCTGGGCATCGGTGGTGTTGCGGGCAATGGGCAGGACGAATTGCTCAACGCGCTCTCGGGTGAAACGCTGGTCGGCGCGGGCATGATCACCTTTGACGGGCGCGATATTGGCCTTCTTGGCCCCACCGCGCGCCGGGCTCTCGGCGTGTTGACCGCGCCCGAAGAACGGCTCGGGCACGCCGCCGTTCCGGATATGTCGCTAACTGAAAACGCGATGCTGACCGGTGCCGCCCGCGAAGGGCTGGAGCGTGGTGGCATGCTTGACTGGGGCAAGGCGCGCAGCTTTGCCGAAAAAATCATCAAAACATTCGACGTGCGCACCCCCGGCCCCGGCAATGCGGCGCGCTCGCTCTCGGGGGGGAACCTGCAAAAGTTCGTTATTGGCCGCGAGGTGTTGCAACGGCCCGAGCTGCTGGTGGTGAACCAGCCGACATGGGGTGTTGATGCCTCTGCCGCCGCCGCGATCCGGCAGGCGCTTTTGGACCTCGCCTCCGGCGGGACCGCCGTGATCGTCATTAGCCAAGACCTTGATGAGCTGATGGAGATTTCCGACAATTTCGCCGCCCTGAACGAAGGCCGCCTGTCGCCAACGCGCCCTGCGCAGGGGCTGACGGTCGATGAGATTGGCCTGATGATGGGCGGCGCGCATGGCATGGAGGTGGCGCATGTTTGACGCAGCCTCCGCAACTTTCACTCTGACCATTGGGGGTGATCTGTGATCCGCCTTGAAAAGCGCCCGCAGCCCAGTCGGGCCCTTTCCCTGTCGACGCCGATCATGGCGGTGCTGGCGACATTCGTTTTTGGCGGGCTCTTGTTCGCCGTGCTGGGCAAAGACCCGGTTGAGGCGCTTCAGACCATTTTCTGGCAGCCGATCTTTGGCGAATATGCCTTTTATTACCGCCCGCAACTGCTGATCAAAGGCGCGCCCTTGGTGTTGATCGCCATTGGCCTCAGCCTAGGGTTCAAGGCTGGCATCTGGAACATCGGGGCCGAGGGGCAGTACATCATGGGCGCCATCTTTGGCGCGGCTGCGGGGCTGGCGTTCTACCCCGCAGAGGGCTGGTACATCTTCCCGCTGATGGTGGTCGCGGGTGCCTTTGGCGGATGGCTTTGGGCGATGATCCCGGCCATTCTCAAGGTGCGTTTCGGCACCAATGAAATCCTCGTCTCGCTGATGTTGGTCTATGTCGCCGAACAGTTCCTCGCCTCTATGTCATTGGGATTGCTGAAGAACCCAGAAGGCTACGGCTTTCCCGGCTCGCGCAACCTACAACAATATGCGCCCGCACATAACGCCGAACTCTTCGCCGGGTCGGGCATGCATTGGGGCGTGGTCGCGGCGCTGATCGCGGTGATCTTTGCCTATGTTCTATTGACGAAACACCGCTTGGGCTTTGCCATCCGTGTCACCGGCGAAGCGCCCCGCGCAGCGCGCTTTTCCGGCGTGAACCCGGCGCGGCTGGTGCTGTTTTGCCTTGGCACTTCCGGCCTGCTCGCCGGTCTTGCGGGGATGTTCGAAGTCTCCGGACCCTCGGGACAAATCACCATCGACTTCAACGTGGGCTACGGGTTTACCGCGATCATCGTGGCCTTCCTTGGCCGTTTGCATCCCATCGGCATCCTGCTCGCAGGCGGGCTGATGGCACTGACCTACATCGGCGGCGACATCGCGCAGTCGAACCTTGGGCTGCCCGCCGCAGCGATCCAAGTGTTCCAAGGGATGCTCCTGTTCTTCCTGCTCGCGCTGGACGTTTTCACACATTACCGGCTGCGCTTCGGCGCGGCGGAGGCTGCCTGATGGATCTTTCCGCAATCAACCCGCTTTTGTTCGTCGCAGGCTTTCTGGTCGCGGCCACGCCGCTGATTTTTGCCGCCATAGGTGAATTGGTGGTCGAGAAATCCGGCGTGCTGAACCTCGGTGTCGAAGGCATGATGATCACCGGCGCGATCTGCGGCTTTGCCACGGCGGTCGAGACTGGCTCGCCGCTTTTGGGCTTTGCCGCCGCTGCTGTTGGCGGTGCCGTCCTCAGCCTGCTCTTCGCCTTCCTAACGCAGGTGGCGCTCGCCAATCAGGTCGCCTCTGGCCTGTCGCTGACCCTTTTTGGCCTTGGCCTCTCTGCCCTCATCGGGCAAAGCTACGTCGGGATCAAACCGCCCCGGCTGGGCGATATTGACTTTGGCCCCTTCGCCGACATTCCCGTCATTGGGCCGATCCTCTTTACACATGACATCATCCTCTATCTCGGCATCGCGCTGGTGGCGGGCGTCTGGGCGGTGCTGAAATTCACCCGCGCCGGGCTGATCCTGCGCGCCGTGGGCGAAAGCCACGATGCGGCCCATGCGCTTGGCTATAAGGTCAAGCGCATCCGCACTGCCGCAATCTTGTTCGGCGGGGCCTGCGCGGGCTTGGGCGGCGCTTACATCAGCCTGATCCGCGTCCCGCAATGGACCGAAGGCATGACCGCCGGGATCGGCTGGATCGCCCTCGCCCTCGTCGTCTTCGCCTCATGGAAACCATGGCGCGCGCTCTTGGGTGCCTATCTTTTCGGCGGCATCACTCAGTTGCAGTTGAACTTGCAAGGCGCAGGCGTTGCCATTCCTGTAGAGTATCTGGCAATGTCGCCGTATATCATCACCATCATCGTTCTGGTGGTGCTGTCGGCGGACAAAAGCGCCGCACCGGCCTCACTGGGCCGAACCTTCCACGCCTCAAACTAGGGGCATCACATCTCGCGGTCTCGGCCGCACATCAAGCCCCGGCAAGGGGCACGTAAACAGGGGAAACCTCATGAAACTATCCACCCTTATGACCAGCGCGGCACTTGCGCTCGGCCTTGCTTCGGGCGCTGTTGCCCAAGACAAGACCAAGGTCGGCTTTGTCTTTGTTGGCCCCGTGGGCGACGGCGGCTGGACCTATGAGCATAACGAAGGCCGCTTGGCCGTCGAAGAAGAGTTCGGCGATAAGGTCGAAACCGTCTTCGTCGAAAGCGTTGCCGAAGGCCCCGACAGTGAGCGTGTGATGACGCAGATGGCGCTCGACGGTGCGGACCTGATCTTCACCACGTCTTTTGGCTATATGGACCCCACGATCAACGTCGCCAAGAAATTCCCCGATGTGAAGTTTGAGCACGCCACCGGCTACAAACGCGCCGACAACGTCTCGACCTATTCCGCACGTTTCTACGAAGGCCGCGCCATTCAGGGCCACATCGCGGGCTCGATGACCGAAAGCAACATCATCGGCTACATCGGCTCCTTCCCGATCCCCGAAGTGATCCGCGGCATCAACTCCGCCTATATCCACGCCAAGAAAGTGAACCCCGACGTTCAATTCAAAATCGTCTGGGCCTACACATGGTTTGACCCGGCCAAAGAAGCCGACGCCGCCAAGGTTCTGATCGAACAAGGCGCTGACGTGGTCCTGCAACACACTGATTCCACAGCACCCCAAGCGGCGGCTCAGGAAGCGGGCAATGTGATCACCTTCGGTCAAGCCTCTGACATGGCGCAATACGGCCCCAAGCCGCGCGTGTCCTCGATCATTGACGACTGGGCGCCCTACTACATCGAACGCGTCAAAGCGGTTATGGACGGCACATGGGAGTCGACAGACACATGGGACGGCATCGGGCCGGGCATGGTCGCCATCGGCGAGATTTCTGACGCCGTGCCTGCGGATGTGAAAGAAGAAGCACTGGCGCTGAAGGACAAGATCGCATCGGGCGAATACCACCCCTTCACCGGGCCGATCAACAAGCAAGACGGCTCCGCTTGGCTGGCCGAAGGCGAGACCGCCGATGACGGCACGCTCGCGGGCATGAACTTCTATGTCGAAGGCATCGAAGGCACCATCCCGCAGTAAGCCGAACCGGCTGACAGATGACAGGGGCGTGCGGGCAACCGTGCGCCCCTTTTCCATTGCGGCCCGCGCCGGGGTTGCTAGGCTCGCTTTTCCCTCTTCGTGAAAGGCGTCTGCCATGATCACCGTGCACCACCTCAACCGCTCCCGCTCACAGCGCATCCTTTGGCTGCTGGAGGAGTTGGATCAGCCCTATGACGTCATCCGCTACCAGCGCGATGCCAAGACCAACCTCGCCCCGCCTGAGTTGAAACTGGTGCACCCTCTGGGCAAATCCCCGATGATCGAGATTGACGGCCAGTTGGTTGTCGAAAGCGCCGCCATTGTCGATCTGCTCTGCACCCGCTTTGCGCCAGAGATGATCCCCGAGCGCGACACGCCCGCCTTCCTGCGCCATATGGAGTTGATGCATTTCGCCGAAGGCTCTGCCATGACGCCGATCCTGCTCAACCTCTATGTCTCGCGCTTGGGCGATGCCGCCGCGCCCCTACAACCGCGTATCAGTTCAGAGTTGGACAACCACTACAGCTATATGAACAGCCTCGTGCGCCCCTCCGGCCACTTCGTACAAGATACGCTTTCGGCAGCCGACATCATGCTGAGCTTCCCGGCCGAGGTTGCCATGCGCCAAGGCCGGGCTGCGGATTACCCCGCCCTCAAAGGCTTCATCGAGACGATCCAAAACCGCCCCGCCTACCAACGCGCGCTAGAAAAGGGCGAGCCACAGGACGCCTAGCGCCCCACCGCCTGCCCCGCGCCAAGCCCATTGCGCGCGGGCAGCGCCCATGCCACCAATCGTGCATGAACCAGATGCTCACCAGCCTTGACGGCACCCCCGCCAGCCGCCTCGCCTTCGGCACCATGCAGTTTGGCGGCCGCGCCGATGCAGCAGCCTCTCGCGCGATGTTCGACGCCTGTATTGAAGCGGGGATCACCCATTTCGACACGGCCCACGTCTATACCGACGGGGCGTCCGAGACGCTGCTGGGCCAGTTCGTGAAAGACCGCCGCGACAGCCTGATCGTGGCCACCAAAGCCGCCTATATCGGCGGCGCAGGGCGCGCCAATATCCTCGCCTCTGCCGAGACGTCGCGCCAGCGGATGCAGCTCGATACGCTCGACGTGCTCTACCTGCACCGTTTCGACCCCGACACACCGCTGACCGAAAGCTTCGCCGCGCTGGCCGAGTTGAAAGATCTGGGCCATATCCGTCAAGTTGGCCTGTCCAACTTCGCCGCATGGCAGGTCGTCAAAGCGGCCCATATCGCCGCCGACTTCGGCCTAGAGATCACGGTGATCCAACCGATGTACAACCTCGTCAAACGCCAAGCCGAGGTGGAAATCCTCCCCATGGCCCATGACCTCGACATTCTCGTCGCGCCCTACTCCCCCCTGGGCGGCGGGCTGCTGACCGGGAAATATGCCACCGGAGGCACAGGTCGGCTGAGCGAAGATGAACGCTATGCCGCCCGCTACGGCCAAGAAGCGATGCACGGCGCCGCTGCCGGTCTTGCCGCCCTCGCCCGCGATCTGGGCACCCATCCGGCGACCCTTGCCGTGGCATGGGCAACCGCGCACCCCACGCGGCCGACCCCGATCATTTCCGCCCGATCTTTGGCGCAGCTCGAACCCTCGCTGGCCGCGCTGAACTACCAAATGACGCCACAAACCTACGCCGCCATCGCCGCGCTCTCGCCCACCCCGCCCCCGGCCACCGATCGGCTGGAAGAGCAATCATGAGCCGACTGCCCCCGAGTGCCAGCGTCGCCGAAGACGCAGGCGGCGACCGTCTTTTCGCCCCCGCCGCTGCACGCAATCTCGACGCGCTTTGCGATCTGCTGGCAACCCACGCCCCACAAAAAGGCCGCGCGCTGGAAATCGCCAGCGGCACCGGCCAGCATGTGGTCGGCTTTGCCAAACGCCTGCCGGACCTCACATGGCTGCCCAGCGACATCGACACCGCCCGCCGCGCCAGCATCAACGCCCACGCGGCCGAGGCCGCCCTGCCCAATATCGCCCCGGCCCTGCCACTCGACGCGACCCAGCCCGGCTGGGCGGACGAACATGGCCCCTTCGATCTGATCCTGCTGGTCAACCTGCTGCACCTGATCTCAACCCTGGCCACGCGAACCCTCATCACCGAAGCCGCCGCCGCCCTCGCCCCCGGCGGCACGCTGGTCCTCTACGGCCCCTTCAAACGCGCCGGCCAAACCACCTCCCCCGGCGACACCCGCTTTGACGCCGAACTGCGCGCCGCCGATCCCATGATCGGCTACAAAGACAACATCGACATGGCCCGCTGGCTTAGCGACGCGGGCTTGAGCCCGATCGACAAAGTGGACATGCCCGCCAACAACCTCGCATTCATCGCCAGAAAGCCCAGCCCATGATCCTCCGCCGCGCCTTGTTCCTGTCGCTCCTTGCCCTCGCCGCCTGTGGCAGCCCAAGCACCCCGCCCCCCGCCGATCCCGGCACGCTCTTCCCGGCGCGTTTCGGCGACAGCGACTCGGTGGATTTCAGCGGTCGCAACCCGCAATCCTATCCCGTCCACGGCATCGACGTGGCCCGTTTTCAAAACAACATCGACTGGAATACCGCCCGCAGAAACGGCGTGAACTTCGCCTTCATCAAAGCCACCGAGGGCGGCGACCTCAAAGACATTAACTTCGACACACATTGGCAAGGCGCAGGCCAAGCCGCCGTCAAACGCGGCGCCTACCACTTCTACTACTTCTGCACCTCGCCCGAGGATCAGGCCCGCTGGTTCATCCGCAACGTGCCGCGCACCCCCGGCATGCTGCCCCCGGTGCTCGACATGGAATGGAACCCGTTTTCCCCCACCTGCGCCCACATCCGCCCGCCTGCATCCGAAGTCCGCGACCAAATGCGCCGCTGGCTCGCCGTGGTAGAGCGTCACTACGGCCAGCGCCCGATCATCTACACAACACCAAAATTCTACCGCGAAAACGGCCTATCTGGCTTTAACGGCTATGACTTCTGGCTGCGGACCACCGCCAAAACCCCCGCCGAGGCCTACCCCGGCCAAACTTGGCGCTTCTGGCAATACAGCGCCACTGGCATCGTCCCCGGCATCGGCGGTGACGTTGACCTCAACGCCTTCTCCGGCAACAGCGCCCAATGGCAAAACTGGGTCGCCGCCCGCGCCGCACGCTAAAGCCAAAGGGGGGAACGCATCCCCCCCTCCCTTCATCCTTTCTTGAATACCGCTGCGCCACCTCAGCCCCGCGCGCGCCGCTTGCGGCCGCCCTCAATCCCGCGCGTAATGCCGCGCCACGACAAACAGCCCGCCCACCAACAAAAGCGGCAGCAAGAATATCCGAAACACATGCACGCCCAGCACCGCCAACAGCGCGCCAATCAACTCATCCGCCCGGCTCCAGAGGTTGCTCGCAAGCTGCCGATACTCCGTCAGCCCCGGCTCTTCCTCACCCAAAGCCTCGCTGCCACCGACACGGGCGGTGATCTCCTCGATCACCTCCATATTGCGGTCATAGACCCCCTCGGTCAGCGTCCCGGCCAGCGGCTCCGACACCACCAACGCCAGCGGCAGCGCAAGCCCTAAAAACCCACCGTACCAAGCCAAACGCCGGGGCAGCCCCCCATGCCCACGCTTGCTCAAGGCCCATATCCCAAGCGCGAGGCCCAGCAACCCCAAGCCAATCGCGCTCACCGGGCCAAGCGCCACCGCGATCACTCCGGTAGCCACCATCACGCCAAAAACCAGGCCCGCGATCCGCTCAACCGTGTCGTCAATCGGCTCCAACACCTTCAGGGGCCGCGCCGAGCCGGAGGCAATGAACGACAGCCCCACCTCGATTTCCTGCGCGGTCGACAGAAAGGCGTTCAACGTGCGCAGCGTGACATAGGAGGCCGCCGCCGTCGTCGCCACATCAGCGGCATATCCCTGCGCCGCGCTGACAACCGGATTGTCCCGCAACAGCGCCGCCGTCAGCGCCAGCACACAGAAAAAAGCAAGCAGCGCCCGGCGGATCAACCGTCCGCCCGGATGCGCTGGTTCTTCGGATCATAGGGACTGTCTTCGACCACCTCGGCCTCCCACAGTTGATCAAGCATCTTTACCTTCAACCTCGTGCCTACCACCGCGTCTTGCACTTGCACATAGCCCATGCCGATGCTCTTGCCGAATGCGACCGAATAGCCACCCGAGGTCAGCCGCCCGGTGCGCCGCGCACCATTGTAAAGCACCTCGCGCCCCCAAGGGTCCGCATCCTCTGGCCCGTCGATCAGCACCGTCACGCATTTCACGCGAATGCCGTGATCGAGCATCGCCTGCTTACCGTGAAACTCCTTGCTGAGGTCCACAAAACGCGGCAGATCGGCCTCCAACGGCGTCGCATCGCGGCCCAACTCATTGCCAAAGGCGCGATAGCTCTTCTCCTGCCTCAGCCAGTTCTGCGCCCGCGCACCGACCAGCTTCATGCTATGCGGTTTGCCGGCCTTCTCCAGCGCGTCAAATAGATGGTTCTGCATCTCAATCGGATGATGCAACTCCCAACCGAGCTCCCCGGTATAGGCCACCCGGATCGCCCGCACCGGCACCATCCCCAACTCAATGTTGCGCATGGTCAGCCAGGGGAACCGCTTGTTGCTCAGCACCGTGTCGGGATCTGCATCCCGCACCAAGTCGCGCAGCACATCACGCGACTTTGGCCCAGCAATCGCAAAAACACCCCACTGCGTGGTCACGTCATGACATTCGACATAACCCACCTCAGGCATCTTGTCCGCAATCGCCTTCCGCAGGTAATCGCTGTCATAGGCGCTCCACGCGCCCGCCGAGACAAGGTAATATTCGTCCTGCGCCAGCCGCACGATGGTATATTCCGTCCGCGTCGTCCCTGCCCCCGTCAGCGCATAGGTCAGGTTAATCCGCCCCACCGAGGGCAGCTTGTTACAGGTGAACCAATCCAAGAAAGCCGTCGCCCCCGGCCCGCGCACCAAATGTTTGGTAAAGGCCGTGGCGTCGATCAGCCCAACCCCCTGACGAATAGCCCGCGCCTCCTCCACCGCGTGTTGCCACCAGCCCCCGCGCCGGAACGAGCGGCTGTCGTGATCGCTAAACCCCTCAGGCGCGTAATAATTCGGCCGCTCCCAGCCGTTCACCTGCCCAAACTGCGCCCCCCGCGCCGCCTGCCGGTCATAGGCCGGAGAGGTCCGCAGCGGACGACACGCAGGACGCTCCTCATCCGGATGGTGCAGGATATAGACGTGGTCGTAGGCTTCCTCGTTCTTCCGCGCGGCATATTCCGTGGTCATCCAATCGCCGTAGCGCTTGGGATCAAGGCTCGCCATATCGATCTCGGCCTCGCCCTCAACCATCATCTGCGCCAGATAATAACCCGTGCCCCCCGCCGCCGTGATCCCAAACGAAAACCCTTCCGCCAACCACATGTTGCGCAAGCCCGGCGCAGGGCCGACCAGCGGATTACCATCCGGCGTGTAACAAATCGGCCCGTTGAAATCGTCCTTCAACCCGCAGTTTTCAGCCGACGGAATACGGTGGTTCATCGCCATATACTGATCTTCGATCCGCTCCAGATCGAGCTGGAACAGATCGGCCCGGAAACTGTCCGGCACCCCATATTCAAACCGCGCCGGGGCGTTCTTCTCATAGACCCCAAGGATCCAGCCGCCGCGCTCCTCGCGCACATAGCTCTGCGCATCGGCATCCCGGATCACCGGATGCTCAACATTCCCCGCCGCGCGGTAATCAACCAGCGCCGGATCGCGGTCCATGACAATGAACTGATGTTCCACGGGAATCGCAGGCATCTTGATCCCCAGCATCCGCGCGGTGCGCTGCGCATGGTTACCGCTCGCGGTAACCACATGCTCAGCGGTAATGACGATCTGCTCCTCCGACGGCACAAGGTTCCCGCCCTTCTCCACCATCTTCGTGCAGGTCACTTCCCAATGGGTGCCATTCCACTCAAACGCATCCGCCTGCCACTTGCGCTCAATCGAAACCCCACGCTGACGCGCCCCCTTCGCCATCGCCATCGTCACATCGGCCGGGTTAATATAGCCGTCCGTCTGATGATAAAGCGCGCCCTTCAAATCCGACGTCTCGATCAACGGCCACTTCGCCTTGATCTCATCGGGGGTGAGCCATTCATACGGCACGCCGCAGGTCTCCGCGGTCGAAGCATAGAGCATATACTCATCCATCCGCGCGTCCGTCTGGGCCATCCGCAGATTACCCACCACGGCAAAACCGGCGTTCAACCCGGTCTCAGCCTCTAACGTTTTATAAAACTCGACCGAGTACTGATGGATATGCGTGGTGGCAAAAGACATGTTGAACAACGGCAGCAGCCCCGCCGCATGCCACGTTGAGCCCGAGGTCAACTCGTCCCGCTCCAACAGCATCACATCATCCCAGCCCGCCTTCGCCAGATGATAGGCAATCGAGGTGCCAACCGCGCCGCCACCGACAACCAATGCTTTGACTTGCGTTTTCATCTGCCAATCCCTCTGCCCTAGGCTCCTCCCCGTTGTACGCAGCAAGGCAAGAGACCGCAGGCACCAGCCGACCCAACATGGCCAAAAACCGACCTTACCCCCTCACCAAACGCGCCAATCCCGCGTTGGGGCGCCCCTCCCCCAACTTCATCCTTTTCCAAATACCGTGCACCACATTTCCCGCCGCACAACATCAGGGCAGACCACCCCATCTCACCCCGGCAAGATCTTCCCCGGGTTCAAAATATTATCCGGATCCAGCGCCGCCTTGACGGTCGCCATGACATCCACCGCAGCGCCCAATTCCTTGCCCAGATAGGCCCGCTTGCCCTGCCCGATCCCGTGTTCGCCGGTGCATGTCCCATCCATTGAGATCGCCAGTTCCGCCAGCCAGCTCACAAAGGCCTCGCCCCGCGCCACCTCATCGGCATCGTCCATGTCGATCAGTAGCGAGGCATGGAAGTTCCCGTCGCCTGCGTGGCCCACGATGGGCGCGATCAGCTTCAACTCCTCCGCCCGCGCCTGCGCGGCGACCACGGCATCGGCCAACCGCGAGATCGGCACGCAGACATCCGTCGCCACGGCCTTGCACCCCGGGCGCAGCGCCAGCACCGCCCAATAGCCATCATGGCGCGCCTGCCACAGTTTGTTGCGCTCTTCCGGGGTTGTGGTCGCCGCATAGCCGGTGCCGCCGAATTCTTCGGCCAGCATGCCAAAGGTTTCCGCCTGTTCGACAACCCCTGCGTCAGAGCCGTGGAATTCCAACAACAAAAGCGGGGTTTCAGGCAGGGTCAGCTTGGAATAGGCGTTCACGGCCTTCACCACATCGGCGTCCAAAAGCTCAATCCGCGCCACGGGGAGCCCATATTGGATGACCGCCATCACCGTTTCGCAGGCCGCCTGCACCGTCGGAAAAGAACAACGCGCCGAGGAGATCGCCTCAGGGATACCCTGCAAGCGCAAGGTGATCTCCGTGATGATCCCCAGCGTGCCTTCCGAGCCGACCATCAGCCGGGTCAAATCATACCCCGCCGAAGATTTCCGCGCCCGGCCGCCGGTGCGGATCACCCGGCCATCGGCCATCACCACCTCAAGGCTCAACACATTGTCTTTCATCGTGCCATAGCGCACCGCATTGGTGCCGCTGGCCCGTGTCGCCGCCATCCCACCGAGCGAGGCATTGGCACCGGGATCAATCGGGAAAAACAGCCCCTGATCACGCAGATGGGTATTGAGCGCCTCGCGGGTCACGCCGGGCTGCACCCGACAATCCAGATCGCCAGCGTTGACCTCTAGCACTTGGTCCATCTGCATCACATCGATGCAGATGCCGCCAGCGGGGGCGTTCACATGGCCCTCAAGCGAGGTGCCGGTGCCAAAGGCAATAACCGGCACTTTATGCGCCGCACAGATGCGCACCGCCTGCGCCACGTCGTCGGTAGAGGCCGCCATGACCACCCCGTCGGGTGCCTGCGTTTTGATCCATGTGGTGGTATGGCCATGCTGTTCGCGAATGGCTTGGCCGGTCAGCAGATTGGGCCCAAAGGCTTGTGCCAATTCCTCTAGCGCTGCGGCAATGCCCGCCTCATTGCGCGGCAGTTCTGCGATCTTCGTCAATTCTCATCTCCCAACAGCGCCTGTGCGCCTCTGGAATGCCTGCGGACGCAACTGCGAAAATACGTTCTTTCAATAGCCGCCAGTCCGCCGCCCCTGCGGGCTTACAGCATGGAGGGCACAACCTGATCTGGCGGCCGGTGGCCGTCATCGAAGGTTTTGATATTGATCAAGACCTTCTCGCCCATCTCGATCCGGCCTTCGAGTGTGGCCGACCCCATATGCGGCAGCAGCACGACGTTCTTCAACTCGCGCAGACGGGGATTAATCTCCCGCCCATGCTCATAAACATCCAGCCCCGCGCCTTTGATATCGCCAGCGCGCAGCATCCGCGTCAGGGCGTTCTCGTCGATCACCTCCCCGCGCGAGGTGTTCACGATCACCGCGTCGGGCTTCATCAGCCCCAAACGGCGGGCGTTCATCAGATGAAAGGTGCTGGGCGTATGCGGGCAGTTGATGCTGATCACATCCATCCGGCTGACCATCTGATCAAGGCTGTCCCAATAGGTCGCCTCCAAAGCGCCTTCGACCTCTTCGCGCAGACGTTTGCGGTTGTGATAATGCACCTGCATGCCAAAGGCCCGCGCCCGGCGCGCCACGGCCTGACCGATCCGGCCCATGCCCAGAATGCCCAAACGCCGCCCGCCGACCCGACCGCCCATCAAAGCTGTTGGCGCCCAGCCATCCCAATTGCCAGACTGCATCACCGCCATGCCCTCGGGCATGCGGCGGGTCACGGCCAAGATCAGCGCCATGGTCATATCGGCGGTATCGTCGGTCAGCACGCCGGGGGTATTGGACACCAGCACACCGCGCTGGCGTGCGGTGGCCACATCAATGTGATCAACCCCCGCGCCATAGTTGGCGATCAGTTTCAACCGCTCGCCCGCCTGTGTGATCAGCGGCGCGTCGATTTCATCTGTAATCGTTGGCACCAGCACATCAGCATGACGCATCGCCACGCCCAATTCCTCGCGGGTCATGGGCCTGTCATCTTCGCGTAAAGTTACGTCAAACAGCTCTGACAGCCGTGTTTCCACCGCCTCTGGCAACCGTCGCGTCACTACAACACTCAACCGCTTCTTTGACATGCCTGCTCTCCCGGTCTTGGCGTCGCCTCGTTTCACAGGCATGGTGTCTCATGCAGCGACGAGGCACAAGAACTCGCGCCGGAAAAAGAGCAACAATAAACCGCAGATTTGCACAGCACCGACCCACAGCAGTGAACCGCATAGCAGGCAATTCCATGATAACCGCTTTCCTTCGCAGTGCCCTGATGGTGGGCGCGCTGCTTTTGGCGCAGGCGACCTCCGGCGTCGCACAAGAGGCGCGCGGACAGGTCACCAACCTGCCCCTCCCCCGTTTCGTTTCGATGAAAGCCTCAGAGGGCAACGTCCGCCGCGGCCCGTCGCTGTCGCACCGGATCGACTGGGTATACAAACGCCGCGACCTGCCGCTGAGGATCACCGCCGAACATGGCCACTGGCGCCGGGTCGAAGACCGCGACGGCATGGGCGGCTGGGTGCATTACTCGCTTTTGTCGGGCACCCGCACTGTCTTGGTCGAGCAGGACATGCTGCAGCTTCACGTCAACCCCGACCCAAAGGCCGCCGTGGTGGCGCGGTTGGAGCTGGGCGTGGTGGCGCGCTTGGGCGAATGCACGCTTGAATGGTGCGAGTTGCGTTCGGGCGGCTTTACCGGCTGGGCCCCCAAAGTGCGGCTTTGGGGTGTTGGCCCCAAGGAACTGCGCGAATAACCCCGCCTTTCAGGCCAATTGCATGATCCCGGCGCTTGCGCCACTCTGCCGGCAAAATTCAAGCCGGAGAGAGCGCCATGCAAGCCATCAACTATGAAGAATTCGGAGCCGCCGCGGATGTGCTGCGGCTGACGGAAATCGACAACCCCGCACCACAACCCGGCGAGGTCTGCGTGGCGCTGAGCCATTCGGGCGTGAACCCCTCTGACGTCAAGGCCCGCGCAGGCACACGTCCCGGCGTGACCAAACCACCCTTCCCACAGGTCATCCCCCATAGCGACGGCGCGGGAGAGATCATCGCCGTGGGTGCGGGCGTCGATTCTGCCCGTGTGGGTCAAAAGGTCTGGGTTTGGAACGCCCAGTGGCAACGCGCCTTTGGCACGGCGGCACAGCAGATCACCCTGCCCGCACATCAGGCCGTGCCGCTGCCCAAAGGCGTCTCTTTTGAGACCGGCGCGCAGCTTGGCATTCCGGGGCTGACAGCCTGCCACGCCGTCTTTGGCGGCGGCGGCGTGGCCGGGGAGACGGTGCTGATCCAAGGCGGTGCCGGAACCGTGGGCTACCTTGCCGTGCAACTGGCGAAATGGGGCGGGGCCAAGGTGATCGCCACCTGCAGCCCGCGCGACAATGATCTGGTCCGCGACGCGGGCGCCGATGCGGTGTTGAACTACGCCGATCCCGATCTCGCCGCCGCCGTGTTGGAGGCCAACGGCGGCAAGCCCGTTGACACAATCGTCGAGACAGAGTTCGGCCTGAACATGACAACCGACACCGAGGTCATCGCTCCCAATGGCCGCATCGCCGCCTATGGCTCGGCGGGGGAAATGTCGCCGACGCTACCCTTCTACCCGCTGCTGTTCAAAGCGGTGACCATCGACATCATCCTGATCTACCTGCTGCCCACCGGCCCGCGCGAACAGGCGATCACCCGATTGCATCACGCACTGGCGGACGGCGCGCTGCGCTGTCCAGTTGATACGATCCTGCCGCTCGCTGAGGCCGCCCGCGCGCATGAATTGGTCGAAGCTGGGCGTCGCAGCGGCGCTGTGCTTCTCGATTGTCAGGGGTAGCGCGCTAATTGACCAAGCCACCGCCTTCACAGAGGGGCGGTGGCCCTTTCCTTCGACGGAGACCCCCATGCGCCTGATTGCTGCCCTGCCCCGCCTGCTCTTGTGTCTGTTTCTGCTCGTCGCCCTGCCGCTGGCCCCCGCCTCGGCACAGGACAACGACCAGCCCGAAGGCACCATCGCCGTCGAAGGGAACGCCACGGCAGACGCCGCCATCGCCAACCGCATCCGCGCCATCCTGCGCGAGCTTGAAGGATTTGAGAAGGTCGGCGTCTCCGTGTCCTCGGGCATCGTCACCCTGCGCGGCACCACGCTCGACACCGCCAGCGCCGGACGGCTGAGCGAACTGGCGGGCCGTGTCGAAGGGGTGGTGGCAATCCGCAACGAGGTCCGCGAGAGCACCGATGTGTCGGAACGGCTCAACCCCGCCGTGGACCGCTTCCGCGACCGGATGGAACAGGCCGTGGCATTCCTGCCGCTGGCCTTGGTGGCGCTTGGGGTCTTTGCCCTGATCGTGGTGGCCGGGCTGGCGCTGGCGCGGCTGCGCAACCCGTGGGAACGGCTCGCCCCCAACGCTTTTATCGCTGACATTTACCGCCAGATCATCCGACTGGCCTTTATCATCGCGGCGCTGGTCGTGGCGCTTGATATCCTCGGGGCGACGGCGCTGCTGTCGGGCATCCTTGGCGCGGCGGGGATCGTCGGCCTCGCCATCGGCTTCGCGGTGCGCGACACGGTCGAGAATTTCATCGCCTCTATCATGCTGTCGATTCGCCAGCCGTTTCGCCCCAATGACACGGTCGAGATCGACGGCGACATCGGCAAGGTGATCCGCCTGACCAGCCGCGCCACGATCCTGCTCAGCTATGACGGCAACCATCTGCGCATTCCCAATGCCACCGTCTTTAAAAGTCGGATCATCAACTATTCGCGCAACGCCGAGCGGCGGTTCACCTTTACCCTTTCGGTGGCCAGCGACGCCGATCTGGCCCGCGCCCGAGACTTGGCGCTGGAGGTGTTGAATGGCCTTCCCTTTGTCCTGCCCAGCCCCGAAGCCGCCGCTTGGGTAGAGGAGGTGGCCGATCACTGGATCACCATGCAATTCGCCGGTTGGATCAATCAAGAGACCACCGATCTGGTCGCGGCGCGCAGCGAAGCGATTCGCCTGACGCTGGCCGCCTTTGACGCGGCGGGCCTCACCGCACAGCCTCCCGCCTATCGGCTGATCACCCAAAGCGAATCGTCCCCCACCGCGCAGCACGATTCGCCCCAAACGCCGAGCGCGCCCGCGAATCCCGCCGCCGCACAGCCCGTTGCCCCCCAAACCGAGCGTGAGCTGACCCGCATCGTCGCGCAGGAACGCGCCGAATTGCCCAGCAAAGACCTGCTCTCCGTTGATGCCGCCGAAGAATAGGCTAATTTATCAAAAACGGGTCTTGCACCCCGGGCCAGAGAACTCTAATTAGCGCCCTGTGTTGGGATGTAGCCAAGTGGTAAGGCAACTGTTTTTGGTACAGTGTACCGTAGGTTCGAATCCTACCATCCCAGCCAACACAATCCCCCGATAGCCATCACCAACTACCGCACAGCGCCCCTACGACATCACGTCGCAGACCAAAGCGCCCTATAGCGTTGCGGCGTCAGCCGCGGTATCAGCGCGCATGTCCGCCGTTTCGCGCATATCCTCGCTTAGGGTCAGCCTGACCTTCCTGCTGGTGCTGGCCCTTGCCAGCTTGCCCTTCGCACATCGTGCGACCGCGCAGGTGCAGCAGGACCCGGCCTTTATCGCCTTTATCCAAGCGGGCGGCACGCTGAGCGATCTTTGCGACGGACCGCTTGAAAGCTACAACCACGCGGCTTTGGACTGCGAAGCCTGCCGCATCGTCAATGCGTTGATCTTGCCGACCCCGGCAGATGTCTTGCTGCCGGGCGGAACGCTGCGCTTTGCCACGCCGCGCGCGGCCCGTGCCCTCGGCGCACCGCGCAGCCCTGCGGGGACGCCCCCGCCTGTCCGCGGACCGCCATTCGTCTGAGCCATCGCTTCTTTCGCAATACTCAGACAATGGACCAAGACAATGAAATTTTTCTATACCGCAGCCTTGGCTGCCCTACTTGCCCTGCCCGCCGCCGCGCATGAGTACACTGCCGGTGCTTTGACCGTCGATCATCCGATGGCCTTTGAAACCCCGAAAACCGCCCGCGTCGGCGGAGGCTATCTGACGATCACCAATGGCGGGGACACCGCAGACCGCCTCATCAGCATCAGCGCCGAGGGCTTCGACGAAGTCTCTCTCCATGAGACGACCACCGATGATATGGGCGTCGCGCGCATGTCGCATATCGACGGCCTCGATCTGCCCGCGGGTGAGACGGTGACGCTCAAGCCCGGTGGGCTGCATATCATGTTCATGGGCCTCGACGGTGATCCTTTCGAGGAAGGCGAGAAAATCCCCGCGACCCTGACCTTTGAAAAAGCCGGGACCTTGGAGGTGATATTCAACGTCGAAAGCCGCCGTGGGCATGATGCGGGCGGCATGGATCACGGCGCGCACAGGCAAAAACACTAAACCCAAGCCAGTCGCAGGATGCGCCGCAAGGCGTTGATCGGCCCGCTTCGACATCTCTGCCTCCGGGCGGTGGTGGTGTTGTTTGGGGCGTTCTCGGCGCTTGCGCCCGGAACCATGCCAGAGCGCCAGCAGGACGCGCTGACCATGGTGCTGTGCACAGGTCACGGGGTGGAGACGGTGACCATCGGGCCGGGCGGCACACCGGTTGAGCCTGAACACAAACCCTGCGACTGGAACCAGCCCCCCCTCGCCGCGCTGCGCAAGGGGCTGGCGGTGGCCCCCTTAGCCGCCGCCATCGATCCTGCGCCACCACTGCCCCCTGCCCCCAGCACGCAGCCAATACCGCGCCGCGCCGCCGTCAAACGCGCACGGGCGCCGCCACCGGTTCTCTGACCCTCATCCAAGAAATCAATTCAGTCAGAGGACCAAACATATGGTTTCCATCGATCCTGCAGCCGCGACAGCCCTGCAAAACGACAACACGCAACATGCGAACAGCTTTTACCGCGCCGCTTGGCGCTGGCATTTCTATGCCGGGCTCTATGTCATCCCGTTTTTCATCATGCTCGCCCTGACAGGGCTTGTGATGCTCTGGATCGCCTTTATCGGCGGGCGGGATGGAGAACGGATTGCCGTGCAGCCGCAGGGGGCACCGCTTGCGGTGTCCGAACAAGCCGCCGCCGCGCAGGCCAGCATCGAAGGCGGCACACTCGTCCAATATGTCGCCCCCCGCGCCGGTGATCTGGCCGCGATCTTTCGCGTTGATGCGAATGACATGGCGACGATGGTCGCCGTCGACCCCTATACCGCCGAAATCCTCGCCAGCTTTCCGCGCCGCAGCGGGTGGTATGACATGGCCGACAACATTCACGCCAACCTGCTTTTGGGCGTTACCGGCGACCGCATGATTGAAATCGCGGCCTCGCTCGCGATGGTGCTGATCGCGACAGGGCTCTACCTCTGGTGGCCGCGCGGCACCGGATGGCGCGCGGCGCTGCTGCCCCGTTTGGGTCGTGGGCGAGCGCTGTGGAGGTCGCTTCATGGGGCGATCGGGCTTTGGGTCTCGGTCGTGCTGTTCTTCTTCCTGATTTCGGGTCTGTCATGGGCCGGAGTCTGGGGGGAGAAAATGGTGCAGGCATGGAGCCAGTTCCCGGCGGAGAAATGGGATGCGCCGCTGTCGGATGACATCCACGCCAAGATGAACCACGGCCCCAAGGAAGTGCCATGGGCACTGGAGCAGACCCCGATGCCTGCCTCGGGCAGCGATGCCGGTGTGACGGGGCTGGCCGAAGGCACACCCGCCACGCTTGACACGATCGATGCGCTGGCGCGGCAAATCGGGTTTGATGCGCGGTATCAGATGAACCTGCCGCAGGGCAAAGAGGGTGTCTGGACCCTAAGCCGGGATACGATGAACACCGATGCGACCGACCCCACCAGCGACCGCACGGTACATATCGACCGGCACACGGGAAACATCCTCGCCGATGTGCGCTATGCAGATTATTCGCTCGCGGGCAAGGCCATGGCCCTGGGCATTGCGCTGCATATGGGCACCTTGGGCTGGCCGAGTGCCATGGCCAATACACTGTTCTGCCTGTCGGTGATTTTCTTATGCGTCTCTGGCGTGGTGATGTGGTGGAAACGCCGCCCGGCAAACCCGGCGGGCTGGCTCGCGGCCCCGCCTCCGCCGCGCAATATGACGCTTTGGAAAGGCGCGGTTGTGGTCGGGCTGGCTGTGGCGCTGGCCTTTCCCATGGCGGGGATCACCCTGCTGGTCGTCGGGCTGCTGGATTGGTTGTTGCTGCGCCGTATTCCAGCGCTGAAACGCATGGTTTCCTGAAATGCCGCCCGCCCCTTCGCGGGGGCGGGCACCCTCGCGGCCCTCAGGCCGTGTGCTGTTTGATCATCTCTTTATAAAGCGCCTGAATGCGTTTGGTGACGGGCCGTTCTCCGCCGCCGATGGTCTTGCCGTCAATCTCTGCCACCGGGGTCTGCGCACCAAAGGTGCCGGTGAGAAAGGCCTCATCCGCGCCATAAGTTTCGTAGAGCGAGAAGTTCTTCTCCCGCATCGGAATGCCGTTTTCATGGCACAGGTCGATCACCTTCTGCCGCGTCACCCCGTTCATGCAGTAGTCCCCGGTCGAGGTCCAAACCTCGCCCCGGCGCACGATGAAGAAGTTGCAAGCGTTGGTGGTGTTCACGAAGCCATGCGGGTCGAGCATCAGCGCCTCATCCGCGCCCGCTTCCTCGGCCTGAAGGCAGGCGATGATGCAGTTGAGCTTGGAATGACTGTTAAGCTTGGGGTCTTGGCTATGTGGCAGCCCGCGCACCTGCGGGACGCTCGCCAGACGAATGCCCGCAGACTGCAGGCGATCCACGGGTTTGGAATGCTCCATGATGATCACCAGCGTCGGGCCGGTGGTGCTGAGCGAGGGGTGCTGGAAGGGTTTATCCTTGATCCCGCGGGTCAGCATCAGGCGGCAGTGCACGTCACTGTGCATATCGTTCGCCTCTGCCGTGCGGCGCAGGGCCTCGGCGATGCCGTCTTTGTCCAGGCCCACGTCGAGCGAGATTGCTTTGCAGGAATTAAAGAAGCGGTCCATATGCTCATCGAAGAAGGCCCATGTCCCGTTGTACAGGCGCATGCCCTCCCAAATGCCGTCGCCCAGCATGAAACCCGCGTCATAGACCGAGACCTTGGCTTCATCGCGGTGGACGATGTCGCCGTTGACGTAAATTTTGATGTCGCGGTTGCGGGCGTCTTCGTCGGCGGCGTGGGTGGTGGTGTGGTCGGTCATGGGAGGGGTCCGTTTATGAGGGCGGTTGGCGTATTGATAGCAAAGCCGTTCAGGACTACCACCCCGGGCCCGGGACAAGCCGAAGGCGCCGGGCCATCGCCTGCCCGCCCGTCACGCCGGAGGCGTGCCAGCCTATATGGGCGCACCTTTGGTGCGACCGGGTAGGCGATTTGGTGAGGCTGGGTGTGCCCTCGCGGACCGCACATCAAAGCCGAGAAATAAAGTGGCACCAATTTACGTCAGATCGCCGACCCGCGGGCAGGCGCTGGCCCTCACACCCGCCAGTTCAGCACGCGCCGTTCCACGAAGGCCACCACCGAAGACACCGCAACGCCCAGCAGCGACAGGATCACCACACCCGCAAACAACCGCTCAAGGTCATAAAGACTTCCCGCCTGCAAAATATACGCCCCGATCCCATATTCCGCGCCCAGCATCTCGGCAGCCACCAGCAAAATAATCGCGATGGTCAGCGAAATCCGCAGCCCCGAGAGGATCCCCGGCATCGCGCCGGGCACCACGATTTTCGAAACAATCGACCACCAACCCAGACCAAAACTCTGCCCCATGCGGATCAACACCCGGTCCACATTGTCGACCGCCGCATAGGTGGCGACCACCGTGGGCGTGAAGGTGCCAAAGGCAATGAGCGCGTATTTACTCGCCTCATCAATGCCGAACCAAATCACAAACAGCGGCAACAGCGCGATCTTGGGAATGGGGAAAATCGCCGCCACCAAGGGCACCAGCCCTGCGCGTGCCAAGGAAAACAGCCCGATCAACACGCCGATCCCGATCCCCAGCGAAGCACCAATCAGCGCGCCTATGGCCAAACGAGACAGCGAGGGGCCGAGGTGTTTGAACAACATCCCCGACTGATAAAGCTCTTGAAACGTCAGCAGCACATCGCTGGGTCGAGGCAACGTCAGGGCCGAGATAAAGCCGCTGCGAGTACCCCATTCCGCCAACAGGATCAGCACCACGAAAACCGCAAGCCCCACGCCGCGCCGCGTGCCGGGCTGGAAACCACCGCCGCGAAAAGTGACTTCGCGGGCATTCACATCCGTCATTTCAGCCATCAATCAACTCCGCATCCGCCGCCGCAGCCTCATCACGCATCAGCCCCCATAGGTGCTGTTGTTGGGCCTCCAGCACCGAATCGCCGTGACGCCGCTCGGCCAGCGGCATGTCTAGGTTCACCACCTCGCGCAGCTCCCCCGGACGGCGCGAGAGCACGACGATCTTATGCCCCAGCCGCACCGCTTCAGCGAGGTTGTGGGTCACATAGACCGCCGTGAACGGCTGCCGCGTCCAGAGCGCCACAAGGTCGTCCATCAACAATTCGCGGGTCTGGCTGTCGAGCGCGCTCAGCGGCTCGTCCATCAGCATCACCGCCGGGTTCACCGCCAGCGCACGGGCAATCGCCACGCGCTGCTTCATCCCGCCCGAAAGTTGCTTGGGCAGGGCATCGGCAAAATCGGTGAGCTTGGTCCGCGCCAGCACATCGGCGATAATCGCTTCGCGCTGCGCCTTGCCCAACCCGTGGTCCTCAAGCACCAGCGCCACATTGCCCCGGACCGTGCGCCACGGCAGCAGGGCGAAGTCCTGAAAAATATAGGTCAGCGGGTTCAGACAGCCCTCGGGCGCATCGCCCATTTGCAGCACACGGCCTTCGCTGGGCCGCTCCAACCCGCCCAGCATCCGCAGCAGGGTGGATTTGCCGCAGCCGGAGGGGCCAACGATGCAAACGATCTGGCCAGAAGGAATATCGAGCGTGATGTCACGCAGCACTTGGGTATCGCCATAGTAATGGCTCACGGAGGAAAGCTTGAGGTCCATGCCGCCCTTTTCCGGCAAAAACGCCCCGCGCGCAATGTGCGATCCGCGTCCCGGCGCAACCGCCCTGCGCCAGTGACGCACTTAAGGCTGCTCACCCTCTTTACTGCTCAGCCCATCCACCGCGATCCCGGCGGTAAAACCATGCACCAAGGTCGACACGAGGATCGCAAAACCCACCATCGCCCAAAGCGGCTCTTCGTCCAAAAACTCCACCTTCCCCGCCGCATAGGCAAGGTAGTAGATCGACCCGATCCCCCGGATGCCATAAAGCGCCACAACCCAGCGAGGGCGCGTCTCTAGCGACGATCCCAAAAGCGACAGCCACCCCGCCAAGGGGCGCACGACAAAGATCAGCGCCAGCACGATCACCGCGCCCGAGAGGGTTAAATCGCTCAGCAAGGCGGGCAGCACCGCGCCAATCGCCACCAGCAACAGCGCCGTCAGCGCGTGTTCAACGGCGGCAGTGAAATCATGCAAACGACGGTGGAATTCGTGGTCCGCCTCAACCCGCCGGATCACCAGACCGGCCACCGCCACGGCAATAAAACCATAGCCTTCGACCAGTTCCGTCGTGCCATAGCACAAGAGCACCCCCGCCAAGGCCACCACGCCCGAGGAGGTCTCGGCCAGAACCGCCTTGCGCGGCACGACGAACAGCACCTGCCCCAAGGCCCAACCGCCCGCCGCGCCCATCACGGTGCCGACAGCGATGCGCCAAAAGACATCGCGGGCCAGCCACTCCACGCCCCAAGTCGCCGGGGCCAAGCCCTCGGCCGCGACCAAAATCCCAAGGTAGACGAAGGGAAAGGCCAAACCATCGTTCAGCGCCGCCTCTGTTGTCAGGGCAAAGCGCACCGGATGTTCGCCCCCTTCCTGCGGAGGGCCAACCTGCACGTCAGCGGCCAAAACCGGATCGGTGGGTGCCATCACCGCGCCCAGCAAGATCGCCCCGGCTGCGGTCATCCCGGCAAAGGCCCAGCCCATCACGGCGACCGACAGAATCGTTAGCGGCATGGTCAGCGCTAACAACCGCGCCGTTGGCCCCCAGCGGGACCAGTCCGAAAGCTTGTCGATCCGCAGCCCCGTCGCGAAGAGAGCAACGATCACGCAAAGCTCCGACACGATTTCCCATGGAAAGGGGGTGGCGCGCGGATCGGGAAAACTCGGCATCCCGGGGACAAGCGCAAAGATCCCCATGCCCAAAAGGATCAGCAGCCCCGAGGCCGCAGGCTCTCGCCGACTGAAAAAGCGGGGCAGCCAATGGGCAAGGATCACCACGGCGCCGACGGCCCCCAAGGCGAAATGATAGCCGTTCAGGGCGAAAAAACTGCCGTCGCTCACTGCACATCCCCTTTTATGGTCAGGGGTTTGGCCCCGCATCAGCACCAAAGGTATCTTGGCGCGGCTGCATTGCCAGTGATGCCTGCCGGAAATCCCACCCTGCGGGAGCAAAAGGTAAAGGCGCGCCCGTGGGGGACGCGCCTTTCAAAGCAATCATATCACGCGGGTGAAGCGTTTAGCTGCCCATCGTCTCGACATAAGAGGTGTCGATCAGCGTCTCCAGGGTGATGTCGCTGTCGACCAGCCCTTCGGACTGGAACCACTCCAACTGGTCGCGCACAGAGGCGACGTTCAGCTTGGCACCTTCGTTCAGGCGCATGGTCCCGTTGATGATCGATGGCGCTGCCTTGTCGCGCGGGCGGTCGGTGTAGACATATTTATGGATCAGATCGACCATCTCATCCACGCCCGCATCTCCGCCATCCTTGGCGATCATCGCGGCGTTATAATCGGCCACGCCCTTGGAATACCCGGCGAGGAAATTCTTGGTCATCTCCTGCTCATCACTGGCGTTCTTGGTCGAGGTGAAAACGGTCGTCACCTGATAATCCGGCAGATAGGTCGCCACATCGCCGATGATATGCACAGCACCCGACCCGGCCAACGGCTTGGCGATATGCGGCACGATCGACCACGCATCGATCTGGCCCGACTTCAGCGCACCGATCACCGCGCCGACCTTTTGCAGCGGCTTGAACTTGAGGCTGATCCCCTCGGCCTCGGCCATTTTGGCGCCCATGTAGTGGAAGGACGAGCCCGCCTGCGTCATGCCAAAGCTTTTGCCATCCAACATGCCCGGTTCGGTGATCCCCGCCTGATAGGCCGCATCAGAAACGAGGAACTTCTGCCCGTCGATGCCCTGCTCTTCTTGCAGGCCGCCGCCGATCACCTTGACCGCGCCCTTTTGCGCCAAGGACACCAAGCCGCCCGAGATCGCGGTGATCGCATAGTCCACATCGCCGCTGGCAATCGCCACGGCCATCGGCTGCGCGGCCTCGAAAAAGCGCAGTTCAACGTCTAGCCCGGCCTCTTTGAAATAGTCCCGCTCAAAGCCGACAAAGCTGCCCGCGTGGCTGGTAAAGCGCAGCGCGCCCACGGTGATCTTGCGGTTCTGCGCCAGCGCCGGTGCCGCCAGCCCCACAGCGGTTGCGGCGCTCAAAGTTGCGATGGCCTGACGGCGGTTGAACAGGGTCATGATCTCACTCCTCCAATTTTGCCGCAGCATGGTCGGCGGCCAGACCGAAAGTCAAGCGAGAGCGCCCTCGGCGACCACAACCAGGACTGGCATATCTTCTCAATGCGTGGCATCGATTTGCCATGAAGCTCTTTTCATCCAAGACCCGCCCCATGCACCTCGGCCCCTTCCCGTTGGAGCGGCTGCGCCGGTTGCATGCCCCTCATGACCAACTGCCGGGCACGCCCATGCCGGTGTTGCGGTTTGAGCGGCCCGAGACGCCGCAGAGCATCTGCAACGCCATGGCGCCCTTCCAAGCGATGATGGACGTGCTGCGCGATGGGCCGGTCAACACGGCGGGCGCGGTGATCCCCGAAAGCCCGGTGGAACGAGCCAATCATTTCAAATCATTCGGTTATTACAACGATGCCTCGATGATGGGCGTCTGCGCCCTGCCCCAAGCTGCGCGGCTGCCCACGCCGCGCCGGAGCGAAGGCACCGCGCAATTGGCTGATGACCTGCGCAACCGCCAGACCAAGACGCTCGCCGCTGGGGTGGATGTCATCATGGCGAACCTGCGCGATGCTGTGGACGCGCCAGAGACCTCGATCGACGCTCACAGCCACGCGCTGGTGGTCCTCACCGCCCACCCCCGCGACCCGCACGAAGATGAGCCGGGCAGCGATTGGATCATCGACGCCCAAACCGAGCGCGCCTGCCTGCGTGGGACTGAAAATGCCACCGTGCTCGCCGAATACATCCGTCAATTGGGCTTCGCCGCCAAGGTGCATTCCGCCACCACCGCTGATGTGAACCTCGGCCAACTGGCCGTGGCGGCGGGGCTTGCGGTTTGGGAAGACGACATTCTGCAAGCCCCGTGGATCGGTCCGCGCTTCGGGCTGGCGGTGGTGACGACCGACATGGAGCTTGCGCCCGATATGCCGCTCGCCCCGCTCTCCGAACAACCGTGGTCGGTGCTGAAAGGCCCGCACTGGCTTCTTGGCACCCACGGCGGCGTCAGCGCCCGCGATGTCGATCCTTATGCACGGCGCGATTATGCCGAAGGCCCGCACCCTTTCGAGACGCTTAAACGGGTGGACGAACCGACAACCTATATCGACGCGCCCAACGTCCCGCGCGTGCCGAAACGTGGCGATCTTTTCGCACGCGGGCAGTTCGGCGACATGGGGCCGAAGGTGCAGAACGCCATGAAAGGCGGGCATCATGTGGTAAAATCCGCCCCTTCGGCCGCGCAGCGACGCTTGCTGGGCGCGCTAATCTTGCTGCAAGACGGGCCGGTGAACGACGCCGCCCCTGCGATGACAGACAGCGCCCGCAATGCCGCCAACCTCAAGGCGGCAAGCTATTTTCTGGGGGCCGATGCTGCGGGTCTCTCGGCCTGCCCTGATTGGACGTGGTACAGCCATGATGCCACCGGCACCCCGATCACCCCGCCGCATGACCAAGCGCTGAGCCTCATCATCGACCAAGGCTTTGACACGATGGAGGGGTCTTCGGGCGACGATTGGATCGCCGTCTCGCAATCCATGCGCGCCTATCTGCGGTTTTCTATGCTGGGTGGCGTGATGGCCCAGCATCTGCGCAACCTCGGCCATTCCGCCAAAGCGCATACGGTGATGGACGGCGATGTTTTGCAACCGCCGCTTCTATTGCTGGCGGGACTGGGCGAAGTGTCGCGGATTGGTGAAGTCATCCTGAACCCGTTCCTCGGCCCGCGCCTGAAATCCGGCGTGGTCACGACCACCCTGCCGGTCGCCCACGACAAGCCCATCGACTTCGGCCTGCAAAGGTTCTGCGAAGCCTGCAACAAATGCGCCCGCGAATGCCCCTCGGGCGCAATCACCGCCGGGCCGAAGAAGATGTTCAACGGCTACGAAATCTGGAAATCCGACAGCCAGAAATGCGCCACCTACCGGATCACCAACCAAGGCGGCGCGATGTGCGGGCGCTGCATGAAGACCTGCCCGTGGAACCTCGAAGGGCTCTTCGCCGAGACCCCCTTCCGCTGGGCCGCCTCCAATATCCCCGCCGCCGCACCGCTGCTGGCCAAGCTGGACGACAAGGTCGGCAAGGGCCGCCTGAACCCGGTGAAAAAGTGGTGGTGGGACATCGAGCGCAAGCCCTCGGGCCAGTTCGACACGCCTGCCCAGCCAGTGAACGCCCGTGACCTGCAGCCCGATCTGGACCTCAAGTTCGAGGACCAAACGCTCGCCGTCTACCCCGCCCCGCTGGCCCCGCACCCATGGCCCTACCCCGATCCGATGAACCGCGAGGCCGGGATTGCCGCTCACGCCGCGCTGCTGAGCGCCGATGAACACCGGCGCAAGACTGCAGCGGGCGAGACGGATCACTTGCACCTCTACAAAGTTGGCAGCGACACCCCCGTGCTCGACCTGCGGATCACGCAAGTCACCCGCCTGAACGCGACCACCGCCCTTTATGACATCGCCCACCCCGAAGGCCACGAACTGCCCGCATGGACCGCGGGCGCGCATCTTGATCTGGTCGTCGCGCCGGAATTCCTGCGCCCCTATTCGCTGCTGGGCGACCCTTCCGACCGTACGCGCTACCGCATCGCAGTGCTGCGCGAAGACGCGGGCCGCGGTGGATCAGCCCTGCTGCACCGGGTCTTCACCAAGGGGCGACGCATTTTCGTGGGCAAGCCGGTGAACCATTTTGAACTGGTCGAGGACGCGCCGCATAGCCTGCTCATGGGCGGCGGCATCGGCATCACGCCGATGATCGCCTTTGCCTATCGTCTGCACGCCCTTGGGCGGCCATTTGACCTGCATTATTCCGCCTCTACCCGCGAAGCCGCTGCCTTTGCCGAGGAACTCGCGCAGGCCCCTTGGGCCGACCGCGTGCATCTGCATATCTCATCTGAGAACACCCGCGCCGACCTATCTGCAATCATGCAATGCGCATTACCGGGCACCCATGTCTATACCTGCGGGGCGGATGCTTACATGCAAGCGGTCATGGCCGCCGCCGAGGCTGCGGGCATCCCCGAAGACGCCCGGCATCTGGAGTATTTTTCGACCCCCGAAGTGCCGGACTATGTGAACTACGCCTTCACGCTGAAACTCACCTCGGGCCGCGAAATTCCCGTCTCGAAGGACGAGACCGCCGCCGACGCCCTCATCGCAGCAGGTGTGCCAGTGGACCTGAAATGCAGCGATGGCATCTGCGGCGTCTGCAAATGCGGGTTGCGGGGCGGCGCGGTCGAACACCGCGACTTCGTGCTCTCGGCCAAGCAGCGCGAGGGCGCGATCGTCCTATGCCAATCCCGCGCGGCCAAGCCGGATGGCGTGTTGGAGGTCGATCTCTAGCCCCTCTTTCCCCGATCGCAGTCAAGGGTTATGAGGGGCCAACCTCTGCAACAAAGGCGCTGTCCCATGACCTTCGACCGTTCGATCAAGATCGCCCCCTCTATCCTCGCCGCTGATTTCGCCAATTTTGGTGCCGAATGCGAAGCCATTGAGGCCCAAGGCGCGGACTGGGTGCATGTGGATGTGATGGACGGGCATTTTGTGCCCAATATCACTTTCGGCCCCGCCATGTGTGCGGCAATCCGGCCCCATATCAAGGGCGTGATGGACGTGCATCTGATGATCTCGCCCGTCGATCCCTATATCGACGCTTTCGCCAAGGCCGGTGCCGATGTGATCACCGCCCATGTTGAGGCCGGCCCGCATATCCACCGCACCCTGCAAGCGATCCGTGGCGCGGGCGTAAAAGCGGGCGTGGCGCTGAACCCCGGCACGCCAGCAAGTGCTGTGGCAGACATTCTCGACATGACCGATCTGATCTGTGTGATGACAGTGAACCCCGGCTTCGGCGGGCAAAAGTTCATCGATATGACCGCCAAGATCCGCACCCTGCGTGAGATGATCGGCGACCGCCCAATCCACATCGAGATTGACGGCGGCGTTGACCCCAAGACCGCACCACTGGTGGCGCAGGCCGGGGCCGATGTGCTGGTGGCAGGCTCGGCGGCTTTCAAGGGCGGGTCCGTCAGCAACCCCGCGCCTTACGGCGAAAACATCCGCGCGATCCGCGCCGCGGCCGAAGGCACCTACGTCTAAGAACACCTCGGGGCGCGGAGCGAACCGCGCCCTTCCCGCCTACGTAAGTTGATCAGCAAAAGCCGTCAGCAAACGATGCTTGAGGATCTTGCCCGTGGGCGCTGCGGGCAAATCCGTCGCGATGATGATCTGCGCGGGGCGCTTGTAGCCGGTCAGCCGTTCTTTGACAAAGCTGCGCAACTCTTCAACCGTCACATCGTCGCCCGGTGCCACTTGCACAAAGGCCAGCACTTCCTCATCCCCGTCCCGCTGTCGTCCGACCACCGCCGATTGCACCACACGCGGGTGATCGTTCAGCGCGGCCTCGACCTCGGGCGGATAGACGTTAAAGCCGCCGTGGATGATCAGCTCTTTGCTGCGGCCCAGAATATGCAGCCGCCCATTCTCATCGAGCTTGCCCAGATCGCCGGTGTGCAGCCACCCTTCGGCGTCGATTGCTTTGTCGGTCTCTGTCGGGTTGCGGTAGTAGCCCTTCATCACATGGGGGCCGCGCACCAACACCTCCCCTTCGCCTGTGCCATTTCCCCCGGGGGCTTGGTCGTCGATCTTGCATTCGGTGCCGGGTGTGACCGGACCGACGGATGTGTCGGGCGAGCCGAGCGCGTTGCTGGTGGCCGACGCGCCGGAACAGGTCTCGGTCATACCAAATCCGTTTTGCAGCGGCAGTTCATAGAAACCTTCCGCTTTGCGTTTCCATGCCGGGTCAAGCGGTGCGCCCCCCGAAGAGACATAGCGCAGCGTGGGGCTGGCCAGTTTCGCCATGCCGCCCTCGCGGGAGTATTGCATCACCAGCGCGTGCATCTGCGGCACTGCTGGCAGGATCGTCACGTCTTCATGGGTCGCCGCATGGAGTTTCGCCGCCGAGAAACGCGACTCTTGCCGCACCTTCGCACCCGCGCTCACTGCCGCCATCAACACAGAAACCAGCCCGAAAACATGGGTCATCGGCAACACGCCATAGACCACATCGCCGGGCACCATTTGCCGCAGGTCCGCCGAGGCCCGCGCGCCAAAGCGCAGGTTGGAATGGGTCAGCATCACCCCCTTGGGGTCGCCCGTGGTGCCAGTGGTATAAAGCAGCACCGCCACGTCATGCAGATCGGCGTCGGGGCTGCTGGGCAGCGGTGTGGCAAGGTGCAGGCTGCCGAAAGCGCCCGAGACCTCACACGCGTTTAGCCGCGCCGCATGGGCCGCCGCTTCGGGCGAGACATCACAGGTCAGCAGCACCGCCGCGGGGGTGGCGTGATCGATGATGCGGGTGACTTCGGCTTCGGTCTGGCGGGCGTTCACGGGGATCGCCACCGCGTCCAACTCCCACGCGGCATAGAGCGAGGCCACCGCCGCAACGCAGTTTTCCACCATCAAAAGCACGCGGTCGCCCGCCTGCACCCCGGCGCTGCGCAACTCAGCGGCCAAAGCCACACGCGCGCGGTCCAGATCGGCATAGCTCCACGCGGCGCCGCTGGCGTCACTCAGCGCAGGCGCCTCTGGTCGGGTCGCCAATTGCTCCGCTAGAAAATCCTGTACCCTGGCATTCATGGGTGTCTCCTCCTGCCTATCCGCGACCCCCTCCTCCGACGGCCGCTGCCCGGCTAAAACCGGGGCTTTCGTTTTTCCAAAAAGGCCGCGATCCCTTCGGCGGCCTCATCCCCGCCAGCCGCTTGGGCCATGGCGTTGCGTTCGGCATCAAGCTGGTCCGCCTCCTCGGCCTCATAGGCCTGCGCCACCAACTGCCGGATCGCGCCTTGGGCGGCACGCGGCCCGGCGGCGAGCGTATCGGACAGCATCAAGGCCTCGTCCAAGGCTTTGCCTTTGGCGCAGATACGGTTGACCGCGCCGAGTTCGGCAAAGCGCATTGCCATAACGGGACGGCCCAAAAGGCACATCTCCATCGACAAGGGCCGCGGCAAAAGCCGCGCCAGTGAGGCCGTCAGACCGGCATCCGGCACCAACCCCGCCTTCACATAGGCGGCAGTAAACTGCGCCTCTTCACAGGCCACGATCATGTCGCAGGCCAGCGCCAGCGACAGCCCCGCCCCGGCAGCGCCACCTTCGATGGCGGCAATGACAGGCACCGGACAAGCACGCATGGCGCGGACCAATTCATGCAGCCCATCCACCCGCTCGCGGCGCTCAGCCTCGGACAGTTTGCGCCGTTCGATCAGCACGTTGAGGTCACCCCCCGCGCAGAAAAACCGCCCTTCGGAGGTGAGGATCACCGCGCGGATGCGCGGGTCTTCGGCCATGCGCATCGCCTCTTCAATGGCTTCATAAAGCTCTGGCGTGAGCGCCCCACGCTTCTCGGCGTTGCCGTTCCAGACGATCAACCGATCACCGCGGTCTTCGATCCGTGCGCTCATGTTTTTGCCCTTTTGAAAACGCCCGTCGCACGCGACAGCAGCTTGCCCTCGGCATCATGCAACTGGGCCTCGGCATAGAGGATTTTATACCCCCCGCCCGTGACGCGGCCCGTGGCGATGACCTGCCCCTCGCGCACCGCCAAGATGTAATCGGTGGTCAGCGACAGGGTCAGCATCGGCACGAAAGGCCCGCTCATCGCGCAGTGCCGCGCACAGGCAAAGCCTGAGGCCACATCCAAGAGCAGCGTATGCAAGCCGCCGTGCAGCACGCCCGAAACGTTCAGATGCTGCGGGCCCAGATCAAGTGTGACGCGGGTGCTGCCATCGGGGTTCGACAGGTCGGGTTGAAACCCGATGAGCTGCTGAACCCCGCTGGTCGGTGCCTCATGCGGCGGATAGTGCAATGAACCGCTCCAGATGATGATCAACGTCGCCAAAGCGGTGGTCCGCCATGGTGATGCGCTTGGCGATATGGGCCAGTTCGTACTCTTGTGTCATGGCAATGCCGCCGTGCATCTGGATCGTGTCCTCGGCCACCAGACGGCCCACGCGGCCCATCAGGTTCTTGGCGGCTGAGACATGACGCTCGCGGCTGGCGCGGTCGTCGGCAAGATGGCCAGCGGCATTGATCACGGCAGAGCGGGCCTGTTCGAGGTCGATAAACAGGTCCGACATCCGGTGCGCCAGGGCTTGGAAGCTGCCAATCGGGCGGCCAAACTGCTTGCGGGTGCCAAGGTATTCGCGGGTCAGATCACAAGCGGTTTCCATCGCGCCCAGCGTTTCCGCGCAGAGCGCGGTGGTGGCCACGGCCACACGGGCCTCGATGGCGTCAAACGCTTGGCCCGCCTCACCCAAACGGGCGCTTTCGGGCAGGGTCACATCGTCCAGCGTGACTTCGGCGGCGCGGCCACCGGCCAGCAGGGCATAGCCCGTGACGGTGAGCCCTTTGGTATCCGCTGGCACAAGGAAGAGCGAGATGCCCGCCTGATCGCCCGCTTCACCACTTTCGCGGGCAGAGACCACCAGCATGTCGGCAGCCTCGGCATTCGCCACCACGGCCTTGCGACCGTTCAACACGATGGCACCGCCGCTTTGCGACGCGGTGGTGGTGACGCGCTCAAGGTCATAGCGGCTGGTCGGCTCACCATGGGCAAAGGCCAGTTGCAACGTACCGCCGATCAGCGCCTCGATATGTTCCTGCTGCGCTTCACTGCCCAGATCGGCAATTAAGCCGCCAGCCAGCACGGCGCTGTCGAGCAAGGGCTCGACCACACCGGCGCGGCCCAGTTCTTCGAACACGGTGGTCACGTCGAAACCCGCGCCGCCAAAGCCGCCTTGCTCTTCGGTGAAAAGCGCGCCGATGACGCCCAATTCGGCCAAGCCGGTCCAGATGTCAGCAGAGAAACCCGCTTCGCTTTCCAGAATTCCGTTGCGCGTGGCGGTGTCGTATTTATCCCGCAGGAAGCGGCGCAGGCTGTCTTGCAGCATCTGGCGTTCTTCGGTCAGGTCGAAATTCATTTTGCACCTCCCAGCGTTGTCTTGGCGATGATCTGCCGCTGGATTTCGTTGGAGCCGCCAAAGATCGACAGCTTACGGTTGTTGAAATACTGCGCGGCCACCGGGCCGGCCTCGTTCGGATCGGGCAGCGCGTCGTTGCTGCCTGCCACCGCTTCCGAGGCGAAGGGCATCGCATAGACGCCAGCCGTACGGCGCGCGAGATCGTTGATCTCCTGACGGATGATCGTGCCTTTAACCTTGAGCATCGAGGATTCCACCCCCGGTGCCTGCCCTGCGGCGGCCTTGGAGATGATCCGCAGGTTGGTCGTCGCCATCGCCATCAGATCAATCTCGGCCTGTGCCACACGGGCGGCGAAATGCGGGTTCTCGATCAGCGGACGGCCCCCGGCCATTTCGGATTTGGCGATGCGTTTCACGGCCTGAAGACCGGCTTGGGAGAAGCCCACACCGGCGATGTTGGTGCGCTCATGGGTCAGCAGGTACTTGGCGTAGGTCCAGCCCTTGTTCTCTTCGCCGACGAGGTTCTCGGCGGGCACTTTCACGTTGTCAAAGAAGACCTCGTTCACCTCGGCGCCGCCATCCAGCAGGATGATCGGGCGCACGGTGATGCCCGGCGTGTCCATGTCGATCAGCAGGAAGGAGATGCCCTCTTGCTGTTTCACGTCCTTGTCGGTCCGCACGAGGCAGAAGATCATATTGGCGTGTTGGCCCAGCGTGGTCCAAGTCTTCTGACCGTTGACGATGTAATGGTCGCCGTCCTTCACCGCCGTGGTTTTCAGCGAGGCGAGGTCCGACCCGGCGCCCGGCTCAGAGTAGCCCTGACACCACCAGTCTTCGCCCGACAGGATGCGCGGCAGCCAGTAGTCCTGCTGCTCTTTCGAGCCGAACTTCTGCAGCACCGGGGCCAGCATCGACAGGCCAAAGGGCACGATGCGCGGCGCGTGATGGGCTGCGGCCTCTTCCTCGAAAATATGGCGCTGCACGGCGTTCCACGCGGCCCCGCCGAATTCCTTGGGCCAGTTGGTGGCCAGCCAGCCTTGATCGTTCAGGATGGCGTGCCAGCGCTCGTGATCATCCTTCGAAAGCTCCTGCCCACGGCGCACCTTTTCGGAAAGCTCGCTTGGCAGTTTCTCGGTGAGGAATTGACGCACCTCCTCGCGGAAGGCGCGTTCTTCGTCTGTATAGCTCAGGTCCATGTCGGCCCCCTTTAGTAGATTTCGAAGAGGCCAGCCGCCCCCATGCCGCCACCGATGCACATCGTCACGACACCCAGTTTCGCGCCGCGGCGGTGGCCTTCGCGCAGAATGTGGCCGGTCATCCGCGCCCCGGTCATGCCGAAGGGGTGGCCGATGGCAATGGAGCCGCCGTTTACGTTGCACTTGTCGGGGTCGATGCCGAGTTTATCGCGGCAGTAGAGCGCTTGGCTCGCGAAGGCTTCGTTCAGCTCCCACAGGTCAATGTCATCGACGGTCAGCCCGTGACGTTCCAGCAGACGCGGCACGGCAAAGACCGGGCCGATGCCCATTTCATCGGGTTCACAGCCCGCGACGGCGAAGCCTTTGAACGCGCCCATAGCTTGCAGACCCTGCTGCTCAGCCTCTTTGCTGTCCATCAACACGAGGGCTGCGGCGCCATCGGAAAGCTGGCTGGCGTTGCCCGCGGTGATGAATGCCCCCTCGCCGCGCACAGGCGTCAGACCCGCAAGCCCTTCGAGCGTGGTGCCGGGCCGGTTGCATTCATCGCGGTCCACAGTGACCTCGCGGGTGGAGATCTCCTTGGTCTCCTTGTCCTGCACGCCCATGATGGTCTGCATTGGCACGATCTCGTCATCAAAGAGACCGGCCTCTTGCGCGGCAGCGATCAACTGCTGGCTGCGCAGACCGTAGGCGTCCTGATCCTCGCGGGAGATGCCATAGCGTTTCGCGACGATGTCGGCGGTGTCGATCATCGCCATATAGACCTCGGGCTTATGCTCCTTGAGCCAAGCCTCTTTCACCGATTTCACATCCGGCTGGATCAGCGAGATGCTCTCGACCCCGCCTGCAACCATCGGGCCTGCGCCCTCTTGGCAGATTGCGTTGGCGGCCATGGCGACGGTCTGCAGACCGGAAGAACAGAAGCGGTTCACGGTCACGCCCGAGGCGGTCACCGGCAGGCCCGCGCGCAGGGCAATCTGCCGCGCGATGTTCGAACCCGTGGCCCCTTCGGGGTAGCCGCAGCCGATCATCACGTCTTCGATAGCCGAGGGATCGACGCCCGAGCGTTTGACCGCTTCGGCGACGACATGGCCACCCATGGTGGCGCCGTGGGTCATGTTGAACGACCCGCGGAAGGATTTGGCCAGCCCGGTACGGACGGCGGAGACGATGACAGCCTGTTTCATTTGGCAGCTTCCTTGTTCAGATCATCAAAAGTGCGGTTGGTTTTGACCAGTTCGACCAGCAGAGGGGCCGGTTGCCAGAACCACGGGTCTTTCTCGGCAAAGCCTTCGATCGCGGCGAGGACATTGGGCAGGCCCTGAATATCGGCCCATTTCATCGGGCCACCCCAGTAGCGCGGGAAGCCGTAGCCAAAGAGCAGCGTCATATCCACGTCGAGCGGGCGTTTGGCGATGCCCTCTTCCAGCACCTTGGCAGCCTCGTTGACCATGGCGCACATGTAGCGGCGCACGATCTCGGCCTCGGTAAACTCGCGCGGGGTGATGCCGCGCTCCTTCTGCTCTTCCTCGATCAGGCGGCTGATTTCCGGGTTCGGCGTGCCGCCGCGTTTGCCCTTTTCGTAGATGTAGTAGCCTTGGCCGGTCTTCTGGCCGAAGTGGCCCTGCTCGCACAGACGGTCGATATAGGTCGGCACCCGCTCCTCGGGGTGACGCGTGGCGGCCTTGCGCTTGCGCGTGGCCCAGCCGATGTCGAGCCCGGCCAGATCGGCCACCGCGAAGGGGCCCATGGCAAAGCCGAACTTTTCGAGCGCCGCGTCGATCTTGTAGGGGCTGGCACCGTCGAGCACCATGTGGTCCGCCGCGGTGCGGTAGGTGGCGAGGATGCGGTTGCCGATGAAACCATCGCAGACGCCCGCGCGCACGCTGATCTTGCCCAATGCCTTGCCGAGCGCAAAGCCCGTGGCGACCACATCTTTTGCGGTCTTGTCCGCGACGACGACCTCGAGCAGTTTCATCACATGCGCGGGCGAGAAGAAGTGCAGCCCGATGACATCCGCAGGGCGCGAGGTGCTGGCGGCGATCTCGTTCACGTCCAGATAGGAGGTGTTGGAGGCCAGCACGCAGCCCGGCTTGCAGACCGCGTCAAGCTTGCCGAAGACCTGCTTTTTGACGTCCATGTCCTCGAACACGGCTTCGACAACGAGATCGACGTCCGACAGGCTCGCGTAGTCGGTGGAGACCATGAGCGCCTCACCAGTCAGCGTCTCGAACTTCGCTTGGTCGATTTTGCCGCGTTTCAGCGCGCCTTGGAGGTTGCCGGAGATACGGTCGTGTGCGGCCTTGGCGGCTTCGTCCTTCATCTCGATCAGCACGACCGAAAAGCCCGACAGCAGCGCCGCCGTGGCGATGCCCGCGCCCATCGTGCCGCCGCCGATCACGCCGATTGCTTTCAACTCGCGCGGCTCGACACCTTTAAGTTCGGGCAGGTTGCTAACAGCACGCTCAGAGAAGAAGGCGTGGATCATGCCCTGCCGCTGGTCGGTGTTCATCAGTTCCGAGAAGATGCGGCGCTCAGCCTTCATGCCTTCTTCGAAGGGTTTTTCGACACCCGCCTGCACGGCGCGCACGGCCTCGGCGGGGGAAATCTGGCCGCGGCCCTTTTTCAGAGTTGCCTCATAGGCGGCATCCCAGTCGATGGGCGCAGGCGCGGGCATGTCGCAGATCGGGCGCCGCTCGGCACCGCTGTCGAGCAACTCGCGGACATAGGCGAGGCCCACTTCCTGCGGATCGCCCTCTTCCACACGGTCGACGATGCCCATCTCCAGCGCCTGCGGTGCTTTGATGTGGCGGCCTGTGGTGATCGCGTCGAGCGCGGGTTCGACACCGATCAGACGCGGCAGGCGTTGTGTCCCGCCTGCGCCGGGGATCAGGCCGAGGTGCACCTCAGGCAGACCGACGCGAGCCGAGGGCTGGGCGATGCGGTAATGCGCCGAGAGCGCCACTTCGAGGCCACCACCAAGGCTGACGCCATGCATGGAGGCCACGACCAAAAGCGGGGACGCCTCAATGCGGCTGCAGAGGTTCGGCAGATGCGGCTCCATCGGCGGCTTGCCGAATTCGGTGATGTCAGCGCCCGCGATAAAGGCGCGGCCCTCGCCCACGATCATCACCGCGCGCACGCCGTCTTCAGCCTCGGCGCGGTCCATACCCTCGGCCAAACCTTGCCGCACGGCCTGGCTCAGCGCGTTAACGGGCGGGTTTTCGATGCGCAGCACGACGATGTCGTCATGGCGGGAATAGGCGATCTTGACAGTCATGTTGATAACTCCTTGTTCTATCCGCGCCGGGACAGGGCCGGTGCCCGTCCGGTGCGTTGTTCGATGCCGCTGACCACGTCACGCAGCGCTGGCCCCACTTGTGACAGAATGCGGCTGTCGGGCAAGTCACCCGGCAAAGCGCCGCAGGTGAAGGCCACCGGTTCGCCGAATTCCCCTGCGTAATAAGGCACGCTCACGGCGTTGATGCTGCGGGCATAGCGGGTTTCGGGTGGGGCGAGGACAAAGCCCTGCGCCAGCAGTTGTTCATAGCCATCGCGGCGGAAATCGCGCAGCCGGTCGTCAGGGTTAAGCGCTTCAAAACGACCTTCGTCGAGGCTGGCCAGCGTAGCGAGGCCCGAGGACGAGCCATAGACCGGGATGCGGTGCCCCGGCTCTAGCCAGATGGTCGAGGCGGTATGCGGACGCCATGTGCGCACCAGCATCATCCGGTCGCCATCGCGTACGGCGATCAGCGCCAGCGTGCGGGTCTCGTCGGCCAATTGCTGCATCGCGTCCGAGGCCATATCGACAAAGCTCACCGCGACAGAGGCGACCGAGCCGAGCGCAATCGCCGCAGGCCCGAGCCGGAATTTGTCGTTGCGCCCGCCGTGGGCAAGATAGCCCAGTTCACACAGCGTATAGGTCAGCCGCGAAACGGTGGGTTTCGGCAGCCCCGTCCGCTCGGCGATCTGGGCGTGCGACAGCCCGCTGTCACTGGCGCGAAAGGCCCGCAGAATCCCGAGGCCCCGCGCCAGTGTGTTGGCGAACTTGCGGTCGGTGACAGTATCCGACGCCGTCTGCATCATCGCGCGGCCATCGGGATCAAGAGCGAGATCATTGGGAAGGACATGATGAGGATCAGCACGATGAAGTCGACGCTGAGGAACCGAGTGATGCCCGCGAAGATTTTGTCAATCGGTGCCTCACGGCCCACCACATTGGCGATGACAAAGACGTTTAGGCCCACAGGCGGTGTAATCAGGCCGATCTCCAGCAGTTTGATGACCACGACGCCGAACCAGATGAGGTTGAGGTCATAGCTTTCCACCAGCGGGATCATCAGCGGCAGGGTCAGCACCATGATACCGATTGGATCAAGGAACATACCCAGCAGCAGATAGATCAGCGCGATGCAAAGCATCAGCACAACCAGCGACATTTGCGCGTCCGACACGAAACCAACGATGGTGCCCGCGACGCCAGTCAGCGCAACAAAGGCCACAAAAATCTTTGCACTGGCAGCAATCAGGAAGATAGCAGAAGTCTGAACACAGGTTTCTTTTACCGCCTCCCAAAGGCCTGCCCAATCCAGTTTGCGCTGCGCGAAACCGATCAGCGTGGCGGAAACGACGCAGACGGCGGCGGCCTCGGTCGCGGTGAAGATACCGCCGTAGATGCCGCCGATGATCAGCACGAACAGCAAGATCGCGGGCCAGCTATCAAGGGCCGCCTGCCAACGCTCACGCGCGGTGTAGCGCTGGTCGGTCGAGGGTGCGACCGCTGGATCGCGCCAGACCCAGACGGCAATGACCAACACAAAGCCCGCCAGCGTCAGCAGCCCCGGCAGAACACCCGCGAGGAACAGCGACGAGATCGAAGTCTCGGTGAAAATGCCGTAGATGATGAACAGAACCGACGGGGGAATGAGCGAGCCCAAGGTGCCCCCCGCCGCGACCGAAGCCGTGGCCAGACGCGGGTCATAGCCCATGCGCAGCATCTCGGGCGTGCAGATTTTACCCATGGTCGAGGCGCAGGCGATGGATGAACCGGTGATCGCGGAAAACCCGCCGCAGCCCATGACGGAGGCCATGGCCACCCCGCCCGGCAGGCGGGTCAGCCAAACCTTGGCCGCGTGGTAGATTTTCGTCGTGATATCCGCGCGATATGCGATGTGACCAAGCGCCACGAAAAGCGGGATCATCGACAGATCGTAAGAGTGAATGAGGTCAAAGGAGTTCGAAAACACCATCGAGGTGGTCGCCTTGATCGCACGTTCAGGCATGAAAGTGCCGGTGCGGAAGGCGAAGATAAAGAAGGTAGCGACGGTTGCCACTGCCGCCAGCGTGAAGGCAATTGGCACGCGCAGGGCGAGCAGGATCAGAACCGCCGCAAAGGCGATCATACCGATGGTTGAGGCATCCATTACAGCACGTCCTTCTCGGCCAGAAGGTCGGCCGCATGTTGTTGTTCGTCAGAGACCACACCGCCCGAAAGCACGGTGCGCCCGTCACGCCAGGCAAGTTCCGCCAGCCGCAGGAAGGTGGCGACCATGCCGATGAGGAACAGCAGCCGTCCGGGCCATTTTGGCAGGTTGAGATCGCCGTAGAAGAAGCTGCCCTTCTCCACCACGGCGAGGAACTCGCGCGCCCCGGCAAAGATCAGCGGCGACAGCGCCAGCATGCCGATCACCGACCCCGCGACGATCAGCACCGAGCGCGCGCGGTCCGGAAAACGGTCGGTCACAAAGGCGACCGAAACATGCGCGCGCGCAGCGGTCGCGGCGGCGAGGGGCAGCAGGATGGCGGCAACCATGAGCTCGCGCACCATGGTCACCGAATCCGGCACCTGACTGGCAAAGAGCGCGCGGGCGATCACGTTGGAGGTGATCAGCACCCCCAAGGCAATCACCGCCAAAGCGCCCAGTCCCAATAGGATCTTCTCCAGATTTACCAACATATGCTGCCCCTCCCTAGGTTAGCGATCAGTTGCTTTTGGCATCCCAAGGGTAGCCATTGGCATCGCGCTCTTCGGTGTATTTGGTGATCAGACCCTTATACTCCTCAAGCAGTTCTGCACCCGGCAGGCCCGTGGAGTCGGCGGTCTGGACCCATTCGTCGAGGAACTTCTTGCCCGCGTCGACCAGCTGTGCGCGGTCTTCTTCGGGCAGGGTGATGACCTCAACGCCCTGCTCTTTCATCGAGGCAATGGCGGCATCGTTGGCCTCGGTGATCATGCGGCCAAATTCATCGGCCATCTCGGCGCCGACCGTGGCCAGCGTTTCCTGCTGCTCAGGCGTCAGGCTGTCGTGCATGTCTTTGTTCATAAAGATGCCCAAGCCACCAACCTGACCCCAGTCGAGGATCGTGTAGCTGTCCATGACCTCGGCTTGCTTCAGCGCCGCGACGGCATAGCTGTAACCCTGCGAGCAGTCGATCAGACCGGTGTCGAGACCTTGGTAGGCGTCATAGATCGACATGTTGACCATGTTCGCGCCCTGCTCGCCAAAGACCTTGCCGTAAGCGCCCACACCGCGGACTTTCTTGCCCGAGATGTCGTCCACGGATTTGATCGCGCCGCCCTTGCAGCCGATGTTGACCTGGCTGGTGGTCCAGGTGCCGATGTAGACGAGGTTCTTCTCGGCCAGATCTTCCTGAATGGCCTCGCTGGAGCGCATCAGCTCATCGGTGGCGCGCATGCCGACCCAAGCGTCGGGGTTGTTCACCGGCAGATCGGCGATGCCGTAACCGGCCATTTCTTGGGGGTAGTAAACCGCGATGACCGAGCCGGTGTCGGCCACGCCATCGGCGATGGATTGCACAGCGGCGTTGGCTTTGAACAGCGCGCCACCCCACTGGATGTCGAATCGCATGTCGCCGTTTGAGCGTTCGGCGACCTGATCGGCGAACCACTGCAAAGCGTCGGCGCGTGCACCGCGGTTGGGTCCAGCTTCACCGTGAATCAATACAGTTTCAGCGCTTACCGCGCCACCAGCCAGCGCCAGAGCTGCGGCGCAGCTCAGGTGTTTAAAGATTGTCATGTAGGCTCCTCCCAGAGACTTGTTTCGCAATGCAAAACATAGTTTCGCATTTGTCGCAGGTTACGCTAGTCCGCGGACCGAAAGCGATCAAGCGAAACTTCAGCCATCTGAAAACGGAGCGGTTAGGCTGTTGAATTTGTTAAGCGAAAAATGAGCGCGGGCGGCGGTGTGGGAGACAAACGCCCCGCTCTGCACCCCGGAATCGGCTGATCTGATGGATCGGCCCTGTCCGGGAAAACGGTCACGCCGCTGGGGCGTGACCGAAAGGGTTCGAGATTAATACCAGTCACCGAATTTGACTTCGACATCGGTGCCGACCCGTTTGGCGAACTCTTCGGGGTCTTGCGTGCCGCCGTCTTTGCCCCGGAAGTGATAGGGGTAGACGTAAGTCGGTTTAAACTCAGCCACGGCAGAGGCAGCGGCGTTGGAATCCATGGTGAACGGCAGGTTCATGCACACGAATGCCAGCGAGATATCGGTCAGCCCGCGCATCTCGGGCGTGTCTTCGGTGTCGCCCGAAATATAGACGCGGAAGCCGTCGAAGCCGAGGATATAGCCGTTGTCGCGCCCCTCTGGGTGAAACTTCTTGCGCTCTTCGGTGATGTTATAGGCTGGGATCGCGTCGATCGGCAGGCCGTTAAACTCGGTGCTTTCGCCATTGGCGATCTTGCTGGCTTTCGCGGCAAGCGCCCCGGGCAGCATGTCGAAAACGGCGGGGTTGGTGATGATCTGCACCTCATCCCCGGCCAGCGCGGCCAGCGTATCGGCATTGTAGTGGTCGCCATGCTCATGGGTGATGAGGATCAGATCGGCGGCGGGGAAGTCGCTGTATTCGGCGGGCTCGCCCACTGGATCGACATAGATCACCCCCGCGGGCGTCTCCAACACGATAGAGGCGTGGTCGACGGGATGCACCGTGATCGGGCCTGCGCTGGTGTCGAATGTGTCACCGCTATGCGCGGCGGCATGGGCGGCGAAGGGCAGCAGGGTTACGATGCCAGCGGCGGCGGCGGAGGTGGCAAGGAAATGGCGGCGGGTCTGGGACATTTCAGGCTCCTGTTGGTTACTGGAACGGGACATAGCTGCCCCGCCCCGCATTTCAACGCAGCGCCCTTCTTGCGGCAAGCCTATGCCGGACGCAGACCCAGAATCTCACGCGCTTGTGCAGGCGTGGCGATAGGGCGGTCGAATTTCGCACATAAATCAGCCGCCCGCTGGATCAGCGCGGCGTTGGAGGGCGCCAGCCTGTCGCGGTCCAGCCGCACGTTGTCCTCCAGCCCCGCGCGGGTGTGCCCACCCGCGGCGATGGCCCATTCGTTCAACACAATCTGGTTCGGCCCGATCCCGGCGGCACACCACTGCGCATCGGGCGCAAGGCGGTTCAGCGTCTGGATGTAGAAATCAAAGGTCTCACGGTCCACCGGCATGGCGTTTTTCACGCCCATGACGAATTGCACGTAGAGCTGGCCGGGAATGCGCCCGTCGCGGTTCATCTCGGCGGCCTTGTGGATGTGGCTGAGATCAAACGCCTCGATCTCGGGTTTGACCGCGTGGGTTTTCATCTCCGAGGCCAGCCAATCGACCAGTTCCGGCGGGTTCTCATAAACGCGGGTCGGGAAGTTGTTGGACCCGACCGAGAGCGAGGCCATGTCGGGCCGCAGCGAGAGCATCCCGCCCCGCTCCCGCCCCGCGCCCGAGCGCCCGCCGGTGGAGAACTGGATGATCATGCCGGGGCAATGCTTTTGCACGCCTTCCATCAGCCGCGCGAACTTCTCGGGGTCGGAGGACGGGGTCTCGTCGTCGTTGCGCACATGGGCGTGACAAATGGAGGCCCCGGCTTCGAAGGCTGCGTGGGTCGACTCGACCTGCTCGGCGATCGAGATCGGCACGGCGGGGTTGGCGGCTTTGGTGGGCACGGAGCCGGTGATGGCGACGCAGAGGATGCAGGGGGTGGTCATGGGTGGAGGTCCTGTGGAGGGAAAGTTATTTGCGTGGAATGTCACATACCCCGCAGGCGGTGTACATTGGTTAGCGGATAGGATGAGAGGTCAGTGTCCACCACCGCGCCCGAACCGAGGGGCGGGGAAAAGCGACGCGCCCTCCCCCTGGGGGCGGTTCGGGCGCTGCCAAACCCTTGGGGTTTGGTACGATCTCTCACTATCCCCCCAGTATACATAGAAAGAATATGTTGGCATTTCTACCGTCGCATAGCTATATATGGGGTAAGATCTGAACCTAGGCTCAACCTAGTAGTAGGATCTTTTGGCGGGCAGGAAACTGTCCGCCCTTATTTTATATAACGACGACACCCAATTCGTTCTTACTGCTAGCCAAAGTATTTAGAACTGGTTCAAGTCGTTCAAAATACTTCACGGCCCGCTTGCGCCGTATGTAAGAATTAGGCTTCAAGCTTTGATGTAGAAAATAGGCAGCGACATCGCATGCTTGGATCGGCAGCGAGGCTTTTGAGTCCCTTTCAGAAGGATCTTCGATAATTCGCTGTATTGGAATATTCCTATAACCGCTACGTCCTCGATTGGGCACCGGGTTATGCACGGCCATTTTCCTCATCATACTGGAAAGCTTTTTCCCGGCGGTAGCATCTGTAAACACAATTCCGAAAGACCTCTTATAGCCACCCGGATAGTTGCCATGGGTTAGCGTGTTCTCGAATCTCTGGAAAAGCGTTCGCCAAGCTGCTTCGAATATACCGTAGCTATCTGGCTTGTCTCTTTTATCTACCACGATGTTAGTTATAGAAATTGAATTTAGCTTAGCTAACTCGTCTAGGTAGTTCCGCAAAATTGATAGGCGTTCATGCTTCTCGAGACCCTAGGCATTTTTTCGGATGAACTCGGCAGTGTGTATTTCCGCCCTGATAGGAAAATTATATACTTCTTTGAGAGTGCGGCGAAAAGCAAGCTGGGCATCAATAAATTGGCGCCATTCGCTTTCGTGAACAACGATACCCGAAAGGCAGAAATAATCAGTTTGCTTTGTATTGTTCCCTGGGTCCCCACTTTCGTCCACATACATCAAATACATACAAAAATTCCATTGGTCACTCTACTCGCTACAGGTTGCACCTCATCCGAATGATGCGCAAGATCAACTTATGAGAGACCAACGGAGGCAAAAAACCACCTTGACGAGACAATTCAGGCAGATTCAGCCAATACTACATGTAGAAGCACGCCTGCCGAAAAAAGTACTTCAGCGTGCGGGAACGCGCATTGCTGCGCAATACGCTGCCTCCCGCGCGCCCTAAAAATGGCCACCTGCCGGGGCTCCGCCCGTTCACGCCTCAAACGCTCCCCCGGAGCGTTTGCCGGGGCCTAGGCCCCGGACCGGCGTTCACCCATCCATCTTCAGTGCGGAAATAAACGCCTCCTGCGGGATATCCACTTTCCCGAACTGGCGCATTTTCTTCTTACCGGCCTTCTGCTTCTCCAGCAGCTTCTTCTTCCGCGTGGCGTCACCACCGTAACACTTCGCCGTCACGTCCTTGCGCATCGCGGAGAGTGTCTCGCGGGCAATGACCTTGCCACCGATGGCCGCTTGGATCGGGATCTTGAACATGTGGCGCGGGATCAGGTCTTTGAGCTTTTCCACCATCGCTCGGCCACGCATCTCGGCGCGGTCGCGGTGCACCATGGTCGAAAGCGCGTCGACAGGCTCGTCGTTCACAAGGATCTGCATCTTGACCAGATTGTCCTGCCGGTAGCCGATCATCTGGTAGTCAAAACTGGCGTAGCCCTTGGTGACCGACTTCAGCCGGTCGTAGAAATCAAACACCACCTCGTTCAGCGGCAGGTCATAGACGACCATCGCCCGCGAACCAGCATAGGTCAGGTCTTCTTGAATGCCGCGGCGGTCTTGGCAGAGTTTCAGCACGTCGCCGAGGTACTCATCGGGCACTAGGATCGTCGCCTTGATCCGCGGCTCTTGCATGTGGTCCACCAGCGTCATGTCGGGCATGTCGGCGGGGTTGTGCAGCTCCTGCATCTCTCCGTCTTTCATGTGGACGTGATAGATCACCGAAGGCGCGGTGGTGATGAGGTCGATGTCATACTCACGCTCAAGCCGGTCGCGGATCACTTCGAGGTGCAGCAGGCCAAGGAAACCGCAGCGGAAGCCAAAGCCAAGCGCGGCAGAGGTTTCCATCTCATAGGTGAAGGAGGCATCGTTCAAGGCGAGCTTTTCGATCGCATCGCGCATGTCCTCGAAGTCATTGGCATCGACCGGGAAGAGACCACAGAACACCACCGGCACCGAAGGCTTAAAGCCCGGCAGCGGGGTCTCACACTTGCGCTTCTCATGGGTGATCGTGTCGCCGACGCGGGTGTCGCGGACCTGCTTGATCGAGGCGTTGAGATAACCGATCTCGCCGGGGCCGAGGCTTTCGACGCCGGTCATCTTGGGCCGGTAAACGCCCACATCATCCACGTCATAGGTGCCGCCGGTCTTAATCATGCGAATGCGGTCGCCCTTTTTCAGGGTGCCGTCGATGATCCGGACGATACAGATCACGCCGAGGTATTGGTCATATTTACTGTCCACCAGCATCGCTTTGAGCGGCGCATCGGGGTCGCCGCCCTTAGGGGCGGGCAGTTTATTGACGATCGCTTCCAGCACGTCGGGGATGCCGACGCCGGTCTTGGCAGAGATCAGGCAGGCCTCGGAGGCGTCGATGCCGATCACATCCTCAATCTGTTCGCGCACGCGGTCGGGGTCAGAGGCGGGCAGGTCGACCTTGTTCAAAACCGGCACAATCTCATGATCCGCATCGATGGCGGTATAGACATTGGCCAACGTCTGCGCCTCGACGCCCTGGGTGGCGTCGACCACCAGCAGCGAGCCTTCGACCGCATGCATGGAGCGCGCGACTTCATAGGCGAAGTCGACGTGTCCGGGCGTGTCGATCAGGTTCAACACATAGGTCTTGCCGTCCTTGGCAGGGTATTCGATGCGGACGGTGTTGGCCTTGATGGTGATGCCCCGCTCCCGCTCGATATCCATGTTGTCCAGAAGCTGGCTTTGCATGTCGCGTTCGGCGACCGTGCCGGTGAGTTGGATCAACCGGTCGGCCAGCGTGGATTTGCCGTGGTCGATATGCGCCACGATGGAGAAATTGCGGATGTTTTCAAGCGGTGTCATGCAAGGGGATATGGCGCAGTGCCGCGCCTGCGTCAATTGGCCTTGAGCGTGCCAGAGCCCGCTTCGCGCCCTTCACGGCGCTTTATCGCAGGCCAAGGCGCTTTGCCCCCCAAAGGAGAATTGCGCGAAGCCCCATTTTCCGGCATAGTGACGGGCAGAGCAGACCGGGCCGACAAGGGGAAAACCCCATGGTCCAAAACAATAGGGCAAATCAATGCGGACAGTTGCAAGTTTGATGGCGCTCGTCGTCTTGGCGGGTTGTGGCGGATCACGTTATTCCAGCGATGCCGCCGTGGGACGTTTCTCCCCGACGCCGGTGCTTTTCGCCACGGGACCCATTCAAAAGGCTTGTCTGGCCGATGGGCGCCGCGGCTCCAGCCATGCGCGTTGTGGCTGCGTACAAGCGGTGGCGGATCAGACGTTGTCGCGCTCGGATCAGCGCCAAGGCGCCAAGATTTTCCGCGATCCCCACCGTTTGCAGGAAATGCGTCAGTCCGACAACAAAAGCGACAACGCCTTCTGGAGCACTTGGAAAGCCTATGGCCAGAGCGCCGCCGCGGCCTGCTCCAACACCTGATAGCTCAGCTTTCGCTGGGCGGCGGGCCGAAGCGATCAATCAGCCGTCCGACGATCTGATCGCGGGCGGCGCGAAACTGGGTGAGCTTGGCCTCGCGGCTCTCACCCAGTCCCGTGGGATCAAGGATCGGCCAATATTCCACGTCGAGATGGTAAAACCGCGTCAGTTCCAGCGCCCGGCGCTGGCTGGCGGGGCTCAGCGCGATGACCAGATCGAATGACCCCAGATCGTCGCCCCATTCTTCCATCTCATCGAAACTGCGGCTGCGGTGCCGGTCCAACTCCACATCCAATTCACTGCACACGGCGATGGAAAAGCCGTCGATCTCCATGTCGTTCTTGACGCCCACGGACTGCACATAGGTGCCGGTGCCGTAGAATTTCTTCATCAAGCCTTCGGCCATGGGCGAACGGACGGCGTTATGGTCGCAGCAGAAGAGAACGGATTGAGGCAGCAGCTGCGTCATTTATCCGCCGAAATGCAAAACGCAGATCAGGGTAAAGAGCCGCCGCGCGGTGTCGGTGTCGATCTCGGCCTTGCCCGACAGGCGCTCTTGCAGCACGCGGGAGCCTTCGTTGTGGATGCCGCGCCGCGCCATGTCGATCGTCTCAATCTGGCTGGGGGGCAGTTTCTTGACCGCCTCGAAATAGCTTTCGCAGATTTGGAAGTAATCCTTCACCACCTGCCGGAAGGGGCCGAGCGAGAGATGGAATTCGGCGGCCTTTTCAGCCGCTTCGGTCTCCACATCGAAGACCAGCCGCTTGTCACGTATGGACAGGGACAGATGATAGGGCCCTTCGGGCACTGGGCCCTTCTCTCGTTCAGGCAGGACAAAGCTGTTCTCTTCCAGCAGGTCGAACATGGCCACCTTACGCTCCTGATCAATCTCAGGCGTGGGGGGCGGCATGTTCGCGTCATCAAGCGCGATATGGGTGATGCGGGTCATGGACGCATCCTTTTTGCTGGCGATACCATTTCGTGGATAGCGCAGCGGTGGGAAGGGGGCAATGCGCGAGAGCATGCCCGGTGGCAAATGTCGCGCCCGGTGGGCACAGCGGGCAGCGCCCTGCCTCCTGCGCAGGCGGCTTCTGCGCCCCCTGCCCCCCCCCGGTGCTCTAGTCGTTCAGCTTGCGCAGCCGCGCGGTGACCGACAGGCCATGCGCCTCAAGGCTCTCTGACTGGGCCAAACGTTCTGCCGCCGGGCCGATGGCTTTGAGGGCTTCGGGCGACATCTGGGCCAATGTGGTGCGCTTCATGAAATCCAACACCGATAGCCCCGAAGAGAAGCGCGCCGACCGCGCCGTGGGCAGAACGTGGTTCGGCCCGCCGACGTAATCTCCAATCGCCTCGGGCGTCCATTGGCCAAGGAAGATCGCGCCCGCATGGGTGATCTTTTCCGACAGCGCCTTTGGATCCGCCACGCAGAGTTCAAGGTGTTCCGGCGCGATCCGGTTGCTGAGCGCCGCCGCGGCGTCGAGGTCAGCCACGGTGATGATCGCACCATTGTCGCGCCAGCTTGCGCTCGCGATGGCGCGCCGCTCAAGGGTGAGTAGGCGTTTTTCGACCGCCTCTTCCACCGCGCGGGCAAAGGCGGGGTCGGTGGTGATCAGAATGCTCTGCGCGCTCTCGTCGTGCTCGGCTTGGCTAAGCAGATCGAGGGCGATGAAATCGGCATCGTTGTCGCCATCGGCGATGACGAGGATCTCGGAGGGGCCGGCGATCATGTCGATGCCGACTTTGCCAAAAACGCGCCGCTTGGCGGCAGCGACGAAAGCGTTGCCGGGGCCGGTGATCTTGTCCACCGGGGGGATCGTATCGGTGCCATAGGCCAGCGCCGCCACGGCCTGCGCGCCGCCGATGCGGTAAATCTCATCCACCCCGGCGATGCGGGCGGCCAGCAACACAAGCGGGTTCAAAACGCCATCGGGCGTGGGCACGACCATGGCCAAACGCTCGACCCCCGCCACCTTGGCCGGGACCGCGTTCATCAGGACCGAGGACGGATAGCTCGCCAGCCCGCCCGGCACATAAAGGCCAGCGGCGGAAACCGGCGTCCAGCGCCAACCCAGCGTGGCGCCGTCGGGATCCGTCCACTCTGCGTCTTCGGGCAGCTGCCGTGCGTGATAGGCGCGGATGCGGTCGGCGGCCAGTTCCAGCGCCTTGCGGTCCTCGGGGGAGACTTCGGCAACGGCGGCATCAACCTCGGCAACACTGATGCGCAGGCTGTCGGGGGTAAGGGTCACGCGGTCGAACTTTTGCGACAGGTCGATCACGGCAGCATCGCCCCGCGCACGCACATCGGCGATGATCTCGGCCACCACGGCATCGACATCGGGGCTGTCTTCGCGCTTGGCGTTCAGCAGTTTGTCAAAGGCCGCTTCGAAATCGGGGGCGGAGGCATCAAGGGTGACGGGCATGGGATCAGGCTTTCGAAAAGGGGGCCGCCGCAGCGGGCTGGCCCAAAGGTATCAAGGCGCGGAAGGACGGCGCAGGCTGGGCTCGGCCCGCAGGCCCGATGTTTTGACAGCGGCACTGGGGGCGGCGCGCTGCGCCAAACGCATGGCGCGGGTATCTTGGGCGTTGTCGAACACGGCGCGCGCGACATGGGCTGCCAGAATGGCAAACAGCCCGCCCGCAATCGCCGCGGCAGGGGCCAAAAGCCCCGGCAAGGTGACCGTGCCCAACAGATGCCGCACCGCCAGCGCCACGCCGAGCAGCAGCAGCGCCCAACCGGTCGCCTCGGTCATCAGGGCCGCCACGCGGCCCCGCGTAAATCTCGTCTGCTTTAGTTCAGGCATCTTGCGATCCTTGCCACCGTGACGGGATGTCACTCGGGGTGAACGGGCTTTTTCTTTGAAGGGGCCACATAGGGACGTGTCACATCCTTGAGCGTCACTTCCAGCGCCTCAACCTCCAACCGGATCGCACCATCCCCGGCCAAGGTCAGCGTGACATGACCCGAAGGCGCATCGGTTTCCTCGAACGTGATGTCGAGCAGGGATAGGATGGTATCGGCATCGCCCTTGGGCACGCCTTGGCTTGCCACACGCTGCACGTTGTTGAACATCAGCACCGATTGCACCCGCTCGGGCGCGTGACGTGCAGCCCCCGTATCCTCATGCCGCAGCCGGTTCAGCAGCAGCGCGAAACGCGCGCCCGTGCGGTGCCAGCGCATTTCCGAGGCAGGAAATACCGCATCTTGCGTGAGCGAGGCGATCACCGTGAGATCCTCGGCGTCCAATGCGCCGAGGTTCAACGGCGCTTCGCGGCCATCTTCGAAACGTGCATCTTCGGTCATTTGCTGCTGATCCTTTCGATATCCGCCCCCACGCCGCGCAGCTTGGACACCACATGCTCATAGCCGCGATCAAGATGGTAGACCCGGCTTACCGTGGTCTCTCCGTTGGCGGCCAACCCGGCGAGGATGAGTGAGATCGACGCCCGCAGATCGGTCGCCATGACCGGCGCGCCTTTGAGCTTTTCAACCCCGGTGACCTTGGCCGTGCCGCCGTGCACATCAATCCGCGCGCCCATGCGGATCAATTCCGGGGCGTGCATGAAGCGGTTCTCGAAAATCTTCTCTTCCAGTACAGAAGTCCCTTCGGCAGTGCAGAGCAACGCCATCATCTGTGCCTGAAGGTCGGTCGGGAAGCCGGGGAAAGGCTCTGTCGTGACATCCACCGCCGAGATGCGGCCATTGCGCCGCGCCACTTTGAGGCCAGCCTGCGTCTCAGTCACCTCGATCCCTGCCGCATCCAGCTTTTCGCAGAACGCCTGCAACAGGTCGATCCGCCCGCCCAGCAGTTCCACTTCGCCGCCGCAAAAGGCTGGCGCCAGCATATAGGTGCCAAGCTCAATACGGTCGGTCACCACCTTATGGGTCGCGCCATGCAGGCTGTCGACGCCCTGAATGGTGATGTTCGGCGTGCCATCGCCTTCGATTTGCGCGCCCATGGCCCGCAGACAGTCCGCCAGATCGACGATCTCAGGCTCCCGCGCGGCGTTGTTGATAACGGTGGTCCCCTTGGCCAGCGTAGCGGCCATCAAGATATTCTCGGTCGCCCCGACAGAGGCAAAGGGGAAATCGATCACGGCGCCCTTAAGCTTGCCGCCCTCGGCCTTGGCGTAGAGATAGCCATCGCGCAGATCGATCTCTGCCCCCATCTTGGCCAGCCCATCGGTATGGATATCCATCGGACGCGCGCCAATCGCGCAGCCGCCGGGCAGCGAGACTTCGGCATGGCCTTCCCGCGCCAGCAACGGACCCAGCACAAGGTTAGAAGCGCGCATCTTGCGCACAATGTCATATTCCGCACGGGTATTGATTGGCCCGTGGCTGGCCATCGTGATGACTTTGCCGTCTTGCATTGAGGTGACTTCCGCCCCCAGAGAGCGCAGCAGTTCGGTCATGGTGCGGATGTCGCTCAGCCGCGGCGCGTTGGTCAACGTCAGCGGCTCTTCGCTCAGCAATGTTGCGGGCATCAGCGCCAGACAGGCGTTCTTGGCCCCCGCGATGGGAATTTGCCCGTTCAGCGCACCGCCGCCTTTGACCAGAATGGAATCCATCGTTCAGCTGTCCTTTTCCGACCCGTCGGGGCCATTGCCTGTATCCTGCGCCACATCCTCGGCCCGCGCACGGGCCTGCGCCTTGCGCCGGGCCATATTGGCCTTGAGCGCAGCCTTCAGCCGCGCCTCCCGCGCAGAGGGTGTTTTCGCGTTCTTTTCCGGGGCGTTTTGCTTTGCCATGCCGCCTATCTAGCGCAGGGTGCAAGAAGGGTCCAGATCAGGGGTTGCACCCCCTTTCGATTGCGGCTAATCACCCGCCCACGGCGCTGCTGTAGCTCAGAGGTAGAGCACTCCCTTGGTAAGGGAGAGGTCGAGAGTTCAATTCTCTCCAGCAGCACCATTTACCTTTTACTCCGCTAGATATGACACCCCTCGCATGGGCGTTAGTCTCTCGACTTACGCCCACCGCCGCGGATCCGCAGCACCGCGCCGATTCGACACCCCAGCCCCGATTACACGCGACCGGGATGCCCAAATCTCAGATCACGTTACGAAGCCTCGAAGGCACCGCAGGCAATGCGCGAGCCCGCATCGCCGGAGGGCTGCGATTCGTAGTCGTCCGCACCGCTGTGAATAATGAAAGCCGCGCCGTCGTCATCTTGGATCATGGTCTCGATATCGAGCAGATCGAGAAAGACTTCGGCCTGAAGCACGCCATCTTCCCCCACTACCATATTGGGCATGTCACCCGGATGCGGCCCACCTTCGACGAGCACACCATGCTTATGGTCCCCCGCGATATGACCCCCAGCAGATTTGAAATCATCTGCGGAACAATCGCCGGTTTCATGCAAGTGCACGCCATGGGTGCCTGTGGGCACGCCCGTCACGTCTATCTTGACCAAGGTCCGGCCCGAGGCGGTGGTGTTCAGGGTAACACTGCCCGAGATATCATCCGAATTGCCCGCCACCTGAGCGGATGCTGCCGTTTGCATATGGCCTTCGGCCTGCGCCGCCACGGCGCCCGTTGTGGCCAAAGCGGCCCCGAGTAGGATATTGCGCAGATACATGGCTTCCTCCGTTGGGTTATATGTCGATGACGGCTCAACCCACCCGGCCCGCGTCGGGTTCCTCTTGATGCAGGGCAAGGCTTACCCCTATAAGCGGCCGAGTGCTCCCTTAGCTCAGCTGGATAGAGCAGCCGACTTCTAATCGGCAGGTCGAGGGTTCGAATCCTTCAGGGAGCGCCAATTTCCGCCACGCCTACCTGCGCCCCGGCTACCGGGCGCGAACCCGCCTACCCGCGCGCGAAATCGTCAATCGCTGCTGCGATCAGATGCGGAAAAGTGGGTTTGCCGAGCATGGCAATCGGTTCAAGCGCTCTCAGCCGTGTTTGGGTCGGTTCGTCCAGGTTGCCGCTCATGAAGATGCAGCGGATATTGTGTTCGCTCAGCAACCACCGCGCGAGGTCCTCGCCGGATTCTCCATTCGCCAGACGGAGGTCCATGAACGCCAAGTCCGGACGGGACTGCGTCACCACCTCCCGGCAGGTCGCGAAATCCTTGACCGGGCCAAGAACGGAATGCTGAAGCTGTTCGAGCTGCATCTGAAGGTCTAGCGCAATCAGAAATTCATCTTCGACGATCAGAATATTCACCGGGAACTACCCGGCAGGCATGGGGATCTCAATCTCGACGCAATAACCATGCTCTGTTGCCCTTTTCTCCATCGTCGCCCCAAGCTGGCTAACAATGCCCGCCACGATCTTCGAACCGAGACCGACCCTCTCTAGACCTTTCGCGCTACCGATCCCATCGTCCGATACCGTCAAGGTCAAAAGGGTTCCCTCTTGGTGCAAACGAACATCTACCCGGCCCTGTTCCCGCTCAATGAAGGCATGTTTATGCGCGTTGGTCACAAGCTCATTGATCAGCAGCGCAAGGTTGATCGCCAGATCCGTCGGAAGAACGACCGCCTGCGCATCGACGACTTTCTCAATCTGCTTACTGTCGGTCTCTGTGCTGGTTGAAAGAAAGTCAACGAGTTGCGGGATATATTCACCGACATCCACATGGGTAACGTTCTGAGATTTATAGATAAGTTCATGAACCGAGCTTACGGCATGCACCCGCAAAGAGGCCTGCTGCAGGCTGTGTTTGACATGGTCGTCTTCCACCGATGCGGCTTCGAGACGCAGGATGCTCGACACCAGATGCAGGCTGTTCTTGATCCTGTGGTTTACATCCCCGAGCAGCGTTTCTTTCTGCTCAAGCAGTTTGTCCCTCTCGGTCAGTGTTTTCTGCAAGACCTCTTCGCGCTTTTTGGTATGGGTCAGATCGAGGGACGCACCGATGAACCGCGCGGGTTTGCCATATTCAAAAAGCACTTCGCCACGTGTGTTCAGCCATCGAATATCCCCTTGGGGCAAGACAATCCGATAGTCGGCGTTCAACGTGGGATCACTGACCGTGACCTCTTCCAAGCTCTTTTTCACATGCTCCAGATCATCGGGGTGTATACGCTTAAAAAGCTTGGTGATCGGGAAGGTTCCCTCGGTATCGGGATAGCCGAAAAGGTCGGCCAACTCATGCGATACATTCGCGGTGCCGGTCTGAAGGTCCAGCTCCCCATAGCCGATCCCCGACACCTGCTTTGCCAGATTGAGCCTTATCGCCTGGTCGCGGCGACCAATGAATTCCGAGGTGACATCTTCGACATGGTGGATCAGCGCGATCAACTGGCCGTCCTGAAAAACAGGCGCGTTGAACGGCTGCCAATACTTTTCTTCAAAGGCCCCATCGGCGCTGTCGCGAATGGGGATATTGTATTTCTGAACGGCCATCCGATGCGGCTTGCCAGTGGCGACGACAATCTCAAGCGACTTGCGCAGATTGTTGGTGCCATCCGCCGTCGCATCAGAAGGATCATCCGGAAACGCATCGAACAGCAATTTGCCAATGAGATCATCGGCTTTTGACCCGGTGATGCAGAGATACCGGTCATTCACGTCGATGATCATAAAATTAGTATCTAAAACAAGATAGCCATGGGGGGACGCTGCAAAAATTGCAGATCTCGGCACGCGCGCATTCGCCGATTTGCTAACGCCCATAGGCCTGCTCCTCCGGTACTTACCATCTTCACTATTGATCGTAGCCCTTTAATTTAAAACATAAAAGCAAAGAGGTACTAATATAAGTTAAGTTGCACCAACTGCACAGACCTGGGGGATCGCACGCATTTTCGGAAATATGGGGGCGACGTATGCGCGGAGAAAAACTTGCGCTCGGTTTCCACAGCCCCGCCAAACGGAAGGCGCTGCCACTCAGCGATTGAGACGGTAGACGATGCCATTCAAGCCGTAGCGCGCGCCAAAATTCGCGCCTGCCCCGCCACAGCCCCCGTTACGCCGCGGCGAGCGCATTCTCCGCTCTAATCTCCGAAGCGCAATCCGGCAGAGCCACGGTGAACTTCGTCCCGACGCCGACAGCACTTTCCACTTGAATGTCCCCCTCATGCGCCGCCGCGAGCTTCTTGCTGATCGCAAGGCCAAGCCCCGTGCCGCCATCGGCGCTTTTGGCAGCCGTTTCCGCTTGAATGAAGGCTTGGAAGATCCGCTGCAAATCCTCTTCCGGCATCCCGCAGCCGTTGTCTTCGACCTCAAGCCGGCAGGTATCGCCAACCCTCGTGGCCCGCATGTGAATGCTGGAGGCCGATGAAAACTTCAGTGCATTGCCTAAAAGGTTGATCAGGATCTGTTTGCAGCGCCCACGGTCGGCGAAAACGTCGAAGTCATCACATTCGATTTCCAGCACCGCCTGCTTTTCCTTGGCCAGCCCCTGAAATTGCTCCTCCAACTCGGCCAGCAGTTCGCCCGCGTTAAAAGAGGTTTTGTTAAGCTTGATCGAGTTAAGCTCAATGCTGGTATAGTCGAGGAGTTCATTGATGATGGTCAGCAAATGGTCGCCCGCGGATTTGATACGGCCGCCGTAACGCTCTGTCTGGTTGCCCAGTTCTTCAAAATGCACCTTCGAAATCTGCTCGTTCGGTTTCAGCTTGGCGATGGTGTGACCTTTGAGGCTCGTCAGAAAGCTGGCGTAGCCGTTGATGATCGTTAGCGGCGTGCGCAACTCGTGGCTCAGAACGCTCATGAACTCTGACTTGGCGCGGCTGGCATCGCGGGCCTCATCCCGGGCCTGGCGCAACTCGACGATGTTCTCCAACCGTGTGCGGTTTTCGATGAAATAGGTGAACAGCCCACCCATTACGATCATCGCAGCCGTCCCTGCGATAACCAGCGCCAGCAGTCTGTACTCATCAGGGTTGCTATGGCCGCCGATCAAGGTTGTCGGTGTCACATGAAAAGCAGCCATCCCGGTAAAGTGCAGACCCACGATCGCCAAAGCAAAGCTCGCCGTCATTTTCGACCGGGCGTATTTGTCGCCCTGCGCGCCAAAGAACAAAGCCACGGTCGACAGCACCATGGCCAGCAGAACCGAGGCGATAAGATAGCTCTTATCCCAGTGAATGATCCCCTCGATCCGATAGGCGACCATCCCGGTGTAATGCATGGCCGAGATCGACAGCCCCAAGATCACCCCGCCGATCACGGTCGTGACCCGCCTGCGAAACATCCCCGCAATGAGAATGCCGACCGTAGACCCGGTAATCGCGATCACCAACGAGGCAAAGGTAAGGCCGAAGTCGAAGCTTACCGGCGCATCGGGCTGATAGGCCAACATGGCGATGAAATGCGTACACCAAATGGCGATGCCAGAGGTCACGGCGGTCAGGAAATACCACAACAACGCCTGACGCGGTGTCTGCTTGAGCCCGTGCCGGTAGAGATTTGCAATCACCCAGCTGCCGAATGCGCACAACAGCGCGGCAAGCAAGACCAACGTCATATCGTGGTCAGAGTGCATAGAGTGAGCCACTGTAAGCATTTTTTAAACCTCAAGATAATGCAGCCAGTGTTGCGCGAGGAATACGTCGAAACCGTGTTCGAGTGGGTTCTTTTTGGCGGTAATTTCATATAGTAAAACCCTGATACGTGCTGCGCAGCCGGGGAAGCCCTTCCTTGGGTTCATCTGCCGGTTTCTGCGGCCCGCCGCTGCGCGCTTGCCCCACCGCGCAGCCCACTCTGAACGCCCCTTCGCCCCTGCTGAGAGATGCAATCGCACCGCCCAGCGGGTGAAAGAGACGGTACTAAATGACGCCCTTCACATCCAAGGGTTGCGCCGCCCTGCCTTAATACGCCACTACAGCGCCAAACTTGCGCCGCATTCCAATGCTGATCTGCGCATATTCAATTTGGTTCATAGGTAACTCCGCCATGCTAACGTGTTTTCAGGGGCTAATGCTTGACCCGGTCTATTGGGCCGTGCTTGCCGTCAGCGTGATCGCTGCGGCAGTCGCCCTATGGACGCTCAAGTTTCAAGAGTTTCATGGCAAGGTTTACTATGCGCTAACCTTTGTCGGGATGATCTGGACCCTGATGATGGTCGGGGCTGAAGCCGCAACGCCCGGTTACGCCTGCCAGATGCAACAGGCGCAACTGGCGTGGCTAGGGCATGGACTGGTCCCGGTCGCCTGGTCCTTCTTTATCTTCGAGTATGTCGGCCCCTCAAGCCATGCGCGTGGCCGGGCGAGCCTTTTCGCTCTGATCGCCGTGCCGATGGCGGCCTTTGTCCTCGCCGCGACGAACGACTGGCACCACCTGATCTATACCGCCGAGACCGCGATCCAGCCCGGCGAGGATCAGATCACCTTTGAACATGGCGCGGGATATTTCCTTGTCCTTGCGGTGCTCTATTGCTTTGTAATGGCGACGCTTATCTGGCTGGGGCGCGCATTCTTGCGGGCGAAACGGGCCGCTTGGCCGCTGCTGACGATGCTGGTGGTGATCACGCTGATCCCACTGGGCGCGAACGCGGCCTATGCCCTGTTCGGCTTCACGGTCCTCGGCCTTGATCCGACGGCCTTCATGTTCACCTTGGGCATCTTCGCCTTTTCATGGCTGCTGGTGACCAACAAGACGATGGACATGCCCTCTGTCGGGCAATCAGCCCTGTTTGACACGATGAGCGAACCACTCATCCTATTGGACGCACGGCGGCACGTCATTCGCTCGAACGCCGCGGCCAAGCGCAGCGGGCTTTTGACGGCTTCCTCCTTGGGCAATGATCTGATCGCGGGGATAAAGGCGCAAAGGGAGCAGACCGCCTCCGCCCATATCACCTGCGATGAACGCCTCTATGAGCCGCGCATTCACCCCATCGAAAACCCGCTCTCCCCCGCCGGCCCCGCCATTGGTTGGAGCGTCACCTTCGTCGATGTCACCGACCGGATCGCCACGACAACGGCCCTTGAACAAGCGCTGAAAGAGGCCGATGAGGCCAACCGGGCCAAGGATGAATTCATCTCGGTCGTGAGCCATGAGTTGCGCACGCCACTGACCTCACTGAAGGGCGGCCTGGCATTGGCGCTCAGCGGCAAACTGGGCGAGATCAAAGGCCCGCTGCGCTCCTCGCTCGACATTGCCCATCGCAACGGGGTCCGCCTGTCCCGTCTGGTCGATAATATCCTGCTGGTGCAAAAGCTTGAGGTACAGGCGCTGGCGCTTGAGTGGCTGCCCGTCGACCTGTCCGCCCTGCTGCGCGAAAGCATCGATGAAAACCGCATGTACGCGCATGAGCGCGGCATCAGGCTGGATATCGGCAAGATCACTCAGCCTGCCGTTGTCTTGGGTGATGCCTTTGCGATCCGGCAGGTGGTCGACAATCTGATCTCGAATGCGGTGAAATTCTCCAACGTGGGCGACACCGTAGAGGGCAGGCTGACGGCGCACCAAGGCCGGGTGCGAATCTCTATCCGCGATCATGGGCGCGGCATCCCTGAGGGGATGGAGGAACGGGTCTTTGGCCGCTTCGGACAACTTGACGACGACGGTCAGAAATCGACCCAAGGCTCCGGCCTTGGCCTGCATATCTCCCGCCAACTGGCGCGGCAGATGGCGGGTGATCTGTTCTACGAAAGCGAGGCCGGTGTCGGATCGACCTTCCATGTCGAATTCGGCATCGGGGCCGAGGCAGAGCCCGCCCCGCAAGCGGCCCCAAGCGCGCTGCAAAGCACCGACTAGGCGCACCCTCGCGGCTAAAGTTCGATGCGGATGTCGTGGATCCACAGTTTCGGCGGACGCGACAGGACAAAGACCACCACATCGGCCAGATCATCCGGCTCGGTGAAAATGTGGTTCGGCACGTCCTCTCCGGCCTTGGCGAACATGCCGGTATTGGTGCCCGACTGATAGAGCCCGCCAACCCGCACGCCGGTGTTTTCCTCATCCGCCTTCAGCACCTCGGTAAAGCCGCGTACGCCGTATTTCGTGGCCGTATAGACCGACTGCCCCGCCTGCGCCACGACACCGGATTTCGAAACGACATTGAGGATGATCGCCTCGTCATTGTCGCGCAGCGCAGGCAGCGTGGCCTGTGTCATCTGCATCAGTCCGGTCAGGTTGGTTTGCACCGTGGCCTGCAGCATCTCCGGCGCGATTGTGTCGAGCGGCCCGGCCTTGTGCCAAATCCCGGCGTTGTTGATCAGGATATCGAGCCCGCCAAAACGCGCCAGCACCTGCGCCGCGGCATGGTCGATCGCCGATGGGTCTCGCAGATCGCAGGTCAGCCCTACGGCCTCGGCCGCGCCTGCGGCTGTGCAGGCCTCGGCCACCGCCTGCAACCGCGTCTCATCGCGGCCCAGAATGGCCAGCCGCGCCCCTGTCTCTGCCAGTTTCAGGCAGATGTGCCGCCCGATCCCGTCGCTGCCGCCGGTGACCAAAATACGTTTGTCGCGCAGTTCCATGTCGTTCTCCTATACTTCGCGGCGGCTTACCGCGTGGCGAAGCCACCGCCAAGCCCTGCCCGCGCGGTCGGTCAGATCGTGATGATTTGCGCCCGGATTGCCTTGGCCACCGCATGGGTCTTATTGGTCACCTGCAGCTTTGCGCAGGCATTATAGAGGTGGTGGTTCACCGTGCTGGCCGCCACCGTCATGATCTGCCCTGTCTCCCACGCCGTTTTGCCCACGGCGGCCCATTTTAGCACTTCCTTCTCGCGGGTACTTAACCGCGGCCCCGGCGGGGCGCTGGCGATATTCGCCACGATGTCGCTTTGGATTAAACAGCCCAGATAGATCGCATCGGCGATGATGCCGCGCTTGTATTTGCGCCATTCATGGATGCGCAGGTCAGAGTTCAGCGTCAGCACCGCCTTACCGTGCAAATGGTCCCGAATGGGGATCGACACACCGTTTTGACGCACGCCAAACTCCATCGCCTCCCCAAAAAAATTGCGGGCGGTTCGGTCGACCTTGGGCAATTCGCTCCAATCTACGGGCAAGGTGCCCTCAAGGGATTGGTCGACCACCGGGTCAATCAGATGATAGTTTTCCTCTTGGTAGCGCGTCAGCCAAGCGGGGTCATAGGTTGTGTGAATAACCGGATCGCTGTTGCCGGGGTTGGTTTTGTGAAACCCCAGATAGGACAGGTTGTTCAGCCCCATCTCCTGCGCCAAAACCTGCAACATCTCGGTCGGTTTGATGTCTGGTCGTTGCTCTTTCAGGAGGAGGTAGCGGTCGGAAAGCGGGGTCACCATAGGGCGGCGTTCAAAAGCTCATTTGGTTAAAAACTGAGCACCTTGATAGAACGCCTCAACCACCGAGGGAACATCACCGCCGTGAATGATTTCTCGGAATGAGGGAAACGGGCCGAGACGTTGCATTTTTGTCCCTATGACCAAGGGGCAAGGCAAAGGACCGCCCGACCAAAGGTCGGAACGTTCGCCCCCACGGTCGAGGCCGTGCAGGGCATAAAGCGGCCCCTGCCCGAAAACCTATGCGCCCTCTACAACAACAAAAGCGTCCAACTCAGCGGACAAGGGCGCGGCGTCCCGAAGCAGGGGCCGGAACAGAGCCAAATGGCAGGCCCTGTCAAAAGATCGCGTCAACCTGAGCGCGCATCTCTTGTTTGGCTATCATTCAGCGCAGCCGCAAACCCCGATAACAAGATTCGCGCGTTCGATCCTCAAGCATTTGTTATGGTTTGATTAAATTTCCGGCAGTTCTTGACTGATTGGGTATGGGCGCGCCTGTAAACCTAGTAAAATTTATAGTCAGGGGTGAATCGCCAAGGCCAAGCATCGCTTTCATGCGCCTACAAGATTGCGCTGTTACAAAATCTTCACTGGCAATCGGAAATCTAATTCTGTAATTCACGAATTATGGAACAACTGATCCCCAATCGCCTCGCCACACTCGGCCATCCGCAGCGTCTCGCGCTTTTTCGGCTGCTGATGCGCCGCTACCCGGATCGGGTGCCAGCGACCGAACTGGCGCAGGCGCTTGGTCTCAAGCCCAACACCCTCTCGACCTATATCGGCGCCCTGATGCAGGCCGGGCTGGTGACCCAAGAACGGCAAGGCACCTCTCTGCGCTATGCGATCGATATTGCGGCGGCTCGAGACACCATCGGCTACCTGCTGAACGACTGCTGCCGCGGACGGCCAGAGATTTGCCTCCCCCTCACCTCTTCAGATGGAAACGCTCCCATGACCGACGACAAGTTCAATGTCCTGTTCATCTGCACCGGCAACTCCGCCCGGTCGATCTTTGCCGAAAGCATCCTGCGCGACCTCGCGGCGGACCGTTTCAACGTCTACTCCGCAGGCACGCGGCCACAATCCGCATTGAACCCCTTCGCCGTCGAAGTGCTCAAGCAAAAGGGCCATGACGTGACGCAGCTGCGGTCGAAACATATCTCTGAGCTTCAGAGCGAAGACGCGCCCGATTTTGATTTCGTTTTTACCGTTTGCAATCAAGCGGCTAACGAAGAATGCCCCACATGGCCCGGCCAGCCGATCACCGCCCATTGGGGCCTACCCGATCCGGTCAAGGTCGAAGGCTCCGACGCGGAAAAGAGCCTCGCGTTCCAACAAGCCTATGGCACGCTGCGCAACCGGATGTTGGGCTTTACCAGCCTGCCGCTGACCTCGCTCGACCGTATTTCGCTGCAAAAGGCGCTCGATGACGCGGGCCAAACCGACAAAGAAGGATTCTCCGAATGACCACCTACGCCATCAACGGCCTTGGCCGCATCGGCAAGCTTGCCCTGAAACCGCTGCTGGATCGGGGTGCCAAAATCGCATGGATCAACGACGCGGTGGGCGACCCAGAGATGCACGCGCATCTGCTGGAGTTCGACACGGTGCACGGGCGCTGGCAGGCTGATTTCGCCCATGACACTGACAGCGTGAGCATCAACGGCACCCGCCTGCCCTTCATCGGCACGCGCGACCTCAGCGCGCTGCCGCTCGACGGGGTGGATGTGGTGATCGACTGCACCGGGGTTTTCAAGACCGAAGCCAAGCTGGCCCCCTATTTCGATGCCGGCGTGAAAAAGGTCGTCGTGTCGGCCCCTGTAAAAGACGGTGATGCGGCCAATATCGTCTATGGCGTCAACAACGGCGCCTATGACCCCGCGCGGCACAAAATCGTCACGGCGGCAAGCTGCACGACCAACTGCCTCGCCCCAGTGGTGAAGGTGATCCACGAAGCGCTGCGGATCAAGCACGGGTCCATCACCACGATCCACGATGTGACCAACACACAGACCATTGTCGACCGCCCCGCCAAAGACCTGCGTCGCGCACGCTCGGCCCTGAACTCGCTGATCCCGACGACCACCGGCAGCGCCACGGCGATCACGCTGATCTACCCCGAACTCAAAGGCCGCTTGAACGGCCACGCGGTGCGGGTGCCACTGCTCAACGCTTCGCTGACCGATTGCGTCTTTGAAGTAGAGCGTGAGACGACGGTCGAAGAGATAAACGCCCTGTTCAGAGCCGCCGCCGAAGGGGATTTGAAAGACATCCTCGGCTATGAGGAACGCCCGCTCGTCTCAGCCGATTACACCAACGACACCCGCTCAAGCATCATCGACGCGCTCTCCACCATGGTGGTGAATGGCACGCAGGTGAAAATCTACGCGTGGTACGACAATGAGATGGGCTACGCGCACCGTCTCGTCGATGTGGCGCTGATGGTCGGGGCAAGCCTGTGAGCCAGAGCGCGACCCGCCCCGAGGGGCTATCGGCCTATATCGCGGTCACGGCGGCCTATTGGGCCTTTATGCTGACCGATGGCGCGTTGCGCATGTTGGTGCTGCTGCACTTTCACCGGCTTGGCTTTTCGCCCGTGCAACTGGCTTATCTCTTTGTTCTTTATGAGATCGCGGGCGTTGTTACCAACCTCTGCGCGGGCTGGATCGCGGCGCGCTTCGGGCTGGCATCCACGCTTTATGCGGGGCTGGGCTTGCAGATCGTGGCGCTGCTGGCGCTGGCGCAGCTTGATCCGTCTTGGGCAGTCGGTGCCTCGGTGGTGTTCGTTATGCTGGTGCAGGGTGCAAGCGGGGTGGCCAAGGATTTGGCCAAGATGTCATCGAAATCCGCCGTCAAGCTTCTGGCCCCGGCTGAGGATGGCGGGCTGTTCCGCTGGGTCGCGCTGCTGACCGGCTCCAAGAACATGGTTAAGGGTCTGGGCTTTCTGCTCGGCGCGGCGTTGCTGGCCACGCTCGGGTTTGTCTGGGCGGTGCTCGGCATGGCCGCGATCCTTGCGCTGATCCTGATCGCCGTGCTGACCGCCATGCCGCCCGGCCTGCCCAAGGGGCGCAAGGGGGCGAAGTTCTCCGAAGTCTTCTCCAAATCCCCCAACGTGAATTGGCTCAGCGCGGCGCGGGTGTTTCTGTTCGGCGCGCGGGATGTGTGGTTCGTGGTGGGCATCCCCATCTATTTCTACGCGGTCCTCTCGGACGGCACGGAAGAAAGCAACCGCGCGGCCTTCTTCATGATCGGCACATTCATGGCGGTTTGGGTGATCCTCTACGGTTTAATGCAGATCTATGCGCCGCGCTTGCTGCGGGCGAAATCTCGCCCTGCAGGTGAGTTGATCCTAGCCGCGAAGGGCTGGGCGTGGGCATTGGCCGCCGTGCCTGCGGCGCTGACACTCGCCGCGCTGTTCAGCGACGGGCCGCAGACATGGCTCACCGCGACGCTGGTCATCGGCCTGCTAGCCTTTGGCGCGGTCTTTGCGGTGAATTCGTCCCTGCATTCCTACCTCATCTTGTCCTTCACAAAGGCCGAGCGGGTGACGATGGATGTGGGGTTTTACTACATGGCCAATGCCGCCGGGCGGCTGTTGGGCACGTTGATGTCTGGGCTGAGCTATCAAATTGGTGGGCTGCCCCTGATGCTGGGGGCGGCGGCGATCATGGTGGCCCTGTCGGCGCTGCTGGTCGGGTTCTTAAAACCCGACCAAGGCTGACCGTTAGCCTGCTTTGCTGGCGCGACCGTTGCTTTGATCAGCCTGCGTATAGGCGTTCATCGCCGCGACGGCGCCTTCGTCCCAGATGAGCGTGAGCCAAGCGGCAAAGGCATCACGGAAGGCATCGGCCTGCGCCAGATCACCATAAAGGCGGTCTTGCTCTAGCCACGCTTCGGGCCGTTCCCGCGCGGCCTGCGCCACGCTTTGCAATGCGTCCCAGATCGGATCATTCGCCACGATCTCGCTGCCGTTTTCGCGCGTGCCTGCACACATCCGCGCCCAGAGCGCTTCGACTAAGGCCAAGCCAGAGACTGAACGCCCCGCCGCCAGTTGATCCCGCAAGATCGGCAGGACAAAACCGGTGTGCCGTGCAGAGCCATCAAATGCGACGCGGCGCGTGGTGTCGACGATACGCGGGTTCGAGAACCGCTGTTCGATCAGCTCAAGATAGGCCAACGGCGTCATCCCGGGCACCGGGGCGACTGTCTGGGTAATCTCTTCGGCCTGTACGCGGTGGAACATCGCACGGATCGCCGGATGCGCCATGGTGGCCGAAATCGTCTCGATCCCCAGCACCTCACCGACGTTGGCCAAAACCTGATGGCCCGCGTTGAGGATGCGGATCTTCATCTTTTCATAGGCATGCACATCGTCCGAGAAGGTAGCCCCCACCTGATCCCAGTTGGGCCGGCCTGCGCAGAAATCGTCTTCGATCACCCATTGGCGGAAGGCTTCATGCGTGACGGGGGCCGCGTCGTTCACGCCAAACTCCCGCGCCTGCGCGATCTCGGCCGGGCCGGTGGCCGGGGCGATGCAATCGACCATGGAGTTGGGGAAACTGGCGTTCGCCTCGATCCAATCGGCCAGCGCCGGGTCGGACAGCCGCGCGAGCGACACGACCGCTTGGCGCAGGATATCGCCATTACCTTGCAGGTTGTCACAGCTCAGTCCCGTAAACGGCCCCTGCCCCGCATCGCGGCGCAGACGCAGGGCCGCAACGATGGCCCCAAAGGCGGTGCGCGGGGTCTCAGGGTTCGCCGCGTCATGGACGATATCAGCGTGGGTAGCGTCGAACCCCTTGCTCACCGGGTCAATGTAATAGCCGCTTTCCGTGACCGTCAGCCCGACGATGCGAATGGCCGGATCGGCCATGGCGCGGATCAACGCGCCGTTACCCTCTTCAATCGGGAGATAGTCGATCATGGAGCCCACAACCTCGGCCGAGGTCTGCGCGGGGTCGAGTTCGATCAGCGTCGTCAGACAGTCCTGCGCCAAGAGCTTCTCGCGCATCGCCGCATCATAGGGGCGCACCCCCGCACCAAGGATCGCCCAGTCTTGGGCTTGGCCGTCCTGCATCAAACGGTGCAGATACCACGCCTGATGCGCGCGGTGAAAATTGCCCACGCCGATATGCACGATACCGGGGGTCAGGGCGCTGCGGTCATAGGTGGGGTGGGCGATGTCGAGATCACCCAGCGTCGCGTTTGAGAGGTCTACCAATTTATCCATGATCCACATCCTTGTAGGGCCGCGCACCGGGGAGAGGGTGCGGGGGTCGGCCTGTCGTTCCTGTCGCTTGCACTACTCGACCCGAAGGCCTTGTGCGTCGAAACGGTGCAGCTTGTCCGCCTGCGGGGTGAGGAAAATCCGGTCGCCATGTTTGACCGGCAACTCCCCATCCACGCGCACGGTCATCGGGCCACAACCTGCGACACCGTGGATGTGCAAGAAGGTGTCAGAGCCCAGATGCTCGGCCACGCCGATTGTGCCTTCCCAAGCGCCCTCGGTCGTGGACACGTCGAAATGCTCTGGCCGGATACCGATGGTCGGCGCGCCGCGTGCTTCGGCTTCGGCGCCTTTAATCAGGTTCATCTTGGGCGACCCGATGAAACCCGCGACGAATTCGTTGCGCGGCTTGTAGTAAAGCTCAAGCGGGGTGCCGACCTGTTCGATATAGCCCGCGCGCAGCACGACGATCTTGTCGGCCATGGTCATCGCTTCGACCTGATCGTGGGTTACGTAGATCATCGTTGTCGCCAGCCGCTTGTGCAGCTCGCTGATTTCCAGACGCATCCCCACCCGCAGCGCGGCATCGAGGTTCGACAGCGGCTCATCGAAGAGGAACGCCGAAGGCTCCCGCACAATGGCACGGCCAATGGCGACCCGCTGGCGCTGACCGCCCGACAGTTGGCCCGGACGACGATCAAGGTAGTCAGTCAAGTTCAGCGCTTTGGCAGCCGCTTCGATCCGACGGTTTTGTTCATCCGCAGGCAGCCCGGCCATTTTCATCGGAAAGGCGATGTTCTTGCGCACCGACATATGCGGGTAAAGCGCGTAGGATTGGAACACCATCGCCAGACCGCGTTTCGCGGGCGGCACATGGGTCGCATCCGTGCCGTCGATGTCGATATGGCCCGAGGTGATATCCTCCAACCCCGCGATCAGCCGCAGCAGTGTGGATTTCCCGCAGCCCGAGGGGCCGACGAAGACGGTGAATTCGCCGTCTTCGATGGTCAGATCAAGGGGCGGAATGACTTCCACGTCGCCGAAGCTTTTGGAAACCTGATTAAGTTTAATTTGTCCCATGTGACTGTCCCTTGCTTACTTGACTGCGCCGAAAGTCAGGCCGCTGACGAGTTGTTTCTGGCTGAACCAGCCGAGGATGAGGATTGGCGCGATGGCCATGGTGGAGGCCGCGCTGAGTTTCGCGTAGAAAAGACCTTCGGGGCTGGAATAGCTCGCGATGAAGGCGGTGAGCGGTGCCGCTTTGGCCGCGGTGAGGTTGAGCGTCCAGAAGGCTTCGTTCCATGCGAGGATGAAGTTCAAGAGTAGCGTGGAGGCAATGCCGGGGATCGCCATGGGCGTGAGGACGTAAAGCACCTCTTCACGCAGGCTTGCCCCATCCATCCGTGCCGCTTCCAAGATCTCGCCGGGGATTTCGCGGAAGTAGGTGTAGAGCATCCAGACGATGATCGGCAGGTTGATAAGCATCAAGATGATGACCAAAGCGATCTTGCTGTCGAGCACGCCAAACTGGATGCAGAGCAGGTAGATCGGGTAGAGCACCCCCACCGCGGGCAGCATCTTGGTCGAGAGCATCCAAAGCAGGATATCCTTGGTCCGCTTGCCGGGCACAAAGGCCATCGACCATGCGGCGGGCACCGCGATCAGGATGCCAAGGACGGTCGAGCCCCCGGCGATGATGATCGAGTTCCACAAGAAGCGCCCATAGTTCGAGCGTTCCAGAACCGCCTCGTAGTTCGCCAGCGTCCAATCGAAGCCGAGGAAGATCGGCGGATCGGCGATGGCCTGTGCTTCGGTCTTGAAGCTGGTGAGGATGGTCCAAAGGATGGGGAAGAAGATCAGGAAACCGATGCCCCATGCGATGGCCGTGTTGACGATCTTGCGTTGTCTGGTGACTGCGCGTGCCATGATGTCTCCTCCTCAGGCGTCCAGGTTCTTGCCGACGATGCGCATCAGGAAGATGGCAACGATATTGGCGAGAATGATTGCATAGACACCGCCTGCCGATCCAAGGCCGATGTTCTGGCTTTCCAGCACCCGCTGGAAGATGAGATAGGTCAGTGTTTTGGTCCCAAAGGCACCGCCCGTGGTCACGAATATCTCCGCAAAGATCGACAAGAGAAAGATCGTCTGGATCAAGATCACCACGGTGATCGCGCGGCCCAGGTGCGGCAGGGTGATAAAGGCGAAACGTTTGCTTGCGGGGGCGCCGTCCATCTCAGCAGCGTCAAGCTGCTCGCGGTCGAGCGACTGGATCGCGGTGAGCAGGATCAGCGTCGCAAAGGGCAGCCACTGCCATGATACGATGATGATGATTGACGTCAGCGAGGCTTGGCTCATCCATTGCACCGGGGTCGCGCCGAAGAACTCCCACAGATGCGCGAAGAGACCATAGTTCGGGTCCATAAACATGTTCTTCCACACCAGCGCCGAAACGGTTGGCATGACAAAGAAGGGCGCGATGACGAGGATGCGGACAAAGCCCTGCCCCCACATCGGCTGGTTCAAAAGGATGGCGAGCAAGATGCCCAAGCCCACCGTGATCGCCAGCACACCGCCGACGATAATCAGGGTGGTCATCACCGAGGGCCAGAAGGCGCTCGAGGTGACGAAACGCACGTAGTTGTCGAACCCCACCCAGCCCAGATCACCGCCGCGCATCGGCAGGTATTTCTTGAAGGAAAAATAGAGCGTCATGGTCAGCGGGATGAGCATCCATCCAAGGAGCAAGACCACCGCAGGGGCCATCATCAGGCGTGCCGCTGATCGGGAATGTTGGGTAGCCATCGGGCACATCTCCTCTGCTGGCGGCGGATGCCGCGTTTAGGTGAAGGGTATCATATTTTGTGGTGGGGCGAAAAAGGGCGGCGGTGGCCGCCGCCCTTTGTGCCGATGAAGCGGCGGCTTAGCGGTAGCCGGCGGCTTCCATTGCGTCGTTGGTCAGGGCTTGTGCCTTCTCAAGTGCCTCTTCGACGGTCTGCTGACCGGCATAGGCGGCAGAGAACTCTTGGCTCACGTCGGTCGCGATGCCTGCAAACTCTGGGATCGCGGCGAACTGAACACCGACGTAAGGCGTCGGATCGACGGTGGAGTTCTCAGGATCAGCCGAGAGGATCGAGTCGAGCGTCATCTGTGCGAAGGGCACTTTCTGGTACTCGGGGTTCTCATAGAGCGACTTGCGCGCGCCGGGAGGAACGTTGGCCCAGCCTTCGTTTTCGGCAACCAGCTCGATATAGTCCTTCGAGGTGGCCCATTCGATGAACTCTTTCGCGGCATCTTCTTTCTGAGTGCCCGCCGGGATCGCCAGCGCCCATGCCCAGAGCCAGTTGGAACGTTTGCCAAGACCTGTGTCCGGTGCCAGCGCAAAACCAACCTTGTCGGCCACGGTGGAATCGTCGGGGTTGGTCACGAAGGACGCCGCCACGGTGGCGTCGATCCACATGCCGCATTTGCCCTGCTGGAAGAGCGAGAGGTTCTCGTTGAAGCCATTGGAGGCATAGCCCGCCGGGCCGCTTTCATCCATCAGGTCTTTGTAGAAGTTGATCGTGTTGGCCCAAGCCTCGGTGTCGAACTGGGCGTTCCAGTCCTCATCAAACCAGCGTGCGCCAAAGGAGTTGGACATCGCCGTGATCAGTGCGCCGCCCTCGCCCCAACCGGCCTTGCCGCGCAGGCAGATGCCGTTGATGTCGTTTTCACGATCGGTCATGGCGGCGGCGGCTTCGCGGATGAATTCCCATGTCGGGTCTTTCGGCATTTCCATGCCGGCTTTTTCCATCAGATCAGTGCGGTACATGATCATGGAGCTTTCGCCGTAGAAAGGTGCCGCGTAAAGCGTGCCGTCGTGGCTCAGACCACCGGCCATGGCGGGCAGGATATCGTCTGCGTCATAGTCTTCGCTGAGGTTGTCCAGCGGCACCAGCCAGCCGTTCGCACCCCAGATCGGCGTCTCGTACATGCCGATGGTCATGATGTCGAAAGAGCCGCCCTTGGTCGAGATGTCGGTGGTGACGCGCTGGCGCAGCACGTTCTCTTCCAACGTGACCCACTCCACTTCGTGGCCGGTCTCTTCGGTGAATTTGTCGGTGTAGCCCTGCATCCGGATCATGTCGCCGTTGTTCACGGTGGCGATGGTGATCGTTTCAGCAAAAGCGCCGCCGCCCATGATCAGGGATAGGGCCGTCGCAGCGTGCAATGATTTATTCGAGAACATCAATAGTTCCTCCCTCTATAGATGATGGAACGAGACTAACGGCCTACATAACGCGCAGTCAAATTAAATTTTACGCGCGATAACTATTTTCTGAGCAACTTGCGAACTCAATAGCTTAAGCAGAGGCGCGCATCACCAATTTGCCGTCAAACAGCGTCTCCTCGCGCTCGGTCAGGCGGGTTTCGCTTTCGATAATGCGGAACAGCGTGCTGGCCGCCCGATTCGCGATGGCGCCGTAATCCTGCGCGATGGTGGTCAACGGCGGGCAGGTGTAGCGCGAGAACGGGTGGTCATCCTGCCCCGCGATCCGCATGGCGCAGTCCTTGCCATGGCCCACCCGCAGCCCCAACTCATAGGCCGCCGACAGCATCCCGATAGCCAAACGGTCATTCGAGCAGAGCACCGTATCGGTCTCAAACGCCCCTGCCGAAATCAGCCGCCCGCCCTCGGTCGCGCCGATCTCTTCAAAATTCCAGCCCTCGCCCGGCACCTGATGGATATGCGGGGCAAAGCCGTGCCGCTCCATTGCCTCAAGATAGGCTTGGCGGCGCTTGTTGGCGTTCGGGTTGCTGGGTGTCTTCATTTCGAAAAAGCAGGGCGGCTCTCCGCTGCGGCACAGATATTCGACAATTAACTCGACGCTTTGAAAATTGTCGGTACCCACGAAAGCCTCACAGACCCCTTCGACATTGGCGTCAAAGGTCACGACGGGCACGTCCCGGCAAAAGCGCGCGATCGCCTCCCGGTCCGAGGCTTTGCCGAAGGGCGCCAAAAGCACGCCCGCAGGTTTCAGCGCCCGAAGCGAGTCAAGATTGGCCCGCTCCTGCGCCGGATTGCCGTGCGAGCTGAGCAAGATCGGACTATACCCCGCCGCCAGACAGGCCAGTTCCACCTCGCGCCCGATCTCGGAAAAGAACGGGTCGGAGAGGTTGGGCACGACAACGCCGATGTTGCGGGTTTTGCGACGGTTTTGGTTCACCGCATAGACATTGGGGCGATAGTCATACTGGCTCAGCGCCGCTTCAATCTTCTCGCGGGTCGAGCGCCGCACGCTGTCGGGATCGTTAAAGTATTTCGACAGCGTGGGCCGGGAAATGCCACTTACAGCAGCAAACTCCTCCATATTGCGGATTTTTTGCTGCCCCATCTTAACCCTCCCTTGACGTAACGCTGCGCGCGTAAACTAAAGTCAATATAGAGATAAGTTCGCTTGGCCAGCAAGGGTTTGATGGCCGCAGGCTTTCCATGGCCGCCGCCAAAGCCAAACTGCCACCAGCCTTTAGGGGATTAGCCCGCCTTTCCCGATTGCGCTGCTGCATGTGCCAGCGCTTCGATCCCCGCCCAGTCTTGCGCGTCGATCAGCTTTTTCGGGGCCACCCAACTGCCGCCCGCGCAAAGCACATTGGGCAGGCTCAGGTAGCTTTCCACATTGTCGGGGCTGACGCCGCCGGTCGGGCAAAAGGTGATCTGCGGTAGCGGTGCGCCGATGGCTTTGACCGCAGGTGCCCCGCCAGAGGCTTCGGCGGGGAAGAATTTCAGCATGTCATAGCCACGTTCCAACAGCCGCATCGCCTCGCTCGCCGTGGCGGCACCGGGTAGCAGCGGCAGGTCTTCTTCCTCGCAGGCGGCGATCAGCGCATCTGTGGCACCGGGCGAGACGCCAAAGGTCGCCCCTGCCCGTTTCGCCGCGCGCACGTCTTCGGGGGTGATCAGCGTGCCCGCCCCCACATGGCCGCCCGTGACTTCGGCCATGGCCGCAATCGCGTCGAGTGCGGCAGGCGTGCGCAGGGTGACCTCTAAGGCGGGCAACCCTCCGGCAACCAACGCCTCGGCAAGCGCACGGGCATGGGCCGCGTCGTCGATCACCAATACGGGCACGATCGGGGCCAGTGCGCAGATGTCGCGGGTGCGACGGCTCGCGTCTTTCGCAGTGAGGGTCATGGATCAGCCTCCAAAAATGGTCGCGCCGGTGGTGGCAGACCCGACAGTGTTACGGAACATGGCAAAAAGCTCGCGCCCCGTGCCGGCGTGATAGGCCGAAAGGTCCGCCGTGACATTGGGGCGCGCGTCGAAGCCCTCGGTCAGAACATCAAGCGTGCCTGCCACCGCGTCAACGCGCAACAGATCACCATCCCGCACCCGCGCGATGGGGCCGCCATCGACCGCTTCGGGGCTGACGTGGATCGCCGCGGGCACCTTTCCCGATGCGCCAGACATGCGCCCATCGGTGACCAGCGCCACCTTCTGACCGCGCCCCTGAAGGATCGACAGAAGCGGCGTCAGGCTGTGCAACTCAGGCATGCCATTGGCCTTTGGCCCTTGGAAACGGACGACGACAATCACGTCGTCGGTCAACTCGCCCGCTTTAAACGCTGCCTTCACCTCATTCTGATCCGCAAAGACCCGCGCCGGGGCTTCGATGATATGGTGCTCGGGTGCGACGGCAGAGACTTTCATACAGGCCGTGCCCAAAGACCCGGCCATGCGCCGCAGCCCGCCCGTCGATTGGAAGGGATCGCTGGCAGGGCGGAGGATCTTCTCGTTGAGGCTTTCGCCTGCGCCCTTTTCCCAAACCAGACCGTCGGCCTTTAGCTTCGGCTCAGACGTATAATGCTCCAACCCCTGCCCGGCGACGGTATGGGTGTCAGGGTGCAGATGGCCAGATTTCAGCAATTCGCCGATCATATAGCCCAAGCCGCCCGCCGCGTGGAAATGGTTCACGTCTGCCAGACCGTTGGGATAGACCCGTGCCAGCAGCGGCGTGATGTCGGAGATTTCCGAGAAATCCTCCCAATCCAGAATGATCCCCCCAGCCCGCGCCATGGCGATGAGGTGGATCAGCAGATTGGTCGACCCCCCCGTGGCATTGAGCCCGACGATCCCATTCACAAAAGCCTTTTCGTCCAGAACCGAGGCCACTGGCGTGTAATCATTGCCCAGAGCGCTGAGCGCCAACGCCCGTTTCGCGCCCTCTTGGGTCAGCGCATCGCGCAGCAATCCGCTCGGCGGCACGAAACTGGCCCCCGGCAGGTGCAGCCCCATGAACTCCATCAACATCTGGTTGGTGTTGGCGGTGCCGTAAAAGGTGCAGGTGCCCGGCCCGTGATAGGCGGCCATTTCGGCGGCCATCAGCGCGTCGCGCCCAACTTCGCCCGCGGCGAACTGCTGGCGCACCTTGGCTTTTTCGTCATTCGACAGCCCGCTTTCCATCGGCCCGGCGGGCAGGAAGACGGCAGGCAGATGCCCAAAGGCCTGCGCCGCGATCACCAGCCCCGGCACGATCTTGTCGCAGACCCCAAGAAAGACAGCCGCGTCGAATGTGTTGTGGCTGAGTGCCACCGACGCCGCCAGGGCGATCACATCGCGCGAAAACAGCGACAGTTCCATCCCCGCCTCGCCTTGGGTCACCCCGTCACACATGGCAGGCACCCCGCCCGCCACCTGCGCCGTGCCGCCAGCCGCGCGCACGGCCTCGCGGATCAGATCGGGGTAGCGCTCAAACGGCTGATGCGCCGAGAGCATGTCATTATAGGTCGTCACAATGCCAAGGTTGCCTGCACTGGTGGTCGCCAGCCGATCCTTGTCTTCGCCAGACGCGGCATAGGCATGGGCCTGCCCGCTACAGGACAGATGCGCGCGGGCCGGTCCCTTGGCGCGGGCGGCTTCCATCCGGTCGAGGTAGGGGCGCCGGGTCGCCTCACTGCGGGCGATGATACGGTCGGTGACGCGGTCAATCGTGGAATGCAGGGTCATTGGTCGTCCTTTCTTGTGATCTCGCGCCAGCGGCGGCCGTCGCGGTGCATCAGCATCAGCGCCTCTTCGGGGCCTGAGCTGCCGGGGTCATAGGGGTACGGAGGTTGCCGGGTCTCTTCCCAGCCGTGAATGATCGGGTCGGCCCAAGCCCAAGCGGCTTCGACCTCATCACCACGCATAAAGAGGGTCTGATCGCCACGGATCACATCCATGATCAGCCGTTCATAGGCGTCTTGCGGAGTGCCCTGTTCGCCCAAGGCATCAGCAAAGGTCATATCGAGCGACACTTCGGCCAAGCGCATGCCGCCGGGACCGGGGTCTTTGATGGTGTTGCGCAGGGTGATGCCTTCGTCCGGCTGCAGGCGGATGATCAAAGCGTTGCCTTTATGGCCCTCCATCGCCGGGAAGATCATATGCGGCGGGTCGCGGAAGATCACCGCGATTTCGGAACTGCGCCCGCGCAGCTTTTTGCCCGTACGCAGGTAGAATGGCGTGCCCGCCCACCGCCAGTTGGCAATTTTGACCTTCATGGCGATGAAGCTTTCAGTGCGGCTGTCGGGATCGCCCGCATGATCGCGGTAGCTGCCCTCGCCCTGTGCGGCGCGGTATTGGCCGCGGGCGATGTCCTTCGGGGCGACCGGCTCCAACGCCTCGATCACCTTCACCTTCTCATCGCGCACCGCGTTGGGGTCAAAACGCGAAGGCGGCTCCATCGCCGTTAGACACAACAGCTGCATCAGGTGGTTTTGCACCATGTCGCGCATGGCGCCCGATTTATCGTAATACTCGCCCCGCCCTTCAACGCCGAGGCTTTCGGAAACGGTGATTTGCACATGGTCGATATGGGTGGAATTCCACAGCGGCTCCCACAGGGCATTGGCGAAACGCAGCGCCATAAGGTTCTGCACCGTCTCTTTGCCGAGGTAATGGTCGATGCGGTAAATCTGGCTCTCATCGAAATTGGCCCGCAGATCGGCGTTCAGCGCCTGCGCGGTTGCCAGATCATGGCCAAAGGGCTTTTCGACGACGATCCGGCTGTCGCGGGTGGCGATGCCGTGGTCATGCAGCTTGCCGCCGATCGTGCCGAATAGCGACGGCGAGACCGAGAGATAGAAGGCCCGCACAACATCGTCGCGCATCAGGTCTTTCAGCCCCGACCAGCCCGCATCGCCCGCCGCATCCACACGCATGTAATGCACCATGGCAAGGAACTGCTCCAAGGCGGCGCTCTCTTGCGCCAGCTTCGGGGCAAACTCCAAAAGGCTGTCGCGGATCATCTTGCGGAAAGCATCGGCATCAAGCTCGGAGCGGGCCGCACCCACGATCCGTGCGCCCTCGGGCATCTGGCCGACGGTGAAACGGTGAAACAGACCGGGCAGGATCTTGCGCCGGGCGAGGTCGCCGGTCGCGCCGAAAATGACAAGGTCGAAAGGGTCAACGGGAATTACGCGCGATACCATGGCGTCAGCCCTCCTGCCTGCGTTGATGCGCAGCGGCGCCATGTTTTCGATTGCTCAAAGCCATCGCCTTCCCTCCTGAGCCCTCCTTCGAGCGATCACTGGTAGCGCTAACATATCTGAGCGAAAAAGATAGCCGGTTCTTCAACATTTCATATTTCCTCTACCCAAGGTGCGTTCGCCCCGGCGCGCGAAACGGTCACGGCGGCGACGCGCGCGCCATAGGCCAGCGCCTCGGTCAACACCTCGGGCGAAAGGGTGTCGAGCGCGGATTTATGGAGCTGCCCCAGCTCAGACATCTTCGCCAAAACGCCTGCGTTAAACGTATCGCCCGCCCCCACCGTATCGACGATTTCGGCTTTCACGGCGGGCACTTGCACCTCTTCACCATTGGCCAGATAGCCCATTGCCCCCTCGCCCCCACGGGTCAGGATGACAACCGACGGCCCCTTGGCCAACAACTCGGCCACCTTATCGCGCAGCGACAGGGGCGCCGGGTTGATCCAGTTCAGATCCTCATCCGATACCTTCACGATGTCCGACAGCGCCAGCATCCGGTCGAGCCTTTGACGGTAACGCTCGATATCCTTGATGAAACTGGGGCGGATGTTGGGGTCGATCATCACCGCGCGGCCTTCGGCGTTGCGCGCCAGCAGATCTGCATAGGCATCCGCGCCCGGCTCACAGGCCAAGCTGATCCCGCCAAAATACAGCGCCGAGACTTCAGCCGAGAGCGCGGGCATATCCCCCGGCGTGATCATGCGCCCGGCCGAGTTTTCGTCATAGAAATCATAGGTCGCATGGCCACCGACCAGCCGAACAAAGGCCAGCGTCGTCGGACGGTCGGACACCACCAGATGCGAGACATCCACATGGCTGGCTTTCAGCCCATCGACCAACTGCCGCCCGAACATGTCAGACGACAGGCCCGACAGCATCCCCACCTGCGCCCCGAGCCGCCCCAAGGCGATGGCCGTGTTAAACACCGCTCCGCCCGCATGGGGCACAAAGCCGTCGGGGCCTGCGGTAGTTGGGGTTGGGATCATATCGATCAGGGCTTCTCCGCAGCAAAGGATCATCTGTCAGCCTTTCAAAAATGCGTCGCGGTCGACGAGGAAACGGTCCGAAAGCGGCAGGCTTGCCGCGCCAAGCGCGCGGGCGTCGCTGCCAACGGTGCCTTCGCGCAGGGCCGGAAGGGTGACGCCCGGCAGGGGCTGGGCGGCAAGATGGCGGCGGGTGCGTGCCACTACATCCGCGCGAATTGTCTCAGGAAATGATCCGTCGATCATCACCGTGTCAAAATCGATCAAGCATGTTGCGGCGCGGATCGCCTGCGCCAGCGCCTCGGCGGTGGTGTTGAGCCATGGGTCCAGAATGTCGGCGGAAAGATCCCAAGCCGCCAGATCGCTCCACGGGGCGCGGCGGGTCTCTCCGGCCTTCTGCAACGCCGCCTCCAAGACCGCCAAAGACGCCACATCGACCAATTGCCGCGCCGCACCGCCGACCAGCGGCATGGAGCCGAGCGCCCCCGCATTGCCGCTTTTGCCGGTGTAGAGCTTGCTATCCAGCACCAGCCCACCGCCCACGAAATAGCCGATGTAGAAATACAGAAAATCGCGCGGTTTGTCCTGCGCGCCAAAGACCAGTTCCGCCCCGCAGGCGGCGGAAGTATCATTGCAAATGGAGATCGGAAGATCGACCACCTCCGCCAAATCGGCTTCGATATCAAAGTCCTGCCAGGCGCTCAGATCGCCGCCGGCGACCTCCCATTCCCACATGCCGAACGGCAGGGCGACCCCCAGCCCCGCCACCCGCGCCTGCTGGTCAGCGGTCAAAGAAGCGAGCGTGTCTTGCAAAGCGCGTCGCGCAAATTCCATGACCGCAGCGGGGGTGGGATGGGCATAGACCTCGCCGCTGCGGCGCGTCACTTGGCCTTCGAAGTCGGTCAGGATCAACGCGACACTGCGCCGCCCGACCTTTAGCCCCAGAAAGAAGGCCCCCTCCGCGTTTAGGCTGATCGGCACCGAAGGCTGCCCCACCCGGCCCCGCACCCGCGCGCCTTTTTTCAGCAGCCCATCCGCTTCGAGGGCGCGCATAATGACGGATACAGTCTGCGCCGACAGGCCGGTGAGCCGAGCAATCTCAGCCTTGGACGTAGGGCCGCTGCGCCGGATAAGCGACAGGACGAGCCGTTCGTTATAGGCCCGCATCCCGCTCTGGTTCGAGCCGCGCGCGGTCCGGTCGGCGAATGTCTGTAGCTGCTGCAAACTGGCCTCCCCTCCGGTTCATGCGGCGTCTCGAAGGACAAATCCCAAATGGGAGGGGGTGAGTCAACGATTAAATCAATCTAATTTACTTATTGGCAAGGAAGAGCCGCCTGCCCCTGTGGCAAGCGGCCCATTTTCGCGCTTAACCGGCCACCGTGATGCCGATCTTCCCCATGTGGGATTTCTCAAGAAAGGCTTCCTGCGCCTTTTTAAGGTCTTGCAGCGCATAGCTTTCCGCGACGACAGGCCGGATTTCTCCGCGTTCGATATACCCCACAAGGTCGGCAAAAACGCTCGGTTCCTGCCGCGTGCTGCCCATGAGGGTCAGATCTTTGAGGTAGAGCGTGCGTAGGTCCAATTCGACGATCGGCCCGGCAATCGCGCCCGAGGTCACATAGCGCCCGCGCGTCACCAGAGCATCAAGCAGCTTGGGCCAACGCGCCTCGCCAACAAGGTCGAGCACCACGTCAAAGGCATCCTCCGGCAGCGCCGCATCACGGTCGAGCGTCTCATCCGCGCCGAGCGTCTTCAGCGCCTCCATCTTGCCGGGGCTGGTCACCGCCGTGACATGCGCCCCGCGCCGTTTGGCCAGTTGCACCGCAGCCGAGCCGACGCCGCCAGAGGCGCCGGTGATCAACACACGCTCCGCCCCCAATGCCGCGCGCTGGATCATCCCTTCGGCAGTCGAAAAGGCGCAGGGAAAGGAGGCCAGTTCGAGGTCCGTGAGCGCGCTGTCGATCCGCAGCGCGTTGCCGGTCTCGGCGGTGGTATACTCAGCAAAGCCGCCATCCCGCTCCGATCCGAAGGTGACCAAATCATCCGGCCCCGCACCCGCAGGCCTATACATGGGCCGGAGCAGAACCCGCTCGCCAATCCGCCCCGCATCGACGCCCTCGCCCACGGCCACGATCTCTCCGCAGCAATCGGCGCCTTGGATGCGCGGAAAGCTCAAGGCACCCGACCAGCCGCCATCGGCGTCCGACGCGCCGTCGTAGCCCTCGCTCGCCGCCGATCCGGTGTCGCCCCGCACCGCTTTGGAATACCAGCCGGTGCGGGTGTTCACATCCGTGTTGTTCACCGCCGCCGCGCTGACGCGGATCAAAACCTCCCCGGCTGCGGGCTTTGGCACCGCAACGTCTTCGCGCCACTCCAGCTTGTCCAAGCCGCCGTGGCCGGTCAGCAGCATGGCTTTCATCGTCTCTGGTAGGGTCATAGCTTCGGCTCCTTCGGGTGTAGAATGATTACTCTACTTGCGTAGGTAGAGGGATCCCTCTACATCGTCAAGCATGACAGATACCCAAAGCAAAATCGCCGCCGGGCTTGAGCGTGCCTTTGCCGCCCGCGGTTTCGCCGAACCCAGCGTCGAAGACCTGCGCGATGCGGCGGGGGTAAGCCTGCGCACGCTTTATAAATACACCCCGTCCCGTGCTGAGATGGTGCTGGCGGCACTGGAAAACCGCCAACGGCGCTACCTCGCGCTGGTTTTCGACGATCTACCGAAGGCACCCACCGACGCGCTGGAGGCGATCTTGGCGCGTGTCGGGCAGTGGATGGAAACGGAAACCTCTCACGGCTGCCTGTTTCATGCCGCCGTCGCCGCCGACCCCGGCAGCGATAGCCTGCGCGCCCTGCTGACGCGGCATAAGGCCGAGGTCGCGGCCAAGGCCGCCGCGGCCACCAATCTGGCGGGAGCCGAGACGGCGCTCTTGCTCATCATCGAAGGGCTCACGCAGACTTGGCCGCTTCGGGGGGCGGAGGCCGTGACCGCCGCGCAGCGTTTGGCGCGGGCGATGGCCGAAGTATGCTAAGGACGCTCGCATGATGCAGGGTCACCGCTGGGGCGTGATTGCCATCCTTTTCGCGGCCGTCGTCTGGGGCACCACCGGCACCGCCGCCACCTTTGCCCCCGACGTGAGCGCCGCCGCCATCGGTGCTGCGGCCATGGGTCTGGGCGGGATCGCGCAGGCCCTTTGGGCCGGGCGGGGCATCCTGAACCAGCGTGCGCGGCTCTGGCAGCAGCGCCGTCTGCTGGTCATCGGCGCAGTGGCGGTGGCGGTCTATCCGCTGGCCTTTTACGGCGCGATGCGGCTGGCGGGGGTGACGGTGGGCACGGTCATCACCATCGGCTCTGCGCCGCTGCTCTCGGCCCTGATCGAATACTTGCTGGACCGCCGCCGCCTGACCCTGCGCTGGTCCCTTGGCGCGGCGGTGGGGCTGATCGGCATGGGGCTGATCTGCTTGGCCGAAAACGCCGCCCATGGGGAGACGCTGCGCGCGCCATCGGTTCCCTTGGGCGTCTTGCTGGGCCTGATCGGGGGCTTCACCTACGCGCTTTATTCGTGGAGCGCGCGCAAGATGATGCTGCAAGGCACCGGCTCTACCGTGGCCATGGGGGCGACCTTCGGGCTGGGTGGACTGCTGCTGATGCCGGTGCTTCTGATCTCGGGCGGGGCTTTTCTGGCGTCATGGACCAACGCGGCCGTGGGGCTTTATATGGCCGCTGTGCCGATGTTTTTGGGCTATATCGCCTTTGGCTACGGCCTTGCCCGGGTGGAGGCAAGCATGGCCACCGTGATCACCCTGTTCGAGCCGGTCGTCGCCGCGGTGCTCGCCGTGGTCATCGTGGGCGAACGCCTCCCCCCGCTTGGCTGGATCGGCGTGGCGCTGGTGATTGGCTGTCTTGCCATCATCACCCTGCCCTTGCCATCACGGCTGCGCCGCGGCGTGGCTGCGCAGCCTCCCGGCGTCGTTTGACGGGCCGCCGCCGCTACAGCTGATCCGGCGGTGTCTCTCCCCGGAAAAAGTGATCGAGGTTGTCCAGCGCCTTGAAACCCATCGCATCGCGGGTGGCCACGGTGGCGCTGCCCACATGCGGCATCATCATCACGTTGTCATGCGCAGCAAAGGCCGGGTTGCCGCCCGGCTCAGTCACGAAACAATCCAGCCCCGCCGCGCCGACATGGCCCGAGGTCAGCGCCCCAAGCAGTGCCGCTTCATCCACCAGATTGCCACGCGCGGTGTTCACGATCACGCAGCCCTTGGGCAGACGCTCCAGCCGCGCTGCATTCAAAAGACCCACGGTTTCGGGCGTGGCCGGGCAGTGCAGCGACAGGAAGTCTGACACCGCCAGCAGATCATCCAACTCGGCGTGATAGGTCGCGCCCGCCTCCTCCTCCAGGTCCAGTTGTCGGCGGTTGTGGTAATGAATCTCCATATCCAGCCCGCGCGCCTTGCGGGCAAAGGCGCGGCCCACGCCGCCCATACCGATGATCCCAAGCCGCGCACCGGAAAGCTGCTTGCCCACCAGCATCGCGGGTGACCACGACTGCCACTGCCCGCTGCGCACCAGCCGATCACCCGCCACCGCATGCCGCGCGGCCCCCAGCATCAGCACCAGCGCCAATTCCGCCGTAGCATCCGACAGAACGCCGGGCGTGTTCGTCACCACGATCCCCCGCTCCTTGAGGCTGGGCAGATCGCAGTGATCCACGCCGACGGAATGGTTGGCGATGATCTTGAGCCGGGGGTCAAGCTGGGCCACGACCTCCGCGCTGAAATGCTCGGAGTGACAGGGGATCATCCCATCCACCCGCGCGCTCATCGCAATGATATCCTCGGCGCTGCCGGGTGCGTCAGCCGGATCCCAGATCACCTCATAGTCACGCCGCGCCCGGTTGAGCGTGGCGTCAGAAAGCTGCCGGGTGATCCAGATGACAGGCTTGCCCATGGGTCAGTCCCGATCCTTCCGACTGGAGGTGAAGAAATCATAGGCCACAAAGGCCAGCGTCACCGCGACAATGATGATCAGATCAATGCTGGGCACCTCAACCGCGAGGATCAGCAGAAAGATCGCAATCGCGGCGAAGGCGAAAAGAGCAAGTAAGCGGTTCATGTTTCAATCCTCATTGGGTTGCGCCATCGGCCCAGTCGAGAAGCCATTGTGCGCTGCGCATCAGACGTCCGTCTTGGCCGTGACCGCCAACCAGTTGCACGCCCATCGGCAGCCCGTCTTCCGATGTCATCAAGGGCACGTTCACACAGGGGCTGCCACAGAGCGTCCACAGACCATTGAAAATCGGATCGCCGGTCGTCTCCAGCCCGCGCGGCGCGGGGCCGGTGGCCGATGGGCATAAAAGCACGTCACAGCGGGTCAGCAATTCTTCAAGCGCGGCGGTCAGCACCTTGGGCAGGTCGCGGGCCGATTGGTAATCGCGGGCCAACACCTTGTTGCCCGCCTCCATCGCCTCGCGGGTCGCGGGTGACAGCAGGTCGGCCCCATCACGCAGGTAGGGGTAATAGTGATAGGCCATCTCGGCAAAGTTGATGCGTTTGCGCGCCTCTGCTGCCTCGTCGAAGACCGACGGCAGGGGCAGTTCGAACGCCTGATCACCAAGTGCTGCGACCAATTCTTCGAAACCCGCGTGAAGCTGCGGGTCGGCATCCTCCCACCCCGGCGGGCGCACGAAACCAAAGACCGGCGGGATCGGCGGCGCGGTGGTGGTCTGCGCCAAAAGCGCGGGCTTGGGGGCAAGGGTGGTGGCGCTGTCTTCGGGGTCATGGCCGAATAGCACCTCGGCCAGCAGCGCCGCACCGGCGGGATCGCTGGCAAAGACGCCCATGGTGTCGAGCGAGGGTGACTGCGTCAGCACCCCGCGCCGTGGGATCGCGCCGAAGGTGGGTTTATATCCCGTCACCCCGCAAAAAGACGCGGGCCGGATCACCGAGCCGCCCGTCTGTGTGCCGATGGCCAGCGGCACCATTCCATCTGCCACAGCCGCCGCCGAGCCTTGGGATGAGCCGCCGGGGGTATGGTCGGGATTATGCGGATTGGCGGTCTTGCCCGGATGCATGAAGGCCAGTTCGGTCGTGACCGTCTTGCCCATGATGATCGCGCCCTCGGCCTTGAGCCGCTCGACGATGAAAGCATCGCGCAGCGGCACGCGCCCCTTGTCTTGGGCCGCGCCGTTCTCAGTCGGGATGCTGCGGGTGTCGATCACGTCTTTCAGCCCCACCGGCAGCCCGTGCAACCGCCCAAGCGGTCGGCCCGCCCGACGATAACTGTCGAGCGTGCGAGCCTGCGCGCGGGCGAACTCGGGATCGAACCACGCCCAAGCGCCCACGACCTCCTCGCGCGCTTCGATCCGCGCGATGTAGCTTTCCACCAGCGCCAGCGCGTCCAGCGCGCCGCTCGCCAGACGGTCCCGCAACTCGACCACGCCGAGCGCTGCCGCTGCGGTCATCCTTGGCTCAGCGCCCATAGAACACCTCCGGCAGGTAGAAGACGATCTGCGGGAAGACATACATCAGCACCATCGACAGGATCACGCAGAAGAGGAACGGCATCACGCCCGCAAAAATCTGCGTCAGGCGCAACTCGGGCGGGGCGATCCCCTTGAGGTAATAGGCCGACATGGCCATCGGTGGCGTTAAGAAACTGGTCTGCAGGTTCAGCGCCACGAGGATGCCAAAGAACAGCGGATCAATCTCGAACACCGCCAGCAGCGGCAGGAAGATCGGCACGAAGATGATGATGATCTCGGACCATTCCAGCGGCCAGCCCAGCAAGAAGATGATCAGCTGCGCAAGGATCAGGAACATGATCGGCGAGAGGTTCAGCGACTGCACGAACTCGGAAATCACATGCTCCCCCCCAAGGTAAGAGAACACCGCCGAGAAAGTGTAGGAGCCGACGAAAAGCCAGCAGACCATCGCCGTTGTGCGCACCGTGAGGTAGACACTCTCGCGCATCCGCTGCCATGTCATCGCCCGGTAGATGAAGGCGAGGAAGATGCCCCCAAGCGCCCCGATGGAGGCCGCCTCGGTTGGTGTTGCCAAACCAAAGAGGATCGACCCCAGCACCGCGAAGATCAAAAACGCCAGCGGCAGGAAGGATGTCGCGATCATCAACAAGAGCCTGCCCATCGGCATGTCCGGCACCTCATCCGCTGTGGGACGTGGGGCCGAAGACGGCTGCAGCAGCGACCGCCCGATGATGTAGACCAGATAAAGCCCAACCAGCGTCAGCCCCGGCAGCAGCGCCGCCGCGTAAAGCCGCACGATAGAGACGTTGGTCGCCGCCGCATAGACGATCAGCATGATCGAGGGCGGGATCAGAATGCCCAGCGTTCCGCCTGCACAGATGATGCCCGCCGCGAAAGACGGATCATAGCGCGCCTTGAGCATCGCGGGCAGCGCCAAGAGACCCATCAGCGTCACAACAGCGCCAACAATCCCGGTGGCCGTGGCAAAAAGCGCGCAGGTGATCAGCGCGGCCACACCCATTGAGCCGGGGATGTTTTTCGAGGCGATGTTGAGCGTGGTGAACAGCCGGTCGACGATGTTTGACCGCTCCACGATATAGCCCATGAAAAGGAATAGCGGAACCGCGGTCAGCACTTCGTTCGACATCACCGTGAAGGTTTGGTTCACGAAGAGGTCGAATATTCGGTTGTTGAATAACCCCTCGAACCAGGTCGTCCATTGCTCCCACTGGCCGGCCCCCTCGTCCAGCCGGTCAAAGCTGCGCCACATGCGGCGCGCGTCAAAATAGGCGTAGTAGCCAAAGCCGATGCCCATCGCCATCAGCGTGAAAGCAATCGGAAAGCCCAGGAAAACAAAGACGATGAACAGCCCAAGCATCATCAGGGCGATTTGCGGATCGGTCATGTGAGATGGCCTTTCTCGGCCTTATTGGCTTCGCGCATCATGAGGTCTTCGGTCTCAAAGACGTCTTCCTCGGCTTCGAGCCAGTAGTTGGAACGTATGGCGATAAGACAGCGGCAGACCTGCGCAATGCCTTGGATGAACAGCAGGATCCCCGCCGCCACGATGATCGCCTTGAATTGATAGATCGGCACGCCCGCCGGGCTGTTGACCGACACTTCGCCATATGACCAAGACCGGGCGGCGTATTTCCACCCCGCGAGGATCAGCGCCGTGACCCCGGGGAAAAAGAAGATGATGTAGAGCACGAGGTCGATCATGCCTTGGGTGCGCGGCTGGAACAGCCGGTACAGGAAATCCCCCCGCACATGCCCCCCACGCGACAGGGTATAGGCCCCGCCCATCATAAAGAGCGTACCATACATGATGAAGGACACGTCCAGCGCCCAAGCGGTGGGATTGTTCAGCACATAGCGCACAAAAACTTCGTAGCCCGTGCCGATGGACATCAGCAAAATGAGCCAAGCGAAAGCCTTGCCGAACCATGCGGAAAGGTTATCGGCGAACCGAATGAAAGATATCATGATGCCCTCGGTATCTCGCACGAACCCCGGCGCGCTGATGCGCCGGAGTTCGCGGTGATGTTATGGGATTGCGGGATCAGAGTTTGATCTTGCCGGGGAAGTAATGCTCGTAAGCAAGACCGTAATCCGGCGAGTTCATCAACTCGTAATAGGCCACGCGGTCGACCCATTCGCGCTGGCTGTCGAGGGTCTTTTTCATGAAGGGATCGGATTCCAACTCGGGGATCAGTTCATCCCAAGCCTTAAGCTGCGCATCCAAGATATCTTTGGACGTGCGCCGCACGGTCACGCCAGCCTCGTTCTGCAAGAACTGAAGGTCCGCCGAATAGCGGTCCATCGCCTTGGCCGTGTTCGCGGTCGAGACCGCTTCAACAGCGTATTTCAGGATCGCCTGAAGATCGGGATCGAGGTCTTCGAGGAACATCTTGGAGAACAGGAATTCAAAGCTCTCAGACGCTTGGTGATAGGACGACAGGTAGTAGTTCTTGGCCACGTCCTGCGCGCCAAAGTCTTTGTCCGACGACGGGTTGTTGAACTCAAAGGCGTCGATCACGCCACGTTCCATCGCGGGCACGATCTCCCCGCCCGGCAACTGTGCGACCGACATGCCCAGCTTGGCCATCAGATCGGCAGCCAGACCCACGGTGCGGTATTTGAAGCCCTGCAGATCGTCGACGGAGTTCACCTCATCTTTGAACCAGCCAAAGGGCTGCGCAAACATTGGGAAGCCCATGTAGCCCACAACGTCGAGGCCCATGATATCTTGGGTCAGCTCGTTATAAAGCTCCTGACCGCCACCTTGGTAGAACCACGACAGCATGGTGGTGGCAGAGCCACCAAAGACCGGCCCGGTGCCAAAGAGCGACGCGGCTTTGTTTTTGCCGTACCAATAGACGGGCACCGAATGCGCCGCGTCGATCAGACCGTCGTTCACGGCATCGAGCACCTGAAACGCCGCGACTACCGCGCCCGCAGGCAGCACGTCGACCTTGAGACGCCCTCCCGACATCTCCTCCACCCGTGTCGCGTAATCGCGGGCAAAGTCTTGCCAGATGTTGGCGTCGTTCCACGACGTCTGCATCTTGATGACGATCGGCGCTTGGGCCAACACCGCCGGTGCGGCCAGCATGCTCCCGGTAGCGGCCCCCCCAGCAAGTGCGGACTTCGTCAGGAACGAACGTCGATTGAACTTTTTAGTCTCAGTCATGTTTCCTCCTCCCAGAGTGGCCGCCCCTTTGCTTACTTGAAATACGCTATTGGTCGGGCGACCCGAGATCAGAGACTAACCGAATGATCTCATTTGGCAAGAATTGTCCGCTGACGACTGATAAACTGCAACTTTATTGTGCAATTGACATGCGGAACGACACTCTCCTTCGGCGCCCAATGCATGCGGATATCACAGGCTTCCGCCGGGGTGGAACCACGCCCCGCCCGCCCCTTTCACCGTCCAGCAAAAGCCGGTTTCCGCCTCGGCCCACCCACAGTTTGACCAAGGTAGTTTGTCATAGGCATAGGATGTCGCCGATTCAGTTCGTTAAATCCATGCGGCTGCACAATCCCGCCATGAGAATCGCAGGCGGGACCACGGTCAGCGGGGCGATGGGTGTGGGCTATGTCAGCGCCTCGCAATTCAACCGGGAATTCAAGCGCATGTATGGCCAATCCCCCCGTGCATGGGGCGACGCGCAGCAGATGGCTGCCGGGCTGGCGTAGGGGGGAACCGACAGCCCCCTCCGGGCCATCGATCCCTCTTTACGGTGTCAGGCGACAGAACAGACCCGCCGCCAGCTTGGCCCGCTCGGTCAGGCTGTCGATATAGATATGCTCTTGCAAGGTATGCAGCCCCTTGCCGCGGACGCCGATGGAATCCAGCGTTGGCAGCCCAAGGAAACCGGTGAAGTTGCCGTCCGATCCGCCCCCGGCAGAGCTTCCGGTGATTTCAATCCCCAGTTCGCCTCCGACTTCCTGCGCGAGCTTCAGCATGGCCATCGTGCCGGGCTGATCCGGCTCCCAAACCGGGCGGGTCACGCCGCGGCGGATTTCCATGATCACGTCGCCCTCGTCCGAGTTCAGCGCCATCATCTTCTCAACCCCGGCGTCAAGCTGCTCTTGTGTCTTGGCCATGCTAAGCACTTCCGCATCACAGACCGAGGATACACAGTTGACCCATTGCCCCGCGTGAAAAACACCGAGAGAGAAGGTGCAGTCCTCCGTGGTCATGCCTTCGATCGTGCCCACGGCTTTGGCCATCTCCGCAATGGCCGAGCGGCCTTCGGACAGCGCCCAGCCCGCGTGGCTGGGGCGGCCCCGCGTCCGGAGGTTGAAGCGCGCGATGGCATAGCGCCCGATCACCGCGCCGCCGTCGGGCCGCGCAGGTTCGGGGACGAGGATGTATTTATGACGTTTGGCTTCCTCTTCGATCAGCCGGCGGGTGGCGGGGGTGCCGATTTCCTCATCAGGGGTGAACAGCACCGTCACCGGCAGCGGTGTTTCAACCCCGGCGGCCAGCAGTTTGCGCAGCGCATCAAGATAGACGTAATTGCCGCCCTTCATGTCCATCAGGCCGGGCCCATAACAAATTTCGCCTTCGCGTTTGTAGGGCAGTTTGGCCAAGGTGCCGATGGGGTGAACCGTGTCCATATGGCCCAAAAGCAAAATGCCCCCCTCGCCCGCTTTGGGATGAGGCATCTCCGCGCGCAGGCTGTCGCCCAGCCCCATCGGGCTTGGGATACGCTCGGTCCGCGCGCCTAAGACCGCCAGATCGTGCTGCACCACATCCATCATCCGGTTCACCGCCGCCCCGTCGAATGTGGGGCTTTCGGTTTCGATCCAAGGGCGCAGCCCGGTGAGCATTTCTTCGGTATCAAAGGGCAAATCGAGCGGATTGGTCATATTCAAATTCCTTTTCTCCGCCGCGCGACAGCAGGGCGAATGGCTTAAATTAAAGCATGTAGGTGCAAAGACTTAGCTGCCGACCTTCGGCAGGCGCGTCTCAACGATCCGCGCATAGATCGAGGCACCGATGGGCAGGATGCCGTCATCCAACACGAAACCGGGGTTGTGTAAGGGCACGCTGCCCGCATGGCCCACCCGGCAATAGGCGCCCGGCACGACCTTCAGCATATCCGCGAAATCCTCCGACCCGCTGGCCTGCTCGGTCGAGACATGAGCGTTCTCGCCCCCGACCACGCTGGCGGCAGCCTCGACATAGGCGGTGGTGAGTTCCGGATCGTTCATCAACACGTCAAAGACGTTGCGGATATCAACTGCGATCTCGATCCCATAAGCACTGGCCATGCCTGCGCAGAGTTCGCGCATCCGGGCCTCGGCCATCTCGATCACGTCTTGGTGGAAATAACGGATCGTGCCCGCGATGGTGGCAGTGTCAGGCACCACGTTATAGGCCGAACCTGCGTTGAATTTAGTGACAGACAGCACGATCGGCTTGGTCGGCGGGGTGTTGCGGCTGACGACGGATTGCAACTGCTGCACCAGCGCCGTGCCGATGACGATGGGGTCACGCGACTGATGCGGCATCGCCGCGTGGCTGCCGGTGCCTTTGACGGTAATGTCAAAGAATGCCGCCCCCGCCATGGCCGCGCCGGGGGTAACATTGACCACACCCGGCTCCGAGTTTGGATCGTTGTGCATCCCATAGATCTCGTCACAGGGGAATTTCTCGAAGAGCCCCTCCTCCAGCATCCGGCGCGCGCCGCCCAAGCCCTCTTCGGCGGGTTGAAAGATCAGCACCACGGTGCCGTCGAAATCCCGTGTCTCCGCCAAATAACGCGCGGCGCCCAGCAGCATGGTGGTGTGGCCATCGTGGCCGCAGGCATGCATCCGCCCGGGGTTGGTAGAGGTGTAGGGCACGCCGGAATCCTCCACAATCGGCAGCGCGTCCATATCTGCGCGCAGCCCCACACGGCGGTTGCCGCCGCCCGCGCCCTTGATGATGCCGACAACACCCGTGCCGCCCAGCCCTTCGTGCACCTCGTCCACGCCATAGGCGCGCAGCTTTTCGGCCACGATGCCCGCGGTGCGGACCTCTTCGAACCCCAGTTCGGGATGGGCGTGGATATCTTGGCGGATGGCGGTGAGATCGGCGGCAAAGGCTTCGATCTTGGGAAGAATGGTCATGCGGTGGCTCCTGTCGTCATGGCGGCGCTGCCGAGCGCGCGGTAGTTGGCAAAATCCCAATGGCGGCCGGGTGCCGCTTCGATCAGGTTGCGGGTGTAGTCGTGATGTGGATTGGCCAGCACATCGCCTGCGGGGCCGTATTCAACGACCTGCCCGCGCTGCATGACCAACACCTCGTCACAAATCTGCGCCGCGACGCGCAGGTCATGGGTGATAAACAGCATGGCCACGCCGAACTTCTCTTGAATGTCATCCAAAAGGTCGAGCACCTGCGCCTGCACACTCACGTCGAGGGCCGAGACGGCCTCATCCGCGACCAGCAGATCGGGCTTCATCGCCACCGCCCGCGCAATGGCAATACGCTGGCGCTGCCCGCCCGAGAACTGATGTGGATAGCGGTCAAGCGCGTCGCGCGGCAGGTCCACCAGCTCCATCAATTCGGCGGCATGGCGCATCGCTTCGGCACGCGGGGTGCCGAAGTTGATCGGCCCTTCGCAAAGGCTGCGCGCCACGGTCCAACGGGGGTTGAGCGAGCGGTAGGGATCCTGAAACACGATCTGCAGATGTTTGCGGTGGTCGCGCAATTGGCGGCGCGAGAGTTTGGCAATCTCGGTCCCCGCGACATTCACGCTGCCTGCTGTCGGGTCGATCAGCCGCATAATGGCCCGTGCCACAGTGGATTTGCCGGAGCCGGACTCGCCCACAATGCCCAGCGTCCGCCCCGGCTGAATGGTAAAGCTGACATCCTGCGCGGCCTTGACCCCTTCGCTGCGGCGCAGGAAGCCGCCGCCGCCATAGGTCATATCGAGCCCGGCGACACGCACCACCTCGCTCTGCGCTGCCGCCGCCCTTGCGGGGCGCGGGGTGAGGTTTGGCACCGCCGTCAAAAGCGTGCGGGTATAGTCCTTTTGCGGATCGGTCAGCAGCTTTTCGATCGGCGCGCGTTCGACGATCTTGCCCTGCTGCATGACCGTCACGGTATCCGCGATCTCGGCCACCACGCCCATGTCATGGGTGATGAAGAGAACGGCGGTACCGTGCCGCTCTTGCATCTCGGCAATCAGCTTGAGGATCTGCAACTGCGTGGTCACATCCAGCGCCGTTGTCGGCTCATCCGCGATCAGCAGATCGGGGTCGAGGATCAGCGCCATGGCGATCATAATGCGCTGCCGCTGCCCACCGGAAAGCTGGTGCGGGAAGGCCGAGAAGATGCGGTTCACATCCGGCAGATGCACCTGATCCATCATGTCGAGCGTGCGTTTCTTGGCCTCGGACTGGCTGAGATCACTGTGCATGTTGAGCACTTCCATGATCTGCTCGCCCACCCGCAGCACCGGGTTCAGCGCGGTCATCGGCTCTTGGAAGATCATCGCGATCCGCCGCGCACGCAACTGGCGCATCTGGGCGTGGCTGGCGCTGGTGATCTCGAAATCATCCAACGTGATGCTGCCGCCCTGTACCTCTAGGGCCGATTTTGGCAGCAGCCCCATGGCCGCCAGCGAGGTCACGGATTTGCCCGAACCGGATTCACCCACCAAGCAATGCGTCTCACCCGCCCGGATAGTCAGATCGATGCCATCAATCACCGGTTTGGCCTGTGGACGCCCGCTCAACCCAATGCGCAGATCGCGCACTTTGAGCACCTCACGGGCGTCTGAAAAGTCTTTGTTCTTGAACTGCATCTCTCAGCCCTCCCGTTTCTTCATGCGCGGATCGAGCAGATCGCGTGCAGTGTCGCCCAACAGGTTAATCGACAGGATGCAAAGCGACAGCAGCAGGCCCGGCCAGAAGATGAGCCCCGGCTTGATCTGAAAGTAGGTGCGTCCTTCGGCCATGATGTTCCCCCATGTCGGGATCTCGGTGCTGACGCCCGCGCCGAGGAAGCTCAGGATCGCTTCGATCAGGATTGCAGAGGCGCAGATATAGGTGCCCTGCACGATCAGCGGCGCCATGGTGTTGGGCATCAGGTGTTGGATTAGGATTTTGGGCATGGAGGAGCCAAGCGCGATGGCGGCCTCGACATAGGGCTCTTCACGCGCTGAGAGCACGACCGAGCGCACCAGCCTGACCACACGCGGCACCTCGGGCACGGTGATGGCGATGATGACCGAGCCGAGGCTTGGCCCGTTCAGCGCAACCAAGGCAATCGCTAGCAGGATCGCGGGGATCGCCATCAGGCTGTCCATGATCCGCATGATGATGCTGTCGGCCATGCGGAAGAACCCAGCCACAAGGCCGATGGCCAAGCCGATGGCGACGCTGACCAGCGCCGCGCCGACGCCAATGAGCAGCGACACGCGCCCGCCCACCATCACGCGGGAGAATGTGTCCCGCCCGTATGGGTCGGTGCCCAGCAGAAACTCCTCGGACGGTGGTTTGAGCCGCGCAGCCGAGTTCATCGCCAGCGGGTCATAAGGCACGTAGAGTGGCGCCAGAATGGAGGCCAGCACGATGGTTACAAGGGTCAGAGCCGCCAGCATAGGGCCGATACCGACCCTCGCGCCCGCAGGCAGGGAAAGCAGTCCGGTCAGCACCTGAAAGGCGCTGTGACGGGATTGGGGTTGCTCGATCATGTCAGTACCGGATCCTTGGGTCGAAGAATGAATAGGAGACGTCAACCAAGAGGTTCACGAAGACGTAGATGCCCGCGGTCAGCAGGATCATCGCCTGAATGACGGGGTAGTCGCGCGCGAGGATCGCATCGACCGTCAGACGCCCGATGCCGGGGATGTTAAAGACACTTTCCGTCACCACCACGCCCGAGATCAGCAGCGCGAAACCGGTGCCAATGATGGTCAGGATCGGCACCGCGGCATTGCGCAGCGCATGGCGGAACAGCACGACATTCTCCCGCACGCCCTTGGCCCGCGCAGTGCGAATGTAATCCTCGCCCAGCACTTCGAGCATGGAGGCGCGGGTCATCCGCGCGATGAGCGCCACATAAATCGTGGCCAGCGTCAGCGAGGGCAGAATGGCCCGCGAGAAGAACGGCCCGATGCCGTCCGACGGGGCCTTGTAGCCCTGCACCGGCACCCAACGCAGTTCAATCGCGAAGATTTGGATCAGGATATAGCCGATCACGAAGACCGGCACCGAAAAGCCCAGCACCGAGAAGGACATCACCAGAAAATCGACCCATGTCCGGTGACGCCAGGCGGCGATCACCCCCATCGGCACCGCCAGCAGGACAGAGATCGTGATGGTCATCAGCGCGATGTTGATGGTCGGTCCCAGCCGGTCGCCCAACATGCCCGCCACGGAGGTGTTCGACAAAAGCGAGACGCCCAGATCACCGCGCAGCAATTGGCCGATCCATGTGAAAAACTGTGTCAGCAGCGGATCATTCAGACCCAGACGGTCACGGATCCGTTCAAGCTGTGCGGGGGTGGCGGCATCGCCGGCGAGAATGGCTGCCGGATCACCGGGGGTGAGACGCAGCAGAAGGAAGACGAAGATGGCGACGATCAGCATGACCGGGATCGTGGCCAAGACGCGCTTCAGGATATAGACGAGCATTTTCCGGAAGGTCCCTTTCGGCGGAAAGAAGGCAGTCCCGAAGTCGGTTCGGGGCGCTGCCTGCGTGCAGAGATGACGGTGGAGAGCGCGGCGGGCGCGCTCTCCGAGGGCTGGATTATTCCGCCTCTTTGGTCATGTTCCAGAACACCGGCACGGGCGATGGCAGCATGTTCTGGATCGTGTTGCGGCGCGCCTGCGGGATCAGATATTCCCCCATCATGATGTAGTTGACGTTATCCATGACGTGTTTCTGGATTTCGACAGCCACTTCTTTTTGCGCCTCGGGCCCTTCGGCCTTCATGAACATGGCCCGCAGTTCTTCGATCTCGGGATCAGTCGGCCAACCAAACCACGCCTCGTCGCCACGGCCACTGACCATCACGTTGGTCAGCGGGTCCGAAATCTCGGGCACCATCCAGTTGGTAAAGAACATGTTCCAGCCGCCCTCGGAGACCGGGCTTTGCTGGGCGCGGCGCTGCACGACCGATTGCCAGTCCATCGACTGCATGTCGACTTCGAAACCCGCTTCGCGCAGGGCTTGGGCAGCCACAACAGGTTGGTTGATCAGGCTGATCACATCCGTTGGCGCCATCAACACGATCGGCGTGCCGTCATAGCCTGCCTCTTCGAGCAGCGCCTTGGCCTTTTCAGGGTCCGCGCCACCGGTGACGATCTCTGCATCCGCTTCGTCACCCAAGGGTGTCGAACAACCAAAGATCGCACCGCAGACGTTATAATAGGCCGGGTCGCCCTGCATCGTTTGCAGCATGGATTCTTGATCCAGTGCCGCCATCGCCGCCTGACGGACCAGCTTGTTGTCAAAGGGCGGGTGCAGGTGGTTGGGCCGACCGATGGTGACATAGCCAAGATCATCGCGTGTCTCGACAGTGACCTCGGGGCTGCTTTCGAGGATCGGCAGCAAGTCGATCTGCACCTGTTCGAGATAGTCGATCTCCCCCGCCGAGAGCGCGTTGATCGCGGTCAGCGCGTCGGGCATCGTGGTCCAGACCACACGGTCGACATTGACGACCTTGCCGCCCGCCATCCAAGAGGCTTCCTCGTCCCGTGGGACGTAGTCGTCGAACTTCTCATAGGTGACGTTCACGCCGGGCTCGTATTCGTCTTGGTTAAAGACGAAGGGGCCGGAGCCGATGTATTCCGTGATCGTCTCATCCGCCGAGGTTTCGGCCACGCGCTTGGGCATGATGAAAGGCGGCACCGCGGATTGTTTGGAAATCACCGACAAGAGCGGTCCGAAAGGCTCGGTCAGGGTCCAAACGACGGTCTTTTCGTCGCTGGCCTCAAGGCTTTCGGTCACGTCAAAGATCAGCTGGCCACCACCATCACGTTTGCCCCAGCGTTTGAGAGAGGCCACGACATCTTCGCCGGTGACTGGCGCATCATCATGGAACATCAGCCCATCGCGCAGGGTGAAGGTATAGACCAACCCGTCTTCGGAGACTTCCCAGCTGGCCATCTGCGGCTGCGGCTCAAAGTTCTCGTCCACGGCGGTCAGCACGTCATAGATCATATAGCCGTGGTTGCGGGTGATATGCGCGGTGGTGATGACCGGATCAAGAACCCGCAGGCCCGAGTGCATGACCGCCGTGATGGTCGTTTCGCCATCCTGCGCCGCCAGTGAGCCGGGCGCCAAAAGCGCCGTGGTGGCGGCGAAGGCGGCGGCAAGTCCGCGCGACTGTTTCAATGCGGATCGAAGAGGTATCATGTGGTTTTCCCTTGTTGAGTGATCTTTTGATTTTTTATTGGGCCATGGCGGTCTTGCCGCCATGGTCAGGTGGTGCAGAAGGTGCACCGTCGGCCCCGAACCGGGGACCATCTGGGGACAGCCGAAGCCCAGAGCGCAGGCGCGTGAAGGGCAGATCGGCCGGATTGAGGGGCATCGGCCCCGGCGCGCAGGCGACAAGGATGTCGCGCGCGATGGGGGCAAAGTCTGCTCGGAAATGGGTGGAGCTTTTGACCACCAGCAGGTCCATCTCTTCGGGCGGGATGCCGACAAAGCGAAACATCTCCCGGTCGGCCATCTGGGCGATGCGGCTGGTCACGACGACATGAACACCACCGATGCGCAGACAGGCAGAGGGGCCGAGGTTCAGCGCCGTGCCGCCATAATAGGGGCCGGTCGCGCGCAGCGTCCCGTCAGACAGATGCATCACGGTGGCCGTTGTCTGAAACGGCGCGTCGTTCGTCACGCTGGCATGGCCGCCAAGGGCGACATTAACGTCGGCCCCCACCCCGGCCAGATGGGCCGCTTCGGCGGTGGCGGGGTCGACGATCAAACCGATGGCTGCATTCTGCGCCCCTGCCTTGACCAAGGCGCGCAACATGCCGGTGGTCGCTGAAACGCCCCCCGCGCCGGGATTGTCTTGGGTGTCGGCGATGACGACAGGCCCCCTGCCCGGCCCGGCGGCGCGTGAAAGCGCCTCTGCCACCGCCGCGTCGGGGTCATAGGCTTCGTTCTGTAGAAAAGCGGGCGCTGCCGCCTCATAGGACGCCGCAAGCTTGTCGGCGGCGGCATCGGCGTCGGCCTGAGTTTCGCCATAGGCCACGGCCACGGGGCCACAGTCAGGTATATCCGCGGCTGGAAAGCCCATGAACAGGCTGGCCGATAGCGCCCCGGCAACTTCGCAGGCAGCAACACCCTCATAGATCTCGCGCCCCGGCGACATTTCGGTCGATTGAAACGGGATCGGCACCAGATATGACATCTGGCGAAAGGCCTTGGCCGGGCGCAGGCCCGTGGTCATGATCCGGTCAAGATGGCGGGCCGCAGCGGCGCCGGTTTCGGCCATATCCACATGCGGATAGGTACGAAAGCCGACCAGCACATCGACATTCGAAACAAAATCTTCAGAGATATTGCCATGAAGATCGAGCGCCGTTGCGATGGGCAAATCCGGCCCCACGACCTCGCGCAGACGTCGGACCAACTCGCCCTCTCCGTCGTCGAGATGTTCAGCCACCATGGCGCCGTGCAGGTCCAAAAAGACTCCGTCGAGCGGTCCGGCGTTTCGGATGCCTTCGATGATCTCACCGGCGATCATTTCATAGGCGTCGCGGTTTACATGGGCCGAAGGGATCGCCCCCGCCCAAAGGATCGGAACAATATCCCAGCCTTGGGCCTGCCCAACCCGCAGCGCGCCTGCCATGCCAAGATTTACCTCTTGGAAAGCGGGCAACATCGCCGCGCCGTGCACCATGGGGACATAGCCGCCGCCGCGTTGAAAAGCCTCCATATCCGCTGGATTGGGGGCGAATGTGTTTGTCTCGTGCAGAAAGCCCGCAACAGCGACGCGCATTCCAGAACCACTTCCCAAACCTGTCTCCTTCGCCTTGCTCAGCCCGGCATTTGCGAGCCCGCACCTCTTGAGTATCGTATAGCGATACACCTATAGTGCAGAGCAAGCGTAAGCGGCGCATTAACGATTCGTCAACTACAGGCCATTCATGAGTAGTTTTTTCCGAGAAGACGCCCCGCAGGCGGCGCAGAATCAGGCAGATGACGACCGGTTGTTCGTCCGGGCAGCAGATCGCGCAATGCAGGTGTTGGGAGCCTTTCACCACGCGACCGGGCCGATGACGCTTTCCGACATCGCCAAGACCGCGGGGATCGACCGATCCGCGGCCCAACGATTGGTGCATACGCTCACGAAGAGTGGCTATATCCGGCGCAGCGGGGACGACCGCGGATATCTGCCGGGCATCCGCCTGCTGGATCACACGCTTGATCTGCTGCGGCTCGACCCCGTGGTGCAAAAAGCCACCCCGGTCTTGCTGGAACTGCGCAAATCCCTGCGCGAACGGGTCGACCTGAGCCTCTATGACGAGACGCGCCTGATCTATGCCCTGCGGATGCAAAGCAAACGCGAGACCTTTTTCGCGACACTTGTGGGCCACAGCGTGCCAACATTTTGCACCGCAGGCGGGCGCGCGGCGCTTTCGCATCTTCCCGAAGACGAGGCGCGCGAAATTCTCACCCGCGCGCCGCTGCATCCCTTTACCTCCAGCACCAGGACCGACCCTGAAACGATCATGGCCGAACTCAGCCTCGCCCGCGAAAACCGCTTTGCCGTGGTATGCGATGAATACGCGTTGGGCGAGGTGGCGGTGGGCGTTGCCATAACCGACCGCAACGGCGCCCCTCTCAGCGCCATCCACCTTGCCGGTTCCCTGTCGGAATACACGCCGGAAGAGTTTGTCGCCAAAGCAGCGCCCTTGGCCATCGAAGCCGCCAACGCCATCATGGCCGGATGATCCTGTTTTTGGCCGCCCATGCGGGACCGCTCTGCCCCCAAACACTGGCCAGCCGCGCAGGGGCTGCGAAAAGCCTGCAATATAACCAGCCCCGACGACGCCCACGCATTTCGCCGCGAATTTACTTGCGTTGCTAAATTCTTTCTCCGAAGTTCGCGACATCGGGGCGCGGATGCCGCTTAGAAAAAACGACTGAACGAAAGGAACCGGAATGACCGACAGTAAACCGCTTTGGCAATGGGACGCGCAGGAAATCGCAAGCGCAACCCGCGCAGGAAAACTCTCGGCGGTTGAAGCGACCGAGGCGGCGATTGCGCGCATGGAAGAGGTCAATCCGGCTTTGAACGCGGTGGTCGAGAACCTCGCTGCCGAGGCCCGCGCCGAAGCGGCGGCGCTCGATCAAAGCGGCGCGCCCAAGGGGCCGCTGCACGGTGTTCCGGTCACCATCAAGATCAACGTAGATCAAAAGGGCCACGCCACCAGCAACGGTGTCCCTGCCTTTAAAGATGTCATCGCGCCCGAGGATGCGCCGGTGGTGCGCAATCTCAAACAAGCGGGCGCCATCGTGATCGGGCGCACCAACACGCCGGAATTCTCCTTTCGCGCCGATACCGACAACCCGCTTTATGGGCGCACCTACAACCCTTGGGGGCGGCACCTGTCGGCGGGCGGCTCCTCCGGCGGGGCGGGGGCGGCTGTCATGGCGGGGATCGGCGCGCTGGCGCATGGCAATGACATTGGCGGCTCCCTGCGCTTCCCGGCCTCGGCCAATGGGGCGGTGACGGTAAAGCCCGGTCTGGGCCGGGTGGCCGCATTCAACCCAAGCCAGAAGGCCGAGCGGGGCTTCTTGGCGCAATCCATGTCGGTGCAGGGGCTGATTGCGCGCAGGGCAGCGGACCTGCATCTGTCGATGCCCAGCCTGATCGCCGCGGATGCGCGTGATCCGTTTCACGTGCCCCTGCCGTGGCGTGGCGATGCGATCGAAGGCCCGATCCGCGTGGCCTTTACCCGCGATGATTTCGGCTTTGGCCTGCACCCGGACGTGGCCACCGCCCTCGACAAGGCGGCATCTGCGCTCTCCAATGCAGGCTATGCCGTCGAAGAGGTGGAGCCGCCGCTCGCCTATGAAACCGGGAAAAATGGGTATCGCGCCCTCATGGGCGAAGTCGAGGCCCTGATGGGCGAGGATATCCGGGCCCATGGGTCTGACGATCTGAAGGCGATCTTTGAAAATTACTACACCGAATACCCGCCCTTCAAAGGCAATGAACAACTCGCCATGGTCGCCAAACGCACCCATTACGCGCGCGAATGGTCGTTGTTTCTAGAGGATTACCCCCTCGTGTTGACCCCCTTCATGTTTGCCCCGTTCTTCACAGCCGGGCGCGACACCGAAGGTCTGGAAGGTGTTCGTGAGGTCTTGGGCAAGGGGCTTTGGTCTTTCGTCATGAACTTTACCGGCCTGCCCGCGGGCAACATCCCCACGCATATCGCAGAGCTGCCCAACGGACCGCAGCCCATCGGCGTGCAAATCGCAGGCCGCCGCTGGCGCGAAGATCTTATCGTCGACGCAATGGCGGCGATTGAAGGCGAGATTCCTCCGGTCTGCACCAGATTGTGGGGCAATTGAGGCGATCATCGGGGCTGTAACGCGCCGCAGAAACGGAGCGGCGGCAGCCCCGGCTGAGACCTGATCTGGCGGTACCAAGTGAAGGTCACTGGCGCTTAAACAGCGCCAGTCTTCGCCACTGTGGCAGTTGTCAGCGAGATCGCTGCACAATCACGCAAGCCTTCCGCAAGCGGGGCCAGCAGCGATGTTGATCAGGTGAAGTGCAGAGCCGTCTGACCCTCAGTGGGTCCACGCCCCACGCCGTCCGGTCGCGAAATTCTCGCCATAGCCACCGGCGCGGATGTTGGGCTTGCGCTTGTTGGGCAGTTGCACCTGCGCGTCGATGCCGTGATCGCGGGCGTATTCTTCGGCGGCTTCGCGGGTGTCGAACTGCAAGCGCACTTGGCTCTGCGTATCATCGGACGAGGTCCAGCCCATCAGCGGATCAACGCTGCGCGCTTCCGCGGGCGAAAACTCAAGCAACCAAACACGGGTCTTGGCCGTGCCGGAGGACATCGCTGTACGGGCGGGTTGGTAGATACGTGCGCGCATTTCGGGACTCTCGCTTCAGGAACCTCGGGCTTTATCTAATATTCCGTGCCAAGGGGCAAGGGAATGCAGGATCGTGCAAATAAACCCTACCATGCTGCGGTGCAGAGACTACATGATGACTACCCCATTGGAGTGCACGATATGACCCCCTTTACCTTCTTTGCTTTGCAAAGCCAGTTTGCCGCCTTGGCAGTCGAAACCCAGATCGTGATGTCCCTGCGCCTTTTGGCCATGGCCGGTGCGCTGCCCGCGCGCCCCGGTGAAAATAACCGCATGGTCGCCGAGAAAGGCCCCGCCATGGTTAAAGCCTTCAGCGCCGGGACGCAGGCAATGATGCTGGGCAAAAGCCCCGATCAAGTCATGAACGCCTCGCTCGCGCCCCTTGCCCGCAAGGTGCGACAGAATCGCAAACGGCTGATGAAGTAGCGGCAAAAGCGCCCTCCGCGGCCCCCTGCCCCTTGAACCCCGCGTGAAAGAGGGCACCTATGGGAAGCTTGACGAAGGATACCCGCGATGCCCTATGCCCATTCCGACAAATCCGAGGGGATGCCGATGCTGGCAAACCCCGCGCCAGACGTGCGCAGCCGCCCAAAGCTGGAGGGCGGCCATAAGTTCAAGCTGGTGACCGAGTTCGCTCCGGCGGGCGACCAGCCCACCGCGATCAAGGAATTGACCGAAGGGGTGAACTCGGGCGAGCGCGATCAGGTGCTTCTGGGCGCGACCGGCACGGGCAAGACCTTCACCATGGCCAAGGTGATCGAGGAAACGCAGCGCCCGGCGATCATCCTTGCGCCCAACAAGACGCTGGCGGCGCAGCTTTACGGCGAATTCAAAGGCTTCTTCCCCGACAACGCGGTGGAATATTTCGTCTCATACTACGACTACTACCAGCCCGAAGCCTATGTCGCGCGGTCTGATACCTTCATCGAGAAAGAGAGCCAGATTAACGAACAGATCGACCGGATGCGCCACTCCGCCACCCGCGCGCTGTTGGAGCGTGACGACGTGATCATCGTGGCCTCGGTTTCCTGCATCTACGGCATCGGTAGCGTCGAGACCTACGGCGCGATGACGCAAGACTTGAAAGCGGGCGGCATGTACGACCAGCGCAAGGTGATCGCCGATCTGGTCGCCCAGCAGTACAAGCGCAACGATGCAGCCTTTCAGCGCGGCTCTTTCCGTGTGCGCGGTGATAGCCTTGAAATCTTCCCCGCTCACCTTGATGACCGCGCATGGCGGCTCAGCTTCTTTGGCGAGGAACTGGAAAGCATCACCGAGTTCGACCCGCTGACGGGCGAGAAGACGGACACGTTCGACCAGATCCGCGTCTACGCCAACAGCCACTACGTGACGCCGAAACCGACGATGTCCCAAGCCATCATCGGCATCAAGAAAGAGCTGCGCACCCGGCTCGACCAACTCGTTGCCGATGGCAAGCTGCTGGAAGCGCAGCGGCTGGAACAGCGCACCAATTTCGACATTGAGATGCTAGAGGCCACCGGCGTCTGCAACGGGATCGAGAACTATTCGCGCTATCTGACGGGCCGCGCGCCGGGTGAGCCGCCCCCCACCCTGTTCGAATTCATCCCCGACAGCGCCATCGTCTTTGCCGATGAGAGCCACGTTTCGGTCCCGCAGATCGGTGGCATGTACAAAGGCGACTATCGGCGCAAATTCACGCTGGCCGAACACGGCTTCCGTCTGCCGTCCTGCATGGACAACCGCCCGTTGAAGTTCGAGGAATGGGACGCCATGCGCCCGCAGTCGGTCTTTGTCTCGGCCACGCCCGCGGCATGGGAGATTGAGCAGACCGGCGGTGTGTTTACCGAACAGGTGATCCGCCCCACCGGCCTGCTGGACCCCCAAGTCGAGATCCGGCCCGTCGAAATGCAGGTCGATGATCTGCTAGATGAGGTGCGCAAAGTCGCCGCCGATGGCTACCGCACACTCTGCACCGTGCTGACCAAACGCATGGCCGAAGACCTCACCGAATATATGCACGAACAGGGCATCCGCGTGCGCTACATGCACTCCGACATCGACACGATCGAGAGGATCGAAATTCTGCGCGATCTGCGGCTCGGGGCTTTTGATGTGCTGATCGGGATCAACCTGCTGCGTGAGGGGCTCGACATTCCCGAATGCGGATTGGTGGCCATTCTCGATGCGGACAAAGAAGGCTTCCTGCGCTCGGAAACCTCATTGATTCAAACCATTGGCCGGGCCGCGCGAAACGCCGAAGGCCGGGTCATCATGTATGCCGACCGCATCACCGGTTCGATGGAACGCGCCATGGGCGAGACCGAGCGCCGCCGCGTCAAGCAGATCGCCTATAACGAAGAACACGGCATCACCCCGGCCACGGTCAAGAAGAACGTCGAAGACATCCTTGCCGGGCTCTACAAAGGCGATGTGGACATGAACCGCGTCACCGCCAAAGTCGACAACCCCTTGGCGGGCGGCAACCTTCAAACCGTGCTCGACGGGCTGCGCACCGACATGCGCAAAGCGGCCGAGAACCTTGAGTTCGAAGAGGCCGCAAGGCTGCGCGATGAGGTCAAACGGCTTGAAGCAGTGGATTTGGCCGTGGCCGATGACCCGATGGCCCGGCAGCAGGCGGTGGACCGCGCCGTCGATGCGGCCCAGCAAGCCTCGGGGCGCAGCACCTCTGGCCGTGGCGGAATGCGGGGCGGCAACGTCAAGCGCCGCAAACGGTAACGCAAAAGGGCCGCCCCATGGGGTGGCCCATACGCAGGATCAGAATGTCAGAGCGGCCAAGCTACCGTCGAAGTGCCGCCACCAAGGCCAGCACCAGTGCCGCGCCAATCGCCGCCACGACCAGCAGCAAAAGCAAGCCCCCCGCCGCCACCACCGTGACCCCAAGCGCGGCAAGGATAAAGGGCAGCGCGACGGCGCCCACAACCCCCAGAATGAGGTACAGAAGTCGGTTCCGGCCTGCCACGGCGCCAGCAATCGCCCCGGCGGCAAGCCCGACGACCACAAGTGCGATCAGCGCCACCGCGCCGAGCGTATCAAGAAAGGCTTCCATCGAACGGATCTCCTACATCAGATGAATGGTACGAATGGCACGCCGCACCCCGCGAGGGTCAGCAGCAGGCTAAAAGCGATCAATCGGCGCATCGAGAATTCCCTTTCCAGTCACGGCCAAACCCGCCGTCCCGGCATGAGACCCGATCCGCGCCGCGAAAACAATGGGCTGCGCTGAATAACGCCCCCACAAAAAAAGGGAGGCGATGCCGCCTCCCCCATGTCAGTCGGGAATACCGATCAAATCCAGTAGTAAGGCACGCCATAGTGGTCAAACGTGCGCTCTTGCCACGCGCGGTCGCTGTGCCACTGTTCGGTCCGTTCCGGCGCACCTTTGACCGTGGTCTCGTCGATGTTTGTCCTGAAACCGTCGCGGGCTGGGTCATAGTCCAGCGCGTTCCAAGGCACGGGGTAATGCTCTTCTCCGATGCCAAGAAAACCACCGAAACCCATCACGGCATAGGCAACCTTGCCGGATTTCTTGTCGATCATCAGGTGGTCGATATGGCCGATTTCGGTCCCATCCGCGCTGAAAACGGCAGTGCCGTTCACATTGTCCGAAGAAACCAGCGATGCGGGTGCTGTTGTGTCAGTCATGGCCTGTTCCTCTCATGATTGCTGTAACGACAAAACCCAAGGCGGGCGGCGCCGGTTCCCGTCATGCGGGCGGGCTGGCAAAGATCGGCTCACTTCCGCGCGGCGCGGTTCGGGAACAATTTGGCCCGCGCTTGGGTTGATCACTCAATAGAAACACACGCATTCGAGAGGGATCAAACAATGGAATATGGACTTTTAGGGCTCATCGTCCTCATCGCCGACATCTACGCCATCTATCAGGTCATCACCTCAAACGCCTCGGGCGCTGCCAAAATCGCTTGGGTGTTGGGCATCATCATCCTGCCTGTACTCGGCTTCATCGTCTGGCTGATCGCAGGCCCACGTGGCAACAAAGCTCACGTGTAACAGCCCTGACATAGACGACCCCGAAACCCGGTGCCCTTGGCGCCGGGTTTTTACGTTCGACCGTCCGAAGCAACGATTTGTTAACCGCTATTAACCAAGATCGCCGCAGGAGCCTGCCATGCGATCTGCCTTTTGCCTCACCCTGCTGGCCTGCCAGCTAAGCCCCGTCGCCGCCCCGGCCGGACCATGGCTGCGCGAAGAGGGCACGACCTTTATCTCAAGCTCCTTCTCGGCGACCTATTTCTACGACCTCAGCCAAAGCACCTATATCGAATACGGGCTGCGCGAGACCCTAACCCTCGGCTTCGACCTGAACACCGCCCAAAGCCGCTTTGGCCAGCAAAGCGGCCATGCCACCGTTTTCCTGCGTCTTCCCTTGGGAGAGCCGACCGAATTGGGGCGTTGGGCCTATGACATCGGCGCCGGAGCAAGCTGGTCGGGGGATCTGATCTCTTCCCACCTCAGGGCGGGGCTATCTTGGGGCCGCGGCTTTACCTTGAGCGGGCGAAACGGCTGGCTGACCGTCGATACTTCGGCAAGGTGGGAGTTTGGGTTTTCGCAAGAGGTCATCAAGATCGACAGCACCGCCGGGCTGGACTTTACTCCGGTGACCACCGGCATGGCGCAGGTCTTTCTGACCTACACCGGGGGCGAAACCTACGCCAAATTCGCGCCGTCCATCGTCCTGTCGCCCAGCTTCAGCAAGTACCGCCTGCAATTGGGCAGCGAAATTCCAATCGACGCGCCCGAAAATACCGCCCTCACCCTCAGCCTCTGGCGGGAGTTCTGACAAAAAAGGCCGCGCCGATCTCCGGCAGGGCCCTTCAGAGGTTCAGCAAGCCGCCGGGATCAACGGTTGTCCATCCGCACCATCACCGAGACCTTCCCCTTCACCGGCGTCGGCCAGACCACATGAAGCTGATCCCGATCCGGCCCTTCGGCATGTGTCACGTAAGGCATATCGAACTGCGCCACGTTGTTGCCGTTGCGGATCGCACCATGAGCCACCAGCGCATCGCTGTTCAGCGCCTGCCCCTCGAAAGGCAGATGGCCCGCCGTATCGATCACCCAAGTCTCTGACGGCGTGGACTGCGTGAACTCAATCTCGGCCATATTCTCCACCTGCGTGGTCACCGCATGGAAAGAATTACCCTTCATCACCACGTTCTTGCAGCGCGACAGATCAAGGTCGGCAAAGGTCGTATCCACCCGCTCCGCCCGGTCGATGCTGCCGTTCAGGCTGCGGAAACGGTTGCCGGTGATCGCCACCCCGCTCAGGAAATGCCCCGCGCCATGCGGTTTTACCACGATATAGCTGAACCAAGGCGCCACCTCGCCCGATAGAAAGATATTGTCGCTGATGCTGAGTGCACTGAACGAATAGCCCGAAGTGAAGGCGGGGGTCGGGTCCTGCTCATTCGTCCATTCGATAAAGCAGTTGTCGACGTAATTGCCCGTCACCACCGCGCTGGTATGCGCCGAGGCAAGGATAAGCCCCGCCGAGCGCACACCGTTGTCGACCTCATCCCCTTGAAAGAAGTGATTGCCCGTCACGATGCTGTTGCCCCCCGCCAGCAGCGCGAAATGGCGGAACTTGGTGGCGCGGCAGTCGCGCAGCTTCACGTCGTTGGCGTTGGTGTTGAGTGCGATAGAGGTCCGGTTCGGTACGGTCAGCGCATCCTCCGCCGACAGGAACTGGCAGCGGTCGATCAACATGCCCTGACAGCCCCCGCCGATCGACGTGACACCGCGGTCCTTGGGGCGGCTGACGAAACAGTCGCGCAGGTGAAAGATCAGCCCCGCAGGCGCAAGGTTGATCGCGCTACAGCGGTTGTTGCACTGGAATTCGATGTCGGCCATCACGAACTTCGACAGCGAGGCGAAGCCGCTGAAATCCACCATGTGCTGGAACTTGCGGAAGGTGAAATTCTGCGTCCCCTCCGCATCGTAGAGCGGCGCATTAAGGGTGATCTCCTGCGTGGCGACGTTTTTGGAGCGCACATAGATCTCGCGCCCCACCCCGGTGCCTTCAACCAGCGCACCGACGGGCACATTGGCAATATTGGTCACATTTGTCAGCTTGCGCGCGTCCGAGGCGGCGTAGCGCGCCTGCGAGGTCACCACCACCGTGTCCCAATTGCTGCTCGACGCCGCCTCAAGCTGGCCATTGCGGATCACCCGGCGCGTGGCATAGCTGGTTTTGTCCGGCACCGCCGCCTGCATATCCAGCGGACCGGTCACATTCACCTTGCGCCCGCCCATGTCGAGAGAGTCGTGATCCGCGTTGTTCAGAAGCGCCTGAAACGCTTTGAGAAAAGCGGTCTCTTCGTTTTCGAAGGCTTCGATATAGCTGGGCAGGTCAAAGTTGCGGCGCAGCAGCAGAACGGCCCCCACCGGCATGGTGACATGGCCCTCAAACTTGACCGGCGTGTCAAAGGTGACATCCCCGTTCAGCAGATAATTCCCCGCAGGCACCAAGACCGTGCGCCCGTCGGCGGCAGCATTGGCGGCCTCAAAGGCGGCGGTGTCATCGCTCACCCCATTGCCCACCGCGCCAAAGTCGCGCACATCGACCTGCGCCAACATGTCCCGCAGGAAAACCGAGGTGACATCTTCGATCTCAATATCGTCGATCCGAACCACGCCACCGGTCGGCCCGGTCAGGTCCAGCCCGAAATGGCCATAGACGGCCCCGGTGCCCCAAACCATGTCGACGCCGCCCCGGTCGCCGCTGCCGATGATCGCGCTCACCTCGACCACCTCGCCATAGGTTGTAAGCGTCTCCGCGGGGCCAGCTTCCGTCACACCGCTCACCCGGCCCCCGCCCGATTGCGCCGGGTATCCCGCGATACGCACCGTTGGCAGATTGCCACTGATCGCCTTCACCCGCGCCGTCACCCGTAGGTAACACCCCGGCAGCAGCGTGGTTTGTCCCATGTAGCGCAATTGTTGGGTGCTTTGGGTCTTCAGCAATTCCAGCGCCCCGCCGAAATCCTGATCTGCCGGGACAAAGGCCGCATTTGCCGCGTTCTCATAGGTGTCTGACCCCGGCGTGCCATCGCCGCTTGACCAGACATCCAGACCCGCCGCAAAGGGTGTCGGCATCAGCACCACGCCGTCGGTAATCGCCTTATTCATCGCTTTTCCTTTCCCCGGTCCGCACCTCCCACCGGGGCGCGCCGCTCAACTGCTCTGGCTCGGACAGGCCGAACCGCGAGGTCAGGGAAGTATCAACGATGAGTTAATCGCCGCTTGGCCCGCAGTGCGGGCACCGCGCAACAGCGCTCAGACGTTCGCCCCCGGCGCGTCGAGGATCTGCACCCCTCCAATGCGCCAGCCTGCGTCCGTCTGCTCCATCAGATAGCCCAGCAAATGGGTGAACCCCTTGGGGTCGACAACCTGCACCACCTGATAAAAGCGCGACCCATCCGCGCGACGGTCAAGAAACCGCACCTCGGCAGGGTTCTGCACCATGGGATAGCCGTTGCTTACCATGCTGCGAAAGTTCTCGGGGGTCTGGAAAAAGCGCTGCAAATTCGGCGTGGCGAATTCGAGGGCCGCGGCAAAGTCATCCGCGCGAAAGGCGTCGAATTGGCTGTTGATCGTCTCTTCGATCTCGGCCTGCTGCGCCATAGCACCAAAGCTCAGGAGGGCCGACAGCACCAGCCCTCCGAAAAATGTGAACATCCCTTTACGCATCGCCTTTCCCCCTTTGCCCATATTGAATGATCTAAGTCACGCAGGGGCAGAGGCAAAAGTTTCACGTGTTGGTCAGCTTGCCTTCTAGGGCTGCGTCGATCAGCGCCACGGTCTCATCCACGCCGTAAAGCGCGATAAACCCACCAAATCGCGGCCCTTGGCTGGCCCCCAGCAGCACTTCGTAAAGCGCCGTGAACCAGTCGCGCAGCGGGTCGAAACGCTCTTTGCCGACGGCAAAAACCATGCTCTGCAACGCCTCGGCATCCAGACCACTGTCCCAAACCTTCAGCCGCTCGCGCAGGTCTTCCATCGCTTCGCGCTCCAGATCGCTCGGCGCGCGGAACACTTTCGTCGGTTTGACGAAGTCATTGAAATAGCGCACCGCATGGCCCGCCGCCTGATCCATTCCGGGGTTGTTTTCCGGCGTGGCCTCAGGCGCATAGCGCTGGATAAAGCCCCAAAGCTGCGACTTGTCCTCGGCGCTCGACACGCTCGCAAGGTTCAGCAGCATCGAGAAGGGCACCACCATATCCGACTGGGGCACATCGCCGCCATGGATATGCCAAACCGGGTTGTTGAGCCGCGCCTTGGTGTCCTGCGTCTCATAGGCCCGCAGCTGCTGGTGGTATTCGTCCACCGCCTTGGGGATCACGTCGAAATACATGCGCTTGGCCGTTTTGGGCTTTTGGAACATGAAATACGACAGGCTCTCAGTGCTCGCATAGGTCAGCCACTGGTCGATCGAAATGCCGTTGCCAGAGGATTTTGAGATCTTCTGACCGTTCTCATCAAGGAACAGCTCATAACTGAAATGCTCGGGCTTCTTGCCGCCGAGGATCTCACAGATGCGGTCATAGATCGCGGTATTGGTCGCGTGTTCCTTGCCGTACATCTCAAAGTCGACATCCAGAGCGGCCCAACGTGCGCCGAAATCGGGCTTCCATTGCAGCTTCACATTGCCGCCTGTCACCGGCAGGATCATCTCGGTGCCGTCTTCGTCGTCGAAGGTGATCGTGCCGTCCTTGGCGTTGACCTCTTTCATCGGCACATAAAGCACGCGGCCCGTCTCGGGGTGGATCGGCAGAAAGATCGAATAGGTCTGGCGACGCTCCTCGCGCAGCGACTTCAGCATCACCGCCATGATCTCATCATACTTTTCGCAGGCGCGCAGCAGCACCTCATCGAATTGACCAGAACGATAGAACTCACGCGCGGAATAAAACTCATACTCGAACCCAAAGGTATCGAGGAACCGGCGCAGCATGGCATTGTTGTGGTGGCCAAAGCTCTCATGCGTGCCGAACGGGTCCGGCACCACGGTCAGCGGCTTGTGCATGTGCTCTTTCAGCATGTCCTGCTGCGGCACGTTGCCGGGCACTTTGCGCATGCCATCCAGATCGTCCGAGAAACATACCAGCTTGGTGGGAATATCGCTGATCTCTTCAAAGGCGCGCTTGATCATCGTGGTGCGCAGCACCTCACCAAAGGTCCCGATATGCGGCAAGCCGGAAGGGCCATAGCCCGTCTCGAACAGCACATAGCCCTTCTCTGGCAGTTTCTTGGCATAACGTTTGAGCACCCGGCGCGCTTCTTCAAAGGGCCATGCTTTGCTGCTAAGTGCCGCGTCTCGGGTCTCGGACATGTTAGATCATCCATCTTTTGGCGCCCCTGCGCCCAATGCGCACGGGGTCGCCCGTTCCTATTGCTTCGCACCCTCAGGGTCAATATTCTGCACCGCAACATACCTGTGCAAAGGATACCGCGATGCCCGACACATCTTCCCTCTCGCTCAGCGCCCAAGACAGCCTTGTCGCGCTGATGATCGCGGTCTCGGCCTCGGACGAAGACATTCGTACCGCCGAACTGGTGAAAATCGAATCCGCGCTGAACCTGCTGCCGGTGTTCTCGGGCTACGACAACGACCGCGTCGCGACGATCAGCAAGACGGTCTTTGACCTGTTCGAGCAGGAAGACGGGCTGGATGCCCTTTTTGGCCTGATCCGCGAAGCCCTGCCCGAGCGCTTGAATGAGACCGGCTATGCCCTGGCCTGCGACGTGGCCGCCGCCGATGGCACGCTCGACGAAGCCGAACTGCGCCTGCTGGAAGAGATCCGCTATGAACTCAACATCGACCGACTCCACGCCGCCGCGATTGAGCGCGGCGCGCGGGCGCGGCATCTAACCTAAGCGCGGGTTAGGACTCTTCCAGTACGGCTTCCGGCTCTGCCTCGCCCTCGGCGTCAGGCTCGGGGGCCGTCTGCGTTTCAGGCTCGGCTGCGGCTTCCGGCTCGGGTTTTACGGCCACGTTATACAAAAGCCCCCAACGCTCCAGCAGGCCACGCTGCACACGTTTGGCCCGCCCGTTCCACGTCCGCGCCCCCGGCGGACGCTCCCGTTCCGCCCGGCTGATCTTGGCGCGTTCATCGGTGTTCGCGGTCAAGATCGCAAAGGCCAGCACCCGATCTTCGGGCGTGGTCAAAAACCCGGCCAGCGCCGAGACAAAGTTCAGCGTCCCGGTTTTCGCGTCGATCTTGATCGGATTGTCCCGCTCTGGACGGCCCCGGTCATCGCGCAGATAGACCGGCTTCAGAATAGGCCGCAGCCCGGTGCCGTGAATGCGCGCCAGCCCCCCGGCCATGTCATGCACGGTCATCTTGCTGTCATCGCCAAGGCCCGAGTGGTCGATCATCGCCGGTCTTTCCATGCCCAGCTCCTCGACCGCCCATTTGTTCATCTCCGCCGCCGAGGCCCGCAGGCTGGGCACCGTCCCCAGCCGTTTGGCGCTGGCGGCCAAGCCGACCATCTCTGCCGTGAGGTTGGTGGAATATTCCAGCATATCCTTCAGGATCGGCCGCAACTTGGCACTGCGATGGGTGACGAGGGTCTCCCCTTCGGGCAGCGCTTCGGCCAGTTCCGCATCGCCCAACTTGATGCCGTGGCTGCGGGCAATCGTCGCGAAGATATCACCCGCATAGACGCCGGGCCGCCGGATCGGCAGCCAACGCGCGCCGCCCGAGCCCAAGGCGCTCTTTGCCACGGTCCAGACATCGCGGTCGGGTTTGTTCTCATAGGTGTAAACCGGTCCGCTTCGATCGACGACTTCCATCGTCGCGGCGCGCACCGCAGGCGCATAACGCCCCGCGCGGCCCTCCATCGTCACGTCATAACCACCGCCACTGCGTTTCCATTCGAAATGCACACGGTTGTAATTCAGCGCGATGCCCGAAACGCCGGGGTTATAGCCCACGTGGTCGGGCTGTTCGGGATCAATCGCAAAGGTCGCGGGAAATGCGCCCTCATAGACCTTGAACGTGCCCTTTACGCCAATGATGCCCGCCTCTTTCAACTCTTCGGCCATCTGTCCCAGATCGTCGCTGTCGAGCGTCGGGTCACCCCCGCCAACGAGGATCAGATCGCCCTGCACCTCGCCGTTGACCACACCGCCGGTCGCCAGCAACCGCGTCTCGAAAACGTGATCAGGGCCCAGTTGATCCAGCGCATAAAGCGCGGTGATCGCCTTGATGCTGCTGGCGGGCGGGATGCCATCGGTGGCGTTGGACGCCTCCAGCCAGATTCCGCTTTCGACATCGACCACGGCAAAGGCGACAGTGCCGCTGATCCCGCTGTCTGCGATGATCTCGGAAACGTTTGGAATGACCTGTTTATACAGGTCGTCATCACGCCCCAGGGGGCGCAACGAAGTGGTCGGGGACTCGGCCCAAGCAGAGGCCGCCACCATCGCAGCAGCGGCCGTTCCAAGGAAAATGCGTCGTGTAAAACTCTGGCTCATGGGCTTGATATAAACCCCATGCGGCGTTCGGCCACAACCTGTCTGACACGCGCCCCCCTTTCGCGGTTGCACAAAACCGCCGACCTGCTAACCCGACGTTATGCAACGCGCTATTCCGATCATGTTTATCGCCATGTCACTGATCCCCGCAGGGGATAGTGCGGGCAAGATTTTGACCTCGGGCATGGGCGTCGCGCCGGTTTTCGTGGCATGGTCGCGCTTTGCCATCGGCGCGCTGATGGTGCTGCCGTTCCTGCCGCGCGGCACTTGGGGGCTGATGCGCGACTGGCGGCTTTGGCTGCGGGCCGCGACGCTGGCCTTGGGCATCACCTGCATTCAAACCGCGCTCCAGACAGAGGCGATTGCCAATGTCTTTGCCGCCTTCTTTATCGGGCCGATGGTCAGCTACCTTTTGGCCGCGATTTTCCTGCGCGAACGCATCAGCCTGCTGCGCAGCGCGCTGATCCTGCTGGGCTTTTGCGGTGTGCTGCTGGTGGTGCGTCCGGGGCTGGGCGGCGGCACCGGCGGGCCGGGGCTGCTGTTCGCCGTGGCCGCGGGGCTGTTCTACGGGGTTTTCCTAACCTTGTCGCGTTGGCTGTCTGATCTCGCCCCACCCCTCGCGCTGACCTTTACCCAACTGGCAATGAGTGCGGTGATGCTGCTGCCCTTGGGCCTGATGAACCTGCCGCAAGCCACCCTGCCCGTCGCCGGATTGGCGACCGCAAGCGCGCTGTTTTCGATGTTGGGCAATCTGCTGCTGCTCTACGCCTATCGCCGTGCCCCCGCCACACGACTGGCACCTTTGGTCTATTTCCAACTGATCGCGGCGGTGCTGCTGGGGCTCTTCCTGTTCAGCACCCTGCCCGATGCGCTGACATGGGCGGGTCTTGCCGTCATCATCACCGCCGGCATCACCTCGGCACGGCTACGCTGAGCGCCAGCCCCCGGCAGCGCGCAACGCGGTGGACGACACATCGACCATCGGCACATTTACAAAACACCACGCAGGCGCTGTGGCATAGCCCAAGAGCTGGCTGTTCCGCCCCGCGATCCGGTAGGGCGCATAAAGCCTCGCCGCCCGGCTCATCCGGGCCGAGATACGTTGGCCGGGCCGGGCCAGCACGCCCACCGGCACCGTCTCCATAATCTGCCGCCAATCTTGCCACAGGTGGAACTGCGCAAGGTTGTCGGCCCCCATCAGCCAGACGAACCGCACACCGGGGTAGTGCCTCCGAAGGGCCGCAAGCGTCTGAGCCGTGTAGCGGGTGCCAAGCTGCGCCTCGATGTCCGTAATCTCAACCCTCGGGTGATCCATCACCGCCTGCGCCCGCGCTTTGCGCTGCGCCATGGGCGCTGGCCCGTGTTCTTTCAGTGGATTGCCGGGGCTGAGCAGCCACCAGACGCGGTCCAGCCCGAACCGTTTCAACGCCTCGCGGGTGATATGCGCATGCCCCTCATGCGCCGGGTCAAACGACCCGCCCAGCAGGCCGATGACTTGGCCACTTGTGGCGAATGGCATGGTATTGCGCAAGAAAATGGCCCCCGATCGGAAATCAGGGGCCAAAGGAGGGGCATTGCTGCCCTTTGTCAATGCAAGGCGCTTACTTGTGCTTCACGATCTCGCCCGAACGCAGCCGCGCAACATAGCTGTTCAACTCGCGCTTCACGATCGGCATCAGGAAGTAGAGCGCGATGATGTTCACGATCGCCATGGAGAAGAGCATCGCATCGCTAAAGTCGATCACCGGCCCAAGGCTCGCCGCCGCACCGATCACGATGAAGACGCAGAAGATCACCTTGAAGACGAGCTCCTTCACCGCTCCCTCGCCAAACAGATAGGTCCATGCCTTCAGGCCATAGTAAGACCAGCTGATCATGGTTGAGAAGGCAAAGAGCACCACCGCAACCATCAGCAGCACCGGGAACCACGAGAAGGCCCGCGCATAGGCAGCCGAGGTCAGCGCCACGCCGCTTACTTCACCCTCGGTCGCGATCCGGCCCGCCTCGGCGTTCCAGATATAGAGACCGGTTTCGGGGTCTTGGTTGAGCACGCCGCTGATCACGATGACCAAAGCGGTCATGGTACAGATCACCACCGTGTCGATGAACGGCTCCAACAGCGCAACGTAGCCCTCGGTCACCGGCTCTTTGGTACGCACCGCCGAGTGGGCGATGGCCGCCGAGCCGATGCCCGCTTCATTGGAGAAGGCCGCCCGACGGAAGCCTTGGATCAACGCCCCGGTAAAGCCGCCGACAACACCCAGACCGGTAAAGGCGCCCATGAAAATCTGGCCGAATGCCCAGCCGATCATGTCCCAGTTGATGATAAGGATCAGCACCGACACCAGCACATAGAAGACACCCATGAAGGGCACGATCTTTTCCGTCACCCGTGCGATGGATTTCAGACCGCCCGCGATCACGGCAAAGGTCACACCGGCAAGGATCACACCGGTGATCCAGCCCGGATAATCCCCCAGCACGCCCGCAAGCTGCGCATGGGCTTGGTTGGCCTGGAACATATTGCCCCCGCCAAGCGCACCCAGAATGGTGAAGATCGAGAACAGCACCGCCATGAAGCCACCCAGCGGCAGGCCGCGCTCGGCAAAGCCTTTGACGATGTAATACATCGGCCCGCCCGAGACATGGCCGTCGGGGAATTCATTGCGGTATTTCACGCCCAGCGTACATTCGGTGAATTTGGTCGCCATGCCGAAGAGGCCCGCAACCACCATCCAAAAGGTCGCGCCCGGCCCGCCGATGCTGACAGCCACGGCCACGCCCGCGATGTTGCCCAGACCCACGGTGCCCGACAGCGCGGTTGCAAGCGCCTGAAAGTGGCTGACCTCGCCCGCGTCATCCGGGTCAGAATAATCGCCCCGCACCAGTTGGATCGAATGCCAGAAGCCTTTGACCTGAATGGCACCAAAATAGACGGTAAAGACCACCGCCCCCACGACCAGCCACAGCGCGATCCAAGAGAAATTCGTGCCCGGCAGCGGGGCAAAGATGAAGGAGACATACCAACCGGTGTAATCTGCGAAAATCTGGTTGATACGCTGGTCTATGCCCGCAGCCTCTTGCGCAGCGGCAAGGCTCGGCAGCAATGACGCAAAAACGGCCATCACATAGGTAAATAGCTTGTTCATGGCTTATCCTTTCAGGGAATGATCGTGACCGGCACGCTGGAGCCTGCGACCAACCGGCCTGTCACCCCACCAAAGAGCCGCTTGAGCCCGCGCTCACCGACGCGGCCAACAACGATCTGGATCGCACCGCGCTTTTTGGCGACACCTTCAAGGATATCGGCCACATCACCGTGCCGCACGATGCCCTCAACCTCGACACCCGCAGCTTTGGCCTCGGCCACCGCCGGATCAAGCACCACGTCATGGGCGCGCTGCAACTCTTGCTCGCGCCGCATATGGCGCTGCTCGTTCTCTTCCTTGGTCTGAAAGGTGAAAGGCGACCATTCGATCACAAAGCAAACCGTGATCGAACAATCCCCGATCTGTTTGGCCTGCGACTGGGCAAACGCCAAGGCACGCGCGCCGGCCTCCGACCCGTCCAGACCCACAACGATGGTGGATTTTGTCATGAGTATTTCCCTGTTATTATGACTGCCAGTTGATGCCCCCCGAAGGGAAAGCACCGCTCGCAGCCTGCCTACTCCACGTTGGCCGGAAATCGCCGCCCAATCGTAGATTGAATAAATCCTAGCGCGAAAACCGCAGAAAAGTCGACCAGATTTCACTTTTCAGCTGCACGGACCGCCTGCCAAACCGTTGTAAAACCATCCAATAGCCCGCCTCGCCCGCCTTGACCAAGCCGCGTGCGGCACATCGCGCAAGCCATCAGCGGGCCACGGCCTTGCGATGGATAGAGTGTTTGATCTTGCCCTGCCCGGGCGATATTGCACTGCAAACCCCAAATCGCGTTTCGAGGATTCTCCAAATGGCTGCCTATCAATACGTCTATCACATGTCCGGCGTCTCCAAGACCTACCCCGGGGGCAAGAAGACATTCGAAAACATCCACCTGAACTTCCTGCCCGGCGTGAAGATCGGTGTCGTCGGCGTCAACGGCGCGGGTAAATCCACCCTGCTCAAGATCATGGCCGGGCTCGACAAGGATTTCACTGGCGAAGCATGGGCCGCTGAGGGCGCGAAAGTCGGCTACCTGCCGCAGGAGCCCAAACTCGACCCGACCAAGACCGTGCGCGAAAACGTCATGGAGGGCGTGGCCGGGAAAAAGGCCATTTTAGACCGCTACAATGAACTGGCGATGAACTACAGCGACGAGACCGCTGAAGAGATGGCCAAGCTGCAAGACGACATCGACGCCCAAGACCTTTGGGATCTCGACAGCCAGATCGACGTATCGATGGAAGCGCTGCGCTGCCCGCCTGATGACGCGATGCCCGAAAACCTCTCGGGCGGTGAAGCGCGCCGTGTGGCGCTGTGCAAACTGCTGCTCGAAGCGCCCGACATGCTGCTGCTCGACGAGCCGACCAACCACCTCGACGCCGAGACCATCGCCTGGCTGCAACAGCACCTGATCGAGTACAAAGGCACCATCCTGACCGTCACCCACGACCGTTACTTCCTTGATGACATCACCAGCTGGATCCTCGAATTGGACCGCGGCCGCGGCATCCCTTACGAGGGCAACTATTCCGATTGGCTAGAGCAAAAGGCCAAGCGCCTGAGCCAAGAGGCCCGTGAAGACAAATCCAAGCAAAAGACGCTTGAGCGCGAACTTGAGTGGATGCGTCAGGGTGCCAAAGCCCGTCAGGCCAAATCCAAAGCGCGGATCGCGGCCTATAACGAGATGGCCGAAACCTCCGAGCGCGAGAAGCTGTCCCGCGCCCAGATCGTCATCCCCAACGGCCCGCGCCTTGGCAACAAGGTGATCGAGGTCGAGGGCCTGAAGAAACACATGGGCGACAAGCAGTTGATCGACGGGCTCGACTTCTCGCTGCCGCCGGGTGGCATCGTTGGTGTGATCGGCCCCAACGGCGCGGGTAAATCGACGCTGTTCAAGATGCTCACCGGCCACGAAAAGCCCGACGAAGGCACCATCGAATACGGCGACACGGTTGAACTGTCCTATGTTGACCAGTCCCGCGATGACCTGAACCACGATGACACCGTCTGGCAGGCGATCACCGGCGGGGCGGAACTGATTAAGCTCGGCGATGCCGAAGTGAACTCCCGCGCCTATTGCTCGTCGTTCAACTTCAAGGGCGGCGATCAGCAGAAGAAAGTCGGCCTGCTGTCGGGCGGTGAACGCAACCGCGTGCACATGGCGCGTCTGCTCAAAGAGGGCGGCAACGTGCTGCTGCTCGATGAACCGACCAACGATCTGGACGTGGAAACCCTCCGCGCGCTCGAAGACGCGCTGGTCGATTTCGCAGGCTGCGCCGTGGTCATCTCGCACGACCGTTTCTTCCTTGACCGTATCTGTACCCACATCCTTGCCTTTGAAGGCGAAGCGCATGTGGAGTGGTTCGAAGGCAACTTCGAAGACTACGAAGAAGACAAGAAGCGCCGTTTGGGTGCCGATGCGCTGGAACCGAAGCGCCTGAAGCACAAGAAATTCGCGCGGTAAGCGTTCTAAGATCGGATGACAAAAGGGCGCCAAAACTTCGGCGCCCTTTTTCATGTGTACCGCAGCATCGATCACGCACGGTGGCACATCGGGCATCGCCCATCCCTTACCGCCCGAACGCGAAACGCCCGCCCCACCTTTCGGCAGAACGGGCGCGTCCCAAAGCTGAGAACGAGCAGAGCCCTCAGCGTTCTTCGTCGATCGCCGTTTCCAACTGGGCAAAGAGGTTGTCCTCATCATGCCGCGCCAGACCGTGCAGCGGGTCCCAGCCTTGCAGATACTCACGCAGCTTGTTGCTGGCCGAAAGACCCGACCAGAGGCGCTGCTCGGTCACCGAATGCACTTGCAAGGACGGGGCCAGCCCGCCGTTCATACCTTTGCCGTCCCAATTCTTTTCCAGATGCTCGCGCGTGCGATCGGCCATGGTGGCGGTGTTCAACCGGGCGCGGCTCATCACCACTCCGATGAAACGGCCACTGCCCGCATAGGCCAGATGAAAGCGCATGCCTTCCAGCGAATGCACCGAGGCGCGGGCCACCTGCTCCATCTGGCGGCGGAAGGCCGGGGCCTTGACCGCGCGATAAATGCCGCGCGCGCCCTCGACCGAGATCGAAAAGAGGCTCATAGAGAAACAACCGCTCGGCAGGCGCAGCAGGTAATTTTCCAGCTCGGAGACGTTGCTACAGGCGGAGACATCGAGATCGAAATCCTCGTCAAAGCGGATTTGCATCATCTGCGTCAACTCGCTCAGCGTATGCTGCGCCTCACGTTCGCGCAGAAGCGAGGCATTGAGCATGCTGGCGGCATTGATCCGCGCGCTGAGCTCGACACCATCTAACGGCTTGCAGAGGAAATCGGTGGCCCCCGCATCAAAGGCCCGCTGCATCATCGCAGGTTCCTTGCTGGCGGTGATCATGATGATCGGCACGGCGCGGTAGAAAGGCACATCGCGGATCATCTCACACAGGCTGATCCCGTTGATGCCGGGCATCATGATATCAAGCAGAAAGGAATCGAACGGTTGGTTCGATTCCTGCATGATCTCAAGCGCCTCTTCCGAGCTCTCGCAGCAGGTCAGCTCGTAATTGTCATTCTCAGTCAGGCAACCTGTAAGCAGGTCGAGGATGACCGGGTCATCGTCTACGGCAAGGATACGCATCATGTCTCATTACTCCGCATGAGGGGGGCGCTGGCAGGCGCACTTGGGGCTTTCTCAGAAAAAACCACCTATGCCGGGCAGTAATGAGACCAGTTTTAGGCAAACTCGGGACAACGCATCTGGGGCCGGTCCCCGCAAAATATGGGGAAGGCGAAACTTCGTGGCGATAATTTGCCGAAATCCGCGACAGCGCAGACCTGTTGTGGCCCCAAAATGCGATGCCCCTTGAACGAATCCCCTCCTGATGCAATATAGACGGTGCAGACGTTATCTTTTTCGACCCACTGTCTCCCTCATACGGCGCTCAGTCTATCGATCCAGACCAACCACGCCGGGCCATCGCACCAACGCGGATGGCATAAATATGGAGACTACGGATATGGCCACTGGCACCGTAAAATGGTTCAACACAACTAAAGGCTTCGGCTTCATTGCTCCCGATGGCGGCAGCAAAGACGTTTTCGTGCACATTTCCGCTGTTGAGCGCGCTGGCCTGACCGGCCTGGCCGACAACCAGAAAGTGACCTTCGACATCGAAGCAGGCCGTGACGGCCGTGAATCCGCGACCAACCTCGCGCTGGCCTAATGGCCGGGGGCCTCGGCCCTGATGCAAGAATTTGACCGACCTGCTGATACCGGCAGGTCGGTTTTTTATGTCCAGCCTTGCTAAAATGCGCCCCCGTGGCAAAATGCAGGGCGAAACAGCAATAGATTGATGGAGCCTGCCATGCGCCGCCGTAGTTTTCTGACCAGCACCGTGGCCGCAGCCGCCCTTCCCCTGATGGCGCAGGCGCGCACCGCCGCCTACAGTGCCGCCCCGCAAATGGTGCCGATGAAAGCGCAATATGCGCCCGGTCAATTGCTGATCCTGCCGCGCAGTCATTACCTATATTTCGTAACCGCCCCGGGCCAAGCGATGCGCTATGGCGTGGGCGTCGGCAAAGCGGGGCTGGAATTCACCGGCACCGCCACCATCGACGTCAAAAAAGAATGGCCCACATGGCGCCCGACCAATGAGATGATCGAACGCGAGCCGCAGACCTACAAACGTTTCATTGGCAACACTGACGCCCAGCCCGGCGGCCCCGGCAACCCCTTGGGCGCGCGGGCGCTCTACCTGTTCCAGAACGGGCGGGACACCTTTTTCCGCATTCACGGCACCACGCAGCCGAACTCCATCGGCCGTTCGGTTTCTAACGGCTGCATTCGGATGCTGAACGAACATGTGATTGATCTCTATCAGCGTGTGCCGATTGGGACGAAGGTCACGGTGCTCTAAGCCCCTTTTGACAACATCCAGATCGGACTCAAGCCGCAGGCGCCGGGCCATCGCCCGCCCGCCCGTCCAGCCAAAGGCGTGCCGCATATAGGGCGCACCTTTGGTGCGACCGGCTAGGCGACTTGGTGAGGCCGGGTGCGCCATTGCAAAGGCGTGTCACGGCTGAACCTAAAAGTCGTACAAAACGCCGTTGGATCGCCGACCGCGTTCAGGCGCTAACCCTTCACAGCAAAAGAAAGGGCCAGCGCATCGCGCCAGCCCTTCTACTCTCATTACCGTCAAAGCTTACTGAAGCGCTTTATCCGTAATGTCATGGGTCCAAGCCCCCTCAGGCGCTTTGGTGATCATGCCGCCTTCCATGGTGATCTCCGCACTGCGGTCAAACGCAGCCTCGTCCAAGCGGCCATCGCTGCCCTCGGTCAGCTTGGCGATCTCACCCATCATGCGGGTCTGGTGCTTCTCGGTCTGGGCGCCGGTCTGGTCGTTTTCCAGCACGATGTCGGCGGCTTCCTCGACATTCTCCTCGGCGTATTTCCAGCCTTTCATTGAGGCCCGGACGAAACGCGCCAGCTTGTCGACCATCTCGGGGTCTTCGAGGCTCTCTTCGGTGGTGTAAAGACCGTCTTCCAGCGTCGAGATGCCCTCGTCCTCATATTTGAAGACCACCAGATCCTCGGGCGTCAGCCCCGCGTCGATCACCTGCCAATATTCATTGTAGGTCATGGTGGTGGCGCATTCGACCTGCTTTTGCAGCAGCGGGTCGACGTTAAAGTTGATCTTCTGGATCGTCACGCCACCGTCGGAGCCATCGGTGGCATAGCCCAGCTTGCCCATCCAGCTCATCAGCGGGATCTCATTGCCGAAGAACCAAGTGCCCAGCGTGTTGCCGGGGAAATCCTCGGGGCTTTCGATGCCATGCTCTTTGAGGCATGTCAGCATCAGGCCGGATTTCGCGAAAGGCTGGGCAATGTTCACAATCGGCGCGCCCTTTTCGCGCGCGGCCAGCGCCGAGGGCAACCAGTCGACCATCACGTCGGCCCCACCGCCCAGAAGCACCTGCACCGGCGCGATGTCCGGCCCACCGGGCTTGATCGTGACGTCCAGTCCCTCTTCCTCGTAAAAGCCCTTGTCCTTGGCGACGTAATAGCCCGCGAACTGGGCCTGCGTGACCCATTTGAGCTGCAGCGTCAGGTCGTCGGCGGCCTGCGCCACGCCCCCCCAGAGCCCCAAGGCGGCCCCGGCTGCGATCTTCGTGATGGTTTTCATTTTTATCTCCCTGTTGGTTGGTCGTCTCTAGTTCCTCTGGCTGGGGTGCCAAAAGGTCACCCGTCCTTCGATAAGGGCCATGATACCATAGAACGCCGATCCGGCTATTGCCGCGACAACAATCTCGGCCCAGACCAGATCAAGCGCAAGCTGCCCAACCGAGGTAGAGATGCGAAAGCCCATGCCCAGCACCGGAGAGCCGAAGAATTCAGCAACGATGGCGCCGATCAGGGCAAGGGTGGTGCCGATCTTTAACCCGTTGAAGACAAAAGGCATCGCCGCAGGCAGTCGCAGTTTCAAAAGCGTGCGCCAATAACCGGCGGCATAGGTCCGCATCAGGTCGCGCTGCATGGCGTCGCTGGCCTGCAAGCCCTGCACCGTGTTCACCAGCATCGGAAAGAACACCATGACCACGACAATCGCCGCCTTGGACTGCCAGCCAAAGCCGAACCACATCACCATGATCGGTGCCATGCCGATGATCGGCAGCGCGGCCACGAAGTTGCCCACCGGCAAAAGCCCGCGTTGCAGAAAAGGGAAGCGGTCGATCGCCAGCGCCGTCAGGAAGGCCGCGCTGCAGCCGATGATGTAGCCGCTTAGCGCGCCTTTGATCACGGTCTGCACGAAGTCGACCCAGAGGATATCAAGCGACGACGCCATCCGCGCCCCGATTGCCGAAGGGGCGGGCAGAAGCACTTGGTTGATGTCGAAACCACGCACCACCCCTTCCCAAACGGCGATGAGCGTGATGCCAAAGACCAGCGGTGCCGCCAGCGACGCCCCCCGCGAGGGCCGCTGCCGCGCCAGCCAGACGTTCAGTGACAACCCAGCGATCCACGCGAGAATGGCGAAAACAATCCAGCCCATCATGCCATCCCCATTCGTTTTAGCGTCAGCCGCTGGATCAGCCCGATGAGCCCGACCATGGCCGCCGCAAGGGCCGCCGCCATCAAAAGCGCGCTCCAGATCTGGACGGTCTGGCCGTAGTAGCTGCCCGCCAGCAACCGCGCCCCAAGACCCGCAACAGCACCCGTCGGCATCTCGCCCACAATGGCACCAACGAGAGAGGCCGCGACCCCCACCTTCAGCGAGGTAAAGAAATACGGCATCGAAGACGGTAACCGCAGTTTCCAAAAGGTCTGCCAGCCGCTCGCGTTCCATGTCCGCATCTGGTCAAGCTGCATCTGGTCCGGGCTGCGCAGCCCTTTGACCATGCCCACGACCACCGGGAAAAACGACAGATACATGCTGATGATCGCCTTGGGCAGCAGGCCCGAGAGGCCCACGGCATTCAGCACGACGATGATCATCGGTGCGATGGCCAAAATCGGAATGGTCTGGCTGGCGATCACCCAAGGCATCACCGACATGTCCATCGTGCGGTTAAACACGATCCCCACCGCCAGCAGCGTGCCAAGCGCGGTGCCCATGACAAAGCCAAGGAAGGTCGCGCTGAAGGTGACCCATGTGTGATAGACCAGTGAGCGTTTCGACGTGACCTTCTTCATCACAGTGGTCTCCCACAGTTCGGCCCCCACCTGATGCGGTGCGGGCAGTTTGGGCTTATCTTGCGACCATGTGTCGGCCACCAATTCCGAGAATGTCAGCGTCTTGTCCGCCCGCGCCGCCACATCCCGCGCCCATTGCGCGTTAAGCGCGACGGCAGCGCCATACCAAACGACAATCAACAGCCCCACGACCGTGAGAACGGGGATAATGTTACGCATCAATCGTCCCCATGCCCGGCGCGCAGCCCCCCGCGCACGCGATGCGCGATCTCTAAAAACTCAGGGCTTTCGCGGATTTCCAAGGGGCGTTCACGCGGCAGCGGGCTTTCGATCACATCGGCGATCCTGCCGGGGCGCGGGCTCATCACCACGATCTTGTTCGACAGATACACCGCCTCAGGGATCGAGTGCGTGACGAAAGCAATGGTCTTTTCCGTCCGCGCCCAGAGCTTCAGCAGTTGCTCGTTGAGGTGGTCGCGCACGATCTCATCCAACGCGCCGAAGGGTTCGTCCATCAGCAAGATATCGGCGTCGAACGACAACGCCCGCGCGATGGAGGCGCGCTGCTGCATCCCGCCCGACAATTGCCAAGGGAATTTCTTTTCAAACCCGCTGAGTTCCACCAGTTCCAGCACGCGCTGCACCCGTTCGGCCTGCTCAGCACGGGGAATGCCCATGATCTCAAGCGGCAGCCGGATATTGCCGCCGATGGTGCGCCACGGATAGAGCCCCGCCGCCTGAAAGACGTAGCCGTAGGCCCGGGATTTGCGCGCCTCCTCGGGCGAGACACCGTTAATGGTCACGGTGCCGCCCGTGGGCTGCTCAAGGTCGGCCATCACCCGCAGAAAGGTCGTCTTCCCGCAGCCCGAGGGGCCGATAAAGCTGACGAAATCCCCTTTGTGGATCTCAAGGTTCACGTCTTTCAACGCATGGACCGGCCCGTCATTGGTTTGAAAGGTCAGATCTAGATTGCTGGCGCTGATCACGCTCTGGCTGTCATTCACAAATTTTACTTCCCTGTTGGTCGGCCGCTTTTAGCGCGGCACTTTACCTGATTGTCGTGGCGGTTTTACATCGCTCAGATCCCCGCCGGAATGTTCAGCGGATCGCGCTTGATCATCTTGGGGCTGTTGAGCTCCTTCCACTTGCTGAGCGCGACATTGGCGCTCGGGAAGGCTGGGCGCGGCACGAAACGCCCACGTCCCGGTTGCGGCTGGCTGTTTTGACCCCAAGCCCAGATCACCTCACCACGGCTGAGGGTATAGCGGCTCTGTGCCTTGACCTCGAAGCCCTCAAAGACGTTGTAATCAAGGATGGAATGGTGGTTCGCCGGGCTGATCGTCTTGCTGATTTTCGGGTCCCAAACCACGATATCGGCATCGGCCCCTTCAACGATCGCGCCCTTCTGCGGATAGATGTTGAGGATCTTGGCGATATTGGTCGAGGTCGCGGCGACGAATTCATTGGGCGTAAGCCGCCCCGTCTCTACCCCTTCGGTCCAAAGCACGGCCAGACGTTCTTCCAGCCCGTTCGAGCCGTTGGGAATGATCCGGAAATCATCGCGGCCCGCACGCTTCTGCTCGGTGCTGAACGCCGCGTGATCCGTCGCCACGACCTGCAAACTGCCCGCCTGCAACCCGGCCCAAAGGCTGTCTTGGTGGTCTTTCGAGCGGAACGGCGGCGACATGACGCGCCGCGCGGCGTGGTCCCAATCTTTGTTGAAATACTCAGACTCATCCAGCGTCAGGAATTGGATCAGCGGCTCGCCATAAACCCGCATCCCCTTCTGCCGCGCACGCCGGATCGCCTCATGGGTCTGCTCGCAAGACACATGCACGATATAGAGCGGCACGCCCGCGGTATCGGCAATGGTGATCGCCCGGTTCGCGGCCTCGCCCTCAAGCTCGGGCGGGCGGGAATAGGCGTGGCCCTCCGGCCCGGTGATGCCCTGATCGAAATACTTCTGCTGCAACTCGGCCACCAGATCGCCGTTCTCGGCATGGACCATCGGCAGCGCGCCCAACTCGGCACAGCGTTTGAAGGAGGCGAACATCTCATCATCCTCGATCATCAACGCGCCTTTGTAAGCCATGAAGTGCTTAAAGCTGTTCACCCCCATGTCGACGGCGTCTTTCATCTCGTTAAAGACGTTTTCGTCCCAGCCGGTGACGGCCATGTGATAGCCGATGTCGCTGCAAATCTGCGGTGCCGACTTGCGGTGCCATTCGTTGATCGCGTTCTTGATGCTGCCATCGGCGCCTGGCAGGCAGAAATCGACCACCATCGTGGTGCCGCCCACTGCGGCGGCCCATGTGCCGGTCTCAAAGGTTTCGGCTGCCGTTGTGCCCATGAAAGGCATCTCTAGGTGCGTATGCGGATCGATCCCGCCGGGGATCACATAGGCGCCCTCGGCGTCGATATATTCATCGCCCTTCAGGTCTTCACCGATCTGCTTGATCTTCTCGCCCTCGATCAGGACATCGGCTTTCCATGTGCGGTCCGCCGTGCAGACCATGCCACCCTTGATTACCTTGCTCATGTTCTTCCTCCCTCTCCGATCAATAGAAATGCAACCAGCGCTAGACCAATACCGATCGTGAAAAGCAGGATAGCGAAACGATAAAGGTGCGCCCGTGTTGATGCCGTTTTCTCATTTTCGGCAATGTCGAGATCGAAGTTTTGGCAAAACCCCAGAAGCACACCATGGTAGTCCGCGTCGTCGTCGATCGCCTTTTCAAGCTCGCTCGCAGTCCCGCCTGCCGAATATAATTTGCCTGGCATCGCAGAAAGTGACGAGAACAGCGCAGCACCACTAAAAAATACTGCTGATCCAATCCGTAGAAAAATGCTTCCTGCATCTGCCAGTGCACCAAAAACTAGTGCTGCGGCAGCAATCGATAGCGTGGAAGACACTAGTGCTCGCTGGTCGGCAGCGCTTGCAATACTGGCCTGAAGTTGAAGTCGATCATAGCACCGGCTATAGCTTAGCTCTATCAACGTTTTAGCATTATCCGATAAGGTATTTGTCATGAGCGATAAACCAAGTGACGGTGGCGGCCCGAAAAAGCCTGCACAAGCCATCGCAATCCCGCGCCAAAAACCGCTGACACGTAGCGCACATCTGACGTACACTCAAAAGCCATCAAAAAAACCGCCGAAGAAGAAATAGTCACTGGATAATCCCCGCTGTCTCCAGCACCGCATGGAGCAGCACATCCGCCCCCGCCTTGGCCCAATCCTTGGTGATCTCTTCGGCCTCATTGTGGCTCAGCCCGTCAACGCAAGGGCACATCACCATCGCCGTGGGCGCCACCCGGTTGATCCAGCAGGCATCATGCCCCGCGCCCGAAATCAGGTTCATATGGCTATAACCCAACCGCTCTGCCGCGTTGCGCACGGCGGTGACGCAGCCATCGTCAAAGGCCACGGGATCAAATCCGCCAACCTTTTCAAACTCGATCTGCACTTCCATATCATCGGCGATTTTTTGGCCCTCGTCGCGCAGACGGGCCTCCATATCCTCGATCACCGCCAGTTCGGGTGACCGGAAATCGACAGTAAAGACCGTCTTGCCCGGGATCACGTTGCGCGAGTTCGGGTAGACTTCGATATGGCCTGCCGCCCCCACCGCATGGGGCGCATGGCTCAGCGCGATTTCGTTCACCTTTTCCAGCACCCGCGCCATGCCCAGCCCCGCATCGCGGCGCATCGGCATCGGGGTGGAACCGGTGTGGCTGTCCTTGCCGGTGATCGTCACCTGCGTCCAACTCAGGCCCTGCCCGTGGGTGACAACGCCGATGTCCTTGCCCTCGGATTCCAAAATCGGGCCCTGTTCGATGTGCAATTCAAAGAAGGCATGCATCTTGCGCGCGCCCACTTCCTCGTCGCCCTTCCAGCCGATCCGCTGCAACTCATCGCCAAAGGTTTTGCCCTCGGCATCGGTGCGCGCGTAGGCCCAATCCTGCGTGTGGATGCCAGCAAAAACCCCCGACGACAGCATCGCGGGGGCGTAACGGGTGCCTTCTTCGTTGGTGAAATTGGTCACGACGATCGGGTGTTTGGTCTTGATGCCCAGATCGTTCATCGTGCGGATGATCTCCAACCCGCCGAGCACGCCAAGGATGCCATCGTATTTCCCGCCCGTCGGCTGGGTGTCGAGGTGGCTGCCCACATAGACCGGCAGCGCATTGGGGTCGGTGCCCTCCCGCTGGGCGAACATATTGCCCATCTGGTCAAGACCCATGGTGCAGCCCGCAGCTTCGCACCACTTTTGGAACAGGGCGCGGCCTTCGGCATCTTCGTCGGTCAGCGTCTGACGGTTATTCCCCCCCGCAACGCCGGGGCCGATCTTGGCCATTTCCATCAAGGAATCCCACAGACGGTCAGGATCAATCTTGAGGTTCTCTCCGGGCGCGGGCATAGGTCACTCCTCTGTCATCGGCTTGGGCCGTGTTGTTTTTTTACCATTTGGTAAATCCACGATTGCGATTAGGTTAGGGTCTGTCAAGAACTGGTTTGAAACAACCCACCGCCGATCCGGCAAACGCCTTTTTTAGCAGCACCAAGGATCATTGCCTTGCCCGAAAGCACCGCCAAAAAACCCAGCCGCATCCAAAGACGCAACCGCCGGGTGATTCTAGATGCCGCGCTCGAAGTCTTCTCGAAACATGGCTACCGGGGCGCCACGCTGGATCAGATCGCCGCCGAGGCTGGGCTGAGCAAACCGAATATTCTCTATTACTTCAATGGCAAAGAAGACATTCACGTCACTTTGCTGTCGCAGCTTATGGAGACTTGGCTCGACCCGCTGGTGGAACTAGACCCCGACGGCGACCCCCGGCGCGAGATTTTGGACTATGTCGAACGCAAGCTGACCATGTCGCGCGAATTGCCGCGCGAAAGTCGGCTGTTCGCCAACGAAATTCTGCAGGGCGCGCCGCGGATTGAGCCAGAGCTGCACCGCCACCTCAAACCCCTATTCGACGAAAAATGCGCCGTGATCGCGGGCTGGGTGAGCGAGGGGAAGCTGCCCCCGCTGGATCCGCAGCATCTGATATTTTCCATCTGGGCCACGACGCAGCACTACGCGGATTTCGAGGCGCAGGCGCAAGTCCTGCTCGAGCCCGAGACCGATCCCCGCCCCCGCGCGCAGGCGCATCTTCAGGCGATGTTTGGCGCGCTTTTGGACCTTCCGGCGCAGTAAACGTGCCGTTAACCTTAACCTCCGAAACGGGCGTCGCTTAACGGCTTGTTAGCGGGTTTCGCGCAGTCTGCCCGTGGGTGTGGGCTCCTTAAGATGAAAAGGGGCAGTGATGAATGTAGGTTTTTTGAACGGCGCAAAGGCTGCGCAACAAACTAAGGGGTCTGATGAGGCGGCGATTGACCGAACCAGAAAGCACGACCAGATGGCACTCGATGCGGCCATGGCGCTGCTTGCCGCGCGGGGTAATCTGGCAGAGATGAGCTTGCCACCGGCCACGCATACCGCCGCCCCGACGCTCAGGAAATCCTGAACGCGGGGCGACGGATCTCGCCTTACTCCGCTGGCTCAACTGCTTTGGCAGAAGGGTTGTTGGGGTGCGTGGTCCAGTTGGCGTAGTCGGGCGTGACTGTCTTGCCAGTCCGCAGGTCAGTCGCGCCCGCGGCCAGTGACTCCATCGAGATACAATCCTCGACCGGGCAGACATTGACGCAAAGGTTACAGGCCACGCATTCCTCGTCGATCACCGTGAATGTGCGATCTTCGGACATGGCAATCGCTTGGTGGCTGGTGTCTTCGCATGCGGCAAAGCAGCGGCCACAAGAGATGCACAAGTCCTGATCGATCTTCGCCTTGGCGACGTAGTTCAGGTTCAGCTGGTTCCAGTCGGTGACATTCGGCACCGCGCGGCCCACAAGCTCATCGACCGAGGTCATGCCCTTCTTGTCCATATACTCCGACAGGCCCGAGATCATCTCTTGGACCACCTTGAAGCCATAGGTCATCGCCGCCGTGCAGACCTGCACGTTGCCCGCGCCAAGGGCCAGAAACTCCGCCGCGTCGCGCCATGTGGTGACGCCGCCGATGCCGCTGATCGGCAGGCCATGGGTCTCAGGATTACGCGCAATCTCGGCCACCATGTTGAGCGCGATGGGCTTCACCGCCGGGCCGCAATAGCCGCCATGGGTGCCCTTGCCGTCGATCATCGGCTCGGGCGCAAAGAGATCCAGATCGACCGAGGTGATCGAGTTGATTGTGTTAATCAGGCTTACCGCATCCGCGCCGCCGCGCTTGGCGGCCTCGGCCGGATAAAGCACATTGGTGATGTTCGGCGTCAGCTTCACGATCACCGGCATCCGCGTGTACATCTTGCACCAGCGGGTGACCATTTCGATATATTCCGGCACCTGCCCCACGGCAGAGCCCATGCCCCGCTCGGCCATGCCGTGCGGGCAGCCGAAGTTCAGCTCGATCCCATCCGCGCCGGTCTCTTCCACATGCGGCAGGATGGCTTTCCACGCCTCTTCCTCGCAAGGCACCATGATTGACGCGATCAGCGCGCGATCCGGGTAATCACGTTTGACCGCCTTCATCTCGCGCAGGTTCACTTCCAGCGGGCGGTCGGTGATGAGCTCAATGTTGTTGAGCCCCAGCAGACGCCGATCCGCGCCATAAATCGCGCCATATCGCGGGCCGTTGACGTTCACCACGGGCGGGCCTTCCATGCCGAGGGTCTTCCAGACCACCCCGCCCCAGCCCGCCTCATAGGCGCGGCGCACGTTGTATTCTTTGTCCGTCGGCGGGGCAGAGGCCAGCCAGAACGGGTTGGGGGATTTGATCCCGATGAATTCGCTTCTCAGATCAGCCATGTTATGTCTCCCTCTCGGCGCGGCCTCAGCCCGCCGCCCCCATCAATGTGGTGTGAATGTCGATCGCGGCATCGCGGCCCTCGGCCACGGCGGTCACGGTCAAATCATCGCCACCACTGGCGCAGTCACCGCCCGCCCAGACACGATCAAGGCTGGTGCGCCCGGTGCCATCGACTTTGATCTTGCGCCCGTCGAGATCGGGCAGCCCGTCGCCCAACAGCGTCTGACCAATAGCCTTGAACACCTGATCCGCTTGCAGGCGCAGGGTCTGGCCCGTGCCTTTCATGGCCTCATCGACATATTCAAATTCAATCTCGCGCACCGAGCCATTGCCATGCACCGCAATCGGCACCGCATGGGTCACGATCCGCACCCCTTTCGAGGCTGCGAGGTCTTGCTCAAACACACTCGCGTTCATCCGGTCCCGCCCACGGCGGTAGACCAGCGTCACGTTCAGCGCGCCCAGCAGTTTCGCCTGCACCGCCGCGTCCACCGCCGTCATCCCGCCGCCGATCACCACCACGTCGCGGCCAATCGGCACGCCTGACATGTCGCCCGACTGGCGCAGCTCCGAAATGAAATCGACCGCATTGGCGACCCCGGCCTTATCCTCGCCTTCGGCCCCAAGCGCATTGACGCCCACCAGCCCCATGCCGAGGAAAACCGCGTCATAGTCGGTCTTCAATTCCTCAAGCGTGACATCCCGACCCACGGCAACCTCATGCCGGAAGGTGATGCCACCGATCAGCATCAGCCAATCCACCTCGGCCTGCGCAAAGCCGTTCGGCGTTTTGTAAGCAGCGATGCCATATTCGTTGAGCCCGCCCGGCTTGGGCCGTGCATCAAGGATTTCGACCTCATGGCCCAGCATCGCCAGACGGTGGGCGCAGGACAGACCCGCAGGGCCCGCACCAACCACAGCGACACGTTTGCCCGTCACGGCCGCACGCTCAAAAGGATGCACGCCTTGGGCCATCAGATGATCCGTCGCATAGCGCTGCAATTGGCCAATTAGCACCGGCTTGCCCTCGGCCACCTCACGCACGCAGACCTCCTCGCAAAGCGTCTCTGTCGGGCAGACCCGCGCGCACATGCCGCCAAGGATGTTCTGGCTCAGGATCGTCTTGGCCGCCGCATCCGGCGTGCCGGTGGCGATTTGCCGGATGAACAGCGGAATGTCGATGTCGGTCGGACAGGCCGTCATGCAAGGTGCATCATGGCAGAAGTAACAGCGGTCCGCCGCGACCAGTGCCTCGTGTTCGTCCAAGGGTGGATGGAGATCCGAAAACCCCTCTGCGTAGTTCTGCGGCTCTAACCGCCCCGGAACGATCCCCGGCTCAAAGACATCACGTGCCATATCAAAATCCCTGTCGTTTTCTTGGTGTTTTGAAAATGCTCACACGGAATCATTTTTTTATCAACTGGTAAATTTTTGAAAAACGCGTCTTCCCGAAAAACCCGTGACGCCTGCCAGTTTTGTAACAGGCAGGTTATATTTCATGGGCGCTTCCTTGCTTGCCCCATGCCGCCCCGTAAAAAACCTTGATTTTAAAATTAGAGATTCCAATATCACAACTGCGACGCGAAGACTTTTCGACCCGGCTGCCCTAAGGCTCCAGCGATCACGAATTCGACCGAGCCGCGCTGCCGCATGTTGCGGGCAGATCAGACAGAGGGAGACACGGGTCATGGCTACTGGCACCGTCAAATGGTTCAACACGACAAAAGGCTACGGCTTCATCGCGCCGGACAGCGGCGGCAAAGACATCTTTGTCCACATATCCGCAGTAGAGCGCGCAGGCCTGACCGGGCTTGCCGACAATCAAAAGGTTACCTTTGATGTCGAAGCAGGCCGTGATGGCCGCGAAAGCGCGAGCAATATCGCGCTGGCCTGACCGGGCCACATTTCGATGATCGAAACGGACGCTGCGGCGTCCGTTTCTTGTTAGCGGGTCTCTGCGGCCTGTGCGGCAAGCTCAGCCACCGCCGGGCCGATATCATCCACGATCAGCGCCACGCCTTCGGCATTGGGATGGATGCCATCCCCTTGAAAATAGCGTTGGATCGTCTCGCTCCGCGCGCTGGCCGCGCCCTTTTCCTCGGCAAGAAGTCCGGTAAAGAAATCCGGGTAGAACTGCGTTCCATGGGCTTCGGCCAAGTCGGGATAGAGCGCTTCGAAATCGGCCTTATACCCCGCGCCGTAGTTGCCCGGTGCCGACATGCCGACCAGCAGCACCTCAACCTCGGCGCGCTTTGCCGCCGCAAGAATGTCTTCAATGTTGCCGCGCGCCTGCGCCGGGTCCAGCCCGCGCAGCATGTCATTACCCCCGAGTGTCACGATCATCGCGTCGACATCGGGCGTCAGGGTCCAATCCACCCGCGCCCGCCCGCCAGCGGTCGTATCGCCCGAAACACCCGCGTTAACGATCTTCGCCTCAACGCCTTCGGCATCCAGCCAGGCCTGCAATTGCGGCACGAATCCCTCTTCGGCGGGCAGGCCATAGCCTTGGGTCAGACTGTCGCCAAGGGCGGCGATCACCACCTCTTCGGCCTGTGCGGCGCTGCCTAAAATAAAGGCACAACAGATCAATACCTTGCGCATCCTTCACGGACCTCCATATCCAACTGATACTCAGAACAAAGGCGGCCCGATGAGCGACCCAGTCTATGACCTTCAAGATGTCACGCTAAGCCTCAAGGGCAATGCTGGAACCGTCGATATTCTGCGCGGCATTTCGCTGCAGGTCCAGCAAGGGGAAAGCATCGCGCTGACCGGGGCGTCGGGATCGGGCAAATCTTCGCTGCTGATGGTCATGGGCGGGCTGGAGCGTGCCACGGGCGGTAAGGTTATGGCCCTCGGCCATGATCTCAGCGCGCTGCGCGAGGATGGGTTGGCCCAGTTTCGGCAAGGCCGCATGGGGATCGTCTTTCAGTCCTTTCACCTCATTCCCACCATGACCGCGCTGGAGAATGTCGCCACCCCGCTGGAGCTTTCGGGGGCGGAAGATGCCTTTGACCGTGCGCGCAGCGAGTTGGAGGCTGTCGGTCTTGGCCACCGCATCGATCAATACCCTGCGCAGATGTCAGGCGGCGAGCAGCAACGCGTGGCCCTCGCCCGCGCCGCCGCCCCGCGCCCGGCGATCCTGCTGGCGGATGAGCCGACAGGCAGCCTCGACAGCCGCAATGGGGCCGCGATCATGAACCTGCTGTTTGAGCTGCGCGACCGCCATGGCGCCACACTGGTGTTGGTGACCCATGCCGACGATCTGGCCGCGCGTTGTGACCGGGTGGTGCAATTGGCCGACGGGCGTCTCGCATGAGCCTGTCCCTCGCGGCCCGTTTTGCCCGCCGTGAAATGCGCGGCAGATTGCGCGGTTTCCGTCTGCTGCTGGCCTGCCTCGCGCTCGGCGTGGCCGCTTTGGCCGCCGTCGGCTCGGTCCGCGCTGCGATTGAGGCGGGGCTGGAAGCCGAGGGTGCCGCACTTTTGGGCGGCGATGCCGAGCTTGATTTCACCTATCGATCGGCCAGCCCTGATGAGCAGGCGTGGATGGCCGAGCGGGCCGAGCGTGTCTCCGAAATCGTTGAGTTCCGCTCCATGGCGGTGGTCGGCGCGGGAGACACCTCAGAACGCGCTTTGACGCAGGTCAAGGCGGTGGACGACCTCTATCCATTGATCGGTGAGATGGTGTTGGACCCGGCCTTGCCGCTGGAGCAGGCGCTTGAGATCGGGCCCGAAGGACGGCCCGGCGCCGTGATGGAACGTGCCTTGTCGGACAGGCTCGGCCTTGCCCCGGGGGATGTTTTTGCCCTCGGCGAAACCGAATTTCGCCTTACGGCCCTGATTGAACGCGAACCAGATTCCGCCGCCAGTGGCTTCTCGCTCGGTCCTCGCACGCTGGTGCGGCGCGCCGCGTTGGATGGCTCGGGCCTGCTCGCACCGGGGACGCTCTTTAACAGCAAGTATCGGCTCGATCTGCCCGAAGGCACCGCGCTTGATCCGTTGGAAGCCGAGGCCGAGGCGCGGTTTGCCGACGCCGGGATGCGCTGGACCGATGCCCGGAACGGCGCGCCCGGCGTGGCGCGTTTCGTCGAACGGCTCAGCGCCTTTCTGGTGCTGGTGGGGCTGTCGGGCCTCGCGGTGGGCGGGGTTGGCGTGGCGGCAGCGGTGCGGGCCTATCTGCAACGCAAGACCGCTGTGATCGCCACCTTCCGCGCCATGGGCGCAACCCGGGCGACGATCTTTCAGACCTACTTCATTCAGGTCGGGCTGCTGGCCGTGATGGGCGTGGCGCTTGGCCTGCTGATCGGTGCCGGGCTGCCTCTGTTGCTTTCCCCGCTGATCGAAGCGCAACTGCCCCTCCCCGCCCGTTTCGCGATTTACCCCGCCCCGCTGGCCGAGGCCGCGCTATACGGGTTGCTCACGGCCGCGCTTTTCACCCTTTGGCCGCTGGCCCGCAGCGCTGACGTGCGTGCCGCCACCCTGTTTCGCGATGATTGGCAGAGCCAATCGCCTCTGCCCGGCGCGCCCTACCTCGTGGCGATGGCGCTGCTCCTGTCCGCGCTTTTGGCGCTGGCGGGCTGGTTTAACGGATCGTGGTCGCTCACGCTTTGGACGCTTGGCGGCTTGGCGGCGACGCTGGCTGTGCTGGCGCTGGCGGCAGCCGTGTTGCGGCTGATCGCGCGGGCCGCAGCCAAACGCGTGCGGGGGCATCCCCGCCTGCGGTGGGCGCTCGCCGCGATTGGCGGGCCGGGCGAAGGGGCCACGGCGGTGGTGCTGGCGCTTGGGCTGGGCCTGTCGGTCTTGGCGGCGGTGGGCCAGATCGACGGCAATCTGCGCCGTGCGATTTCGGGCAATCTGCCGGATGTGGCGCCGTCTTATTTCTTTGTCGACATCCAGAAGGATCAGATCGACGGCTTCACCGAAAGGCTCACCAGCGACGCGGCAGTCGGCCGGGTTGAAAGCGCCCCGATGCTGCGCGGCGTGGTGACCGAGATCAATGGCCAACCGGCCCAAGAAGTGGCGGGCGATCACTGGGTGGTGCGCGGCGACCGGGGCATCACCTATGCCGCAGAGCCGGGCGAAGACACGCGGATCACGGCGGGCGACTGGTGGGCCGAAGACTACACCGGCCCGCCGCAGATCAGCTTTGCCGCCGAAGAGGCCGAGGAACTGGGGTTGAGCCTTGGCGACAGCCTGACCCTCAACGTGCTGGGTCGCGCCATCACCGGCGAGATCACCAGCTTCCGCGAGGTTGATTTCTCCACCGCCGGGATCGGCTTTGTGCTGACGATGAACCCCGCTGCACTGGCCGGCGCGCCGCATAGTTTCATCTCGACCGTCTATGCCGCGCCAGAGGCCGAAACCGCGATCCTGCGCGATCTAGCCGAAGCCTACCCCAACATCACCGCGATCCGGGTGCGCGATGCAATCGACCGGGTGGCGGGAGTGCTGGCGGGGCTGGCCTCGGCGATCTCGGTGGGGGCGCTGGCGACGCTGGTGACAGGCTTCATGGTGCTGATCGGCGCGGCAGCCGCAGGCACGGGCGCGCGCAGCTATGAGGCGGCCTTGCTGAAAACCATGGGCGCTTCGCGACGAACCATTGCCAGCAGCTTTGTGCTGCGTGCGGCCCTGCTGGGTCTCTTTGCCGGGGGTGTCGCGCTGTTGGCAGGCATCGCCGGGGGCTGGGCGGTGAGCCATTACGTGATGGAGACCGATTTCACCGTGGTCTGGCCCAATGCGCTGATGATCATCGCAGGCGGGGTGCTGGCGACGGTCTTGGCGGGCTTGGGCTTTGCACTGAAGGCGCTGAACGCCCGGCCTGCGGATATGCTAAGGGCGCAGGAATGATCCCGCGCCCTTTGGCTGTCTTGGTGGTCTGATCACTCCGCCGCTTCGGCGTAGTCCTCCAGCGGTGGACAGGTGCAGATCAGGTTGCGGTCGCCGTGCACGTTGTCGACGCGGTTAACCGGCGGCCAGTATTTGTCGACCCGGAAGGCCCCCGGAGGGAAGCAGCCCTGCTCGCGGCTGTAGGGCCGGTCGCCCCATTCCACCACCAGATCCTCCACCGTATGCGGCGCGTTTTTCAGCGGATTGTTGGCGCGGTCCATCCGGCCCTCTTCGATCTCGCGAATCTCTTCGCGGATCGCCAGCATGGCGTCGCAGAAACGGTCCAGCTCGGCCTTGGTCTCGGACTCCGTTGGCTCCACCATCAGCGTGCCCGCGACCGGCCAAGACATCGTTGGCGCGTGGAAGCCGCAATCGACCAGACGTTTGGCGACATCTTCGTTGGTGATGCCCGCGGTTTCCTCATAGGGGCGCACGTCGATGATGCACTCATGCGCCACCCGACCGCTCGGCCCTTTGTAAAGCACGTCATAGGCCCCTTCGAGACGCTTGGCGATGTAGTTGGCGTTCAGGATTGCGGCGCGGGTCGCCTGCGTCAGACCGTCACCGCCCATCATCAGGCAGTAAGACCAAGAGATCGGAAACAGCGAGGGCGAGCCGTAAGGCGCCGCCGAGACCGCGGCCCCCTCTTCGTTCGGGTGGCCCGGCAGATGCGCGATCAGATGCGATTTCACACCGATGGGCCCCATGCCGGGGCCGCCGCCGCCATGCGGGATGCAGAAGGTCTTGTGCAGGTTGAGGTGGCTCACGTCGCCGCCCAGATCGCCGGGGCGCGACAGGCCCACCATGGCGTTCATATTCGCGCCGTCGATATAGACCTGACCGCCGTGGTCATGGGTGATCTTGGTCACCTCATGCACGGTTTCCTCGAACACACCGTGGGTCGACGGGTAAGTGATCATGCAACCGGCAAGGTTTTCGCTGTGCTGCTCGGCTTTGGCGCGGAAATCGTCAAGGTCGATGTCGCCATTCGCGGCGGTCTTGATGACCACGACCTTCCAGCCCACCATCTGCGCGGAGGCCGGGTTGGTGCCATGGGCGCTCATCGGAATAAGGCAAATGTTGCGATGCCCCTCACCCTTGGCGCGGTGATAGGCGGCGATCGTCAAAAGCCCCGCATATTCGCCCTGCGCGCCTGAGTTCGGCTGCATCGAAATCGCGTCATAGCCGGTGATCTCGCACAGTTTGTCCGAGAGATCGTCGATCATTTCCTGATAGCCAAGCGCCTGATTGGCGGGCACGAAGGGATGGATCAGCGAGAATTCACGCCACGTCACCGGCATCATCTCAGCCGCCGAGTTCAGCTTCATCGTGCAAGACCCCAACGGGATCATCGCCCGATCCAGCGCCAGATCACGGTCCGCGAGGCGGCGCATGTAGCGCATCATCTCGGTCTCGGCCCGGTTCATGTGGAAAATCGGGTGCGTGAGGTAGTCGCTCGTGCGGACCATCGCGTCGGGCAGGCGGTACTCAGGCGTAAAATCATCATCCGCCTGACGGATGCCAAAGGCACGCCAGACCGCTTCGATGGTGTCGGGGCGGGTGCGCTCGTCCAGCGTGATGCCAACCTTGGTCCCGCCCACACGGCGCAGATTAATGCCTTCGTCCACGGCGGATTTCATCACCGCGGCCTGCAAGGGGCCGACCTCGACGGTGACCGTGTCGAAATAGCTCTCGGGCTGCACGTCAAAGCCAGCGGCCTCTAGGCCCCTCGCCAGACGCACTGTCTTGCGGTGGATGCGCTGCGCGATGGCTTTCAAGCCTTCCGGCCCGTGGAACACGGCATACATCGACGCCATGACGGCCAGCAGCGCCTGCGCGGTGCAAACGTTCGAGGTCGCCTTCTCGCGGCGTATGTGTTGCTCGCGGGTTTGCAGCGACAAGCGGTAGGCGCGGTTGCCATGGGCGTCGATGGACACCCCAACAATCCGCCCCGGCATCGCGCGCTTCATGGAATCCTTGCAAGCCATATAAGCAGCGTGGGGGCCGCCATAGCCCTCGGGCACGCCAAAACGCTGCGTGCTGCCCACGGCGATGTCGGCCCCCATCGCGCCCGGCTCTTTCAGCAGGGTCAACGACAATGGGTCGGCAGTGACGATGCCCACGGCTTTGGCCTCATGCAGGGCCGCCATGTGATCGGTGAAGTCGTGCACATGGCCGTAGGTGCCCGGATACTGGAAAATCGCGCCAAAGACCTTCTCGGCGTCCATCTCCTCGGGCTCTCCGACGATCACCTCAATGCCTAAGGGCTCGGCGCGGGTCCTCATCACGGCGATGTTCTGCGGGTGGCAATTGCTGTCGATAAAGAAACCCTTGGCCTTGGATTTCGAACTGCGCTGCGCCATGGTCATCGCCTCGGCGCAGGCGGTGGCCTCATCCAGAAGCGACGCATTGGCGATTTCCAACCCGGTAAGGTCGCTCACCATAGTCTGGAAGTTAAGCAACGCTTCCAGACGGCCCTGCGAAATCTCGGGCTGATAGGGCGTGTAGGCGGTGTACCATGCGGGGTTCTCAAGAATATTCCGCTGGATCGCCGGAGGCGTGACGGTGCCGTGATAGCCCTGCCCGATCAGGCTGGTGAGCACCTTGTTCTTGCCCGCAACCTTGCGCATGTGCTCAAGCACTTCGCGCTCGCTCATCGCCTTGCCGAAATCAAGCGGCTGTTTCGCACGGATCGCCTTGGGCAGCGTGTCGTCGATGAGCGCATCAAGGCTTTCGGCGCCCACGGTGTCGAGCATCTGCGACATTTCGGAAGGGGACGGGCCAATGTGACGCCGGTTGGCGAAATCATAGGGCAGATAATCGGTGGGCTTGAAGCTCATGTCGGGTTCCTCGTCACGGCGCGGCAGGGCGCCCCCTGTTTGTGGCGCGCCGCCCAAAGCGGGCGACGCAGGTGATCAGCCGCGCACCGGTCCCCCGGCACGCGCGGCGGTTTAGCCGATGAATTTCTGGTAGGCGGCTTCGTCCATGAAGTCGTCCATCTGGCTGGCATCGGTGACCTTCATCTTGAAGAACCATGCATCGCCCTGCGGGTCATCGTTGACCATGCTGGGGTTGTCCGTGAGCGTGCTGTTGACCTCGGTGATCTCACCGTCGATCGGGGCGAGGATGTCCGACGCCGCCTTGACGGATTCGATCACGACAACTTCGTCATCCTTGCTCACGGTGGTGCCTTCGTCGGGCAGTTCCACGAATACAACATCGCCCAACTGCTCGGCGGCGTGCGTGGTGATGCCCACGACCACTTCGTCACCCTCGACGCGCAGCCATTCATGTTCTTCGGTAAATTTCATATCGGATTTCCCTGTGTAGATTCAGCGTTTGAAGTTCGCCGCAACGAACGGCATTTTCGTGACAGTCAGTGGCAAGCGCTTGCCGCGTACCTCGCCCCAAAGCGGCGTATCGACCTTCGCATGCTCGGCGCTGACATAGCCCATGGCAACCGGGCCGCCAACCGTCGGACCAAAGCCGCCAGAGGTCACTGTGCCAACCTCGTTGCCGCCCTCGGCGGCATCGAAAATCGCCACCCCTTCGCGCATCGGCGCCCGGCCCTCGGGCAGCAGCCCCACCCGCTTGCGCGGCGCCCCATCGGCCAGTTGCTGCAAGATCACGCCCGCACCCGGAAAACCGCCCGCACGCTCGCCGTCATTGCGCCGCACCTTTTGGATCGCCCAGTTCAGCGCCGCCTCAACCGGCGTGGTGGTGGTGTCGATGTCATGACCATAAAGGCACAACCCGCCCTCCAACCGCAGACTGTCACGCGCGCCCAGACCGATGGGCTCGACCTCTTCCAGCGCCAAAAGCTTGCGCGCCAAGGCCACGGCATCTTCATTCGCGACCGAAATCTCGTAACCGTCTTCGCCCGTATAGCCCGAGCGCGACAGGGTGACGGTGATCCCGTCAATGTCGACATCCTTGGCCACATCCATAAATTTCATATCCGCCACCAAGGGCTGCAACCGGGCCAGCGCCGCTTCGGCTTGCGGCCCCTGCAATGCCAGCAGCGCACGATCTTCGAGCACTTCGATCTCACAACGATCCGACAACGCCTCTTTCATCAGGGCGATGTCATCATCCTTGCACCCGGCATTCACAACAACGAACAGATGATCACCCAGATTGGCCAACATCAGATCGTCCAAGATACCACCCGTGGCATCCGTAAACATCGCATAACGCTGGCGCATCTCGGCAAGCCCCAGCACATCAACCGGCACGAGGCTCTCCATCGCCAAGGCCACATCCTCATAGCTGCCCGACTTGGCCCGCAGCACGACTTGCCCCATGTGGCTCACATCAAACAACCCGGCGGCGGCGCGGGTGTGCAGATGCTCTTTCATCACGCCAAGAGGGTATTGCACGGGCATCGAATAGCCCGCAAAGGGCACCATCTTGGCCCCCAGTTCCACATGCAAATCATGCAATGCCGTCTGCTTGAGATCGCTCATCCGGTTCGCCTTTCCTGTCGCTTCCGGATGACCTTTTGACCATGCCGGCACCTCTGCGCAGCGTCTGCCGCGCATGATGCCCCCTCTGTCCTTCCGCCTGAGATCGTTATCCCTTCGGCGTGCGCATCCGCGCATCTCTCCAGAGTTTTTGGTCACGTCGCGGTCCTGGGGCCTGAGAGTTTCCGGGGCGGTTGCTCCTTCGGCATCGGCGTTAACCGATTCTCCCGTGACGATTGGGCCTTTCGTATGCCGCCGCATACCTCTGCGTCAAGCATGGTTGTAGCCGGATACGACACATGTTTTGGTGCGCGCGACAAATACAGGACCTTTCGCGCATGACTCCCTATTTTTTCGGCTACGGCAGCCTTGTGAACCGCAATACCCACACCTACCCCGACGCCCGGCCCGCGCGCCTCGACGGCTGGCGGCGCAAATGGGTCCGCGCCGAAGGGCGCGACATCGTATATCTCAGCGTTGTTCAGGATCAAAGCACCCGCATCGACGGGCTCATCGCCGCCGTGCCGGGCGCGGATTGGGCGGCGCTGGACCAGCGTGAATACAGCTACGAACGCCATGCCTCAGGCGGCGCCGTGGTCCATGATATCGTCCCCGCGCCCGACATCGCCCATTACGCCATCCCGCTTGAAATCACGGTCGACCACGGCGATCACGTGATCCTGCTCAGCTATCTTGATGTCGTGGTCCAAGGCTTCTTGCGTGAGTTCGGCACCGATGGCGCGGCGCGCTTCTTTGACACCACCGAAGGCTGGGACACACCTATCCTGAACGACCGCGCAGCGCCCCTTTACCCGCGCCACCAGACCCTAACGCCAGAAGAAACGGCCGTGGTCGATCACCACATCGACCGCTTGTCGCTGCAGGTGAAATCACGCGACGAAGTCCCCTTCACAAAGAAGAACTTCTAACCGGTTCATTCATCCTTTTTCAAATACCCGCGGGGGTCCGGGGGCAGCGCCCCCGCCTGCCCTCGGCCCGCCTCAGCCGCGTGCTTTCACGGTCTGCAACAGCGGCATAACCTGCGCCATCTCCGGCCCGTGTTCCTGCCCCGTCAGCGCCAAACGCAGGGGCCGGAACAACCCGCGCCCCTTGCGCCCGGTGGCCTCTTTGACCGCGGCAGTCCAGCTTGACCACGTCTGCTCATCAAAGGGCATCTCCGGCAGCAGCAGCATGGCCTGAGCCACGAACTCGCGGTCTTCCTCGGCAATCACCGGCTCGGCCCCGTCGCGGAACATAACCCACCACGCATCAAGGTCTTTCAGCGTCGAGATATTTTCTCGCGTGACGGCCCAGAACTGCCCCGCCTGATCTTCAGGCACGCCAATGGCTGTGATGTCGTCTTTCACAGCCTCAAGCGGCAGCTGCTGCAAATAGCGCCCTGTCAGCGGGAAAAGATCTTGAACGTCAAACTTCGTGGGGGCCGACCCAAAACGGTTAATGTCGAACCCATCGATCAACTGCGCCATCTCGGTGCGCAGTTCCACCGGATCGGACGACCCCAACCGCGCCATGAGGCTTAGCAGCGCAAAAGGCTGAACCCCCTGCTCCCGCAGATCACGTAGGGCCAATGTGCCCAAGCGTTTGCTTAGCGCTTCACCCTGCGGACCGGTCAGCAGTGAGTGATGCGCAAAGGACGGCACAGCGCCGTTGCCCAGCGCCTGCATGATCTGAATTTGCGTCGCGGTATTGGTCACATGGTCCGATCCGCGCACCACATGGGTCACGCCCATATCAGTGTCGTCGACAACACTCGCCAGCGTATACAAGATTTGCCCATCTCCGCGGATCAACACCGGGTCACTGACCGATGCCGCGTCGATAGAGATGTCGCCCAGAATACCGTCGTCCCATTCGATCCGCTGGTGATCAAGCTTGAACCGCCAAACACCATCGCCACGCTCGGCGCGCAGCGCGGCTTTCTCATCGTCGGAGAGATTCAGCGCGGCGCGGTCGTAGACCGGCGGCTTGCCCATGTTGAGCTGTTTCTTGCGCTTGAGGTCCAGCTCTGTCGGCGTCTCGAACGCTTCATAGAAACGGCCCTTGGCGCGCAGGTCTTCGGCGGCGGCGTGGTAGCGGTCCAACCGTTCGGACTGGCGCTCAACTCGGTCCCATTCCAAGCCCAACCATTCGAGGTCTTGCTTGATCCCGTCGACATATTCTTCGCGGCTGCGCTCGGGATCGGTGTCGTCGATGCGCAGGATGAAAGTGCCGCCCGCCTTGCGCGCGATGAGGTAGTTCATCAGCGCGGTGCGCAGGTTGCCCACGTGGATATAGCCAGTGGGGGACGGGGCGAAACGGGTGATCGTTGGGTTGGACATCTGGCGTACTCCTGTTGCGCGCGGGCTTGCCACAGGGCGCGGGCGTTGTCCAGCAAAGGCGGGGGTCAGCCGCCGCCTGCTGCGGTGCCGGTCGGGGCGGGCACAACCTCGGAGGTGTCGGCGTCGGTGCCGTCGTCTGAGACGCCCTCATCGGGGGCGTCTTCCTCAGCGCCGGTCGCTGCCGGTGCCGCATCTGCGGGCTGTGCGTCGTCGGCAGGGGTCTCCGCCGCGGCGCCGGAGTCGGTGTCGGCTGCGGGATCGGCTGCGGTGTCGGCTGCCGCCCCCGCGGTTCCATCGCTCAACGCGCCGTTCTCCCAATCGCCCGAGGCTTCCTCGCCGCTGGCATAGCGCATGGTGCCGCTGCCCTGCCGCTTGCCCGCCTTGAACGTGCCCTCATAGACATCGCCATTGGCATAGGTCGCCACGCCTTGCCCTTCGATCTCTCCCTCGGTCCACTCGCCTTCGTAAACGAAACCGCTGGCCATTGTGATCTTGCCCTGACCGTGACGCTGCCCATTCCTGAACGCACCTTCATAGACCGTGCCGTCGGGATAGGTCGCCTTGCCCTGACCGTGGCGCTGACCGTCCTGCCAGCCGCCCTCATAGCGGTAGCCGTCGGCATAGGTCATCACCCCTTGGCCATGGTTGCGGGCATCTTTGAATTCGCCCTCATAGACCACGCCATTGGTATAGGTCGCGATGCCTTCGCCTTCGATCACGCCTGCCACCCAAGCGCCCTCATAGGTCGATCCATCGGGGTAGGTGATCTTGCCCGTGCCATCGGCCAGATCATTGCGGAAGGTGCCAACGTAAACCGATCCGTCGGGATAGGTCACCTGACCCTCCCCTTCGATCTGCCCGGCGACCCAAGAGCCGGTGTAGACATAGCCATCGGTGCCAGTGAACGTGCCCTGCCCGTCGCGGCGGTCATCCTTGAAGTCGCCTTCATAGGTGTCGCCGTTTTCATAGGTGACCTTGCCCTTGCCTTCACGGCGGCCCGCGACCAGCGTGCCTTCGTAGATATCGCCGTTGGGTTGGGTCAGCGTGCCGGTCCCGTCGATCTGGCCGTCTTTCCACAGGCCCACATAGACCAACCCGTCGGGCATGGTCAGCGTGCCCTCGCCACTGCGCTTGCCGCCTTCGATCTCGCCTTCATAGACGGCGCCATCGGGATAGGTGATCGTGCCAACGCCCTGTTTGACGCCATCGACCCAATCGCCCTTGTATTCATAGCCGCCGGGGCTTTGCATCACGCCCTTGCCGTGATGTTTGGCATTGCGGAACTCACCCTCATAGCGCACGCCATTGGCGTAGATCGCCACGCCTTGCCCCATGATCGCGCCCGCTTCCCATTCGCCCTCATAGGTGCCGCCATCGGCAAAGGTGATCTTGCCCAGACCGTCCGGTTTGCCCTTGGCGAAATTACCCTCATAGACCGAGCCATTGGGAAAGCGCGCGACGCCTTCGCCCTTGATCTCACCCTCGACCCATTCGCCGGAATATTCATAGCCATTGGGCAGCTTATAGGTGCCGGTGCCATGCTGAAGGCCGCCTTGAAACGTGCCCTCATAGATGCCGCCGTCGTCATATTCCTTGGTCAGCACCTGCCCGTCCTGCGCCGCAAGCGGCGTGGCCAGAAGAGCGATCAGACAGAGGGGCAAGCTGCGGTGCAACATGGGCGGAATTTCCCGATCTCGTTAGGTGTCATTTGCCCTGAGGTTACGGGTGATAGAGGGCAGAGGCAACGTGTTTGCAGGACAGGCGTGCCGGTTTCGGCGGATCCCGCGCACCCGGTGCGGCGGGCCAGCCTGCGCGCAGGGGTTTCGCCCTGGGCCCGATCTGCTACATCCAACCCACACCAGCCAGCCCGGAGCTTTTGCATGTCAGACCGTTTTCGCCTCACCCTCGGGCAATTGAACCCGACCGTCGGCGACCTGCCGGGGAACGCGGCACTGGCGCGCGCGGCATGGCAGGCCGGGCGCGACGCGGGCGCGCAATTGGTCGCCCTGCCCGAACTGTTCCTGACCGGGCATGATGCGAAAGCGCTGCTGCTCAACCCGGCCTTTCAACGCGATGTCGTGACCCATCTTGAGGCGCTCGCCGCCCATTGCGCCGATGGCCCCGCCTTGGCGCTTGGCGCGCCTTGGGTCGAGGGGGCGAAACTTCATAACGCTTATCTCATCCTACAGGGTGGCAAGGTCGCCCAACCGGTGCTTCAACACGGCCCCGCGCGGCACTCTCACTTTGACGCAGGCCCGATCAGTGGCCCCTATGCGGTTGAGGGGCTGCGCATCGGCTCCCCCATCGGGGCGGATGGCTGGACTGGCGATGTGGCCGAGACGCAGGCCGAAACGGGGGCCGAATTCCTTTTGATCCCAAATGCGGCACCCCACCTGCGCGGCGCGATGGACCGGCGGCTGAATCATATGGTCGCGCGGGTGATCGAGACGGAGTTGCCGCTGATCTACCTCAATATGGTCGGAGGGCAGGATGAGGCGGTTTATGACGGCTCCTCTTTCGCGCTGAACCCCGGCGGCCAGCTTGCGCTTCAACTGCCCGCCTTTGACAGGGCCATCACTCATGTCGATCTGGAACGGGCCCCGGAGGGGTGGCAGATCGTGGTCGGAGACCTTGCATCACAGCCAAGCGCGCTGGAGCGGGATTACCGTACTTTGGTTGTCGGCCTGCGCGATTATGTCGCCAAAGCCGGAGCCTCCAAAGTGCTGATCGAACAGACCGAAGGGCGTGATGCCGCGCTGGCCGCGACGATCGCGGGCGATGCTTTGGGGCCCGAGAATGTCCGCCAGATCGCGGTCCCGGTGGGGGGTGATCTACAGTCCACACTGCACGCCCGCCTCGCAGGGCTCGGCGCGACGGTCAATGCAGATGGCCTCGCCCTCGCCCTGCGCGGCCTGATGCTCCGCGCTTTGGCGGAGGACGCAGGAGAGTTGCTGCTCACGGCACAGAACAAATCTGCAGCCGCCATGGGACAGAGCACAGTACCAAGCGATTTCAACCCGATCAAAGACCTGTACCAGACCGAAGTGCTTGCCCTGTGCCAATGGCGCAACGCCACCCACCGCGCGTGGATGCGAGGCCCGGCCTCTGCCGCACTTCCGCAGCGGGGACACTCTCAAGAGGAAGGCGCAGTGGACGACATCCTGCGCATCTTGGAGGGCAAGAACGGCAGTGTGGGGGACTGCGTAGCGGGGGGCTTTGACCAGCGGACCGCCCAAGAGGTCGCGGCGCGTCTTCTCAGCAACCAGCCGCAGAAAAATCGCTCCGCTCCCGGCCCGCGCGTCACGGCATTGCGGCCGGAGCACCCCTACCCCGCCCACTGGCGCGACGGCTGATAACGCCTAGATCACACCATAGGTTTCCCACCTTCCCCAGAGCGCCAGAGGCAGGCGATTTCCCGCCACCTTCCAGCAGCTTACCGCCCAATTTGTAAGCGATGAGAGCCCAAAAACCGGGCGCGCCGCAAGTCATAGGGAACGAACCCTTCCCGCCACAGTTGTCCAAACACCACCAACAACGGCGCCGGATTTCCCGCAGGGCACTCCCGCCGAACAGAAAGGGTTAAGAGATGAATATCGTTAAACTTGGAATGGTATCTGCCATCGCTTTGGGTGCCGCTGCACCTGTCTATGCACAGTCTGCCGAAGCCTATGCCGCAACCGATCTCAACATCCGTTCGGGCCCCGGCCCGCAGTACGACATCGTCGGTGTCATCCCCGGTGGCGAAGCCACTATGGTCGAAGGCTGCCTTGACGGCCAATCTTGGTGCCGGGTCAATTTCGGCGACACAATGGGCTGGTCCTCTTCTGATTACCTTGCCGTTGACGTCGAAGAGCAGGCCGTGGCCCTGACCACCCGCCCCGCGACCGTTGAAGTGGGCACCGTGACCTATGAAGACCCCGATGGCACCGCCGAGAATGAGACCGAAGGCGCTGCTGCCGGTGCAACCCTTGGCGCGCTGACGGCCTATGCCGTTGGTGGCCCGATTGGTGGCATCATTGCCGGTGGCATCGCAGGTGGTGCGGCAGGTTCCGCCGCTGCTGAGCCCGAAGAGTCCACCATCACCTACGTCCGCGAGAACCCGGTTGATACCGTGTACCTCGACGGTGAAGTGGTTGTCGGTGCGGGCATCCCCACGACCGTGACCACTTATGAGGTGCCGGAAACCACATACCGCTATGTCAACATCAACGGCGCGACCGTGATCGTTGACAACGAGACGAACCTGATCGTCGACGTCGTGCGCTAAGCTGCCATAGACTTGAAAAAAGAGGGCTCGGAGAGTAATCTCCGGGCCTTTTCTTTGTCCGAAAACTAGGGCTAGCATGGGGCAGCAACCGCAGGGAGCCAACATGATCGCCGTTATTTTCGAAGTCTTCCCCCACCCCGACCGCCGCGAGGAATACCTCGATGTTGCGGCCAAGATGCGGCCCCTGCTAGATGAGGTGGATGGCTTCATCTCTGTCGAACGGTTCCAAAGCCTCACCAACCCCGAAAAGCTGCTTTCACTCTCTTTCTTTCGCGATGAAGAGGCGGTGCAGAACTGGCGCAAGCTGACCGCGCACCGCGGCGCGCAGGCAGCAGGGCGTGAGGGGATCTTTACCGATTACCACCTGCGCATCGCCCATGTGATCCGCGACTATGGTATGTTCGACCGCGCCGAGGCGCCACAGGACAGTCAGGAAATCCATCCGCCACGGCCCAGTCCCGAAGGCTGAAGGCTGACCGGGACTAGACCGTTTCCCCCGCCTCCAAACGCCGCAACCAGTTGCCCGCATCGCGCAAGACCGCCTCACGGCGGTCGGCATCCATGCGGTCCCACGTGGCATACATGTTTCTCATGCGCGCATTGCCCTGAAACCGTTCTCGGTGCCGGTCAAGAAAGTGCCAGTAAAGCAGGTTGAACGGGCAGGCTTTCTGTCCCGCCTTCGCAGTGACGCTGTAGCTACATCCTTTGCAGTAGTCCGACATGCGATTGATGTAAGCCCCGGAAGAGACATAGGGTTTCGAGGCGATGACCCCGCCATCGGCGAATTGGCTCATGCCGACGGTGTTGGGCGCTTCGACCCATTCATAGGCGTCGGCGTAGACCTCTAGATACCATTCATGCACCTGATGCGGATCAATCCCGGCCAGCAGGGCGAAATTGCCCGTCACCATCAACCGCTGAATGTGATGCGCATAGGCGTATTTCTGCGTTTGCCCGATGGCTTGGCGCAGGCAATTCATCTGCGTGTCGGCACCCCAGAAAAAGGCAGGCAAGTCGCGGTCGTGTCGCAGCACGTTGCGCGCCACATACTCCGGCCCCTCAAGAAAATAGATGCCCCGCACATATTCGCGCCAACCGAGGATTTGGCGGATGAACCCTTCGGCGGCGTTGATCGGCACGTCCCCCTGCTGCCACGCCTTTTCGGCGGCCCGGCAGACCTCCATCGGATCGAGCAACCCAAGGTTCAGATAGGGAGAGATCAGCGCGTGAAAGAGATAGGGCTGCCCTTCCAGCATCGCGTCCTGATAATCGCCAAATCGCGGCAGGGCGTGGGTGATGAAATGCGCCAAGACCTGCAGGGCCTCCGCACGCGTGGTGGCAAAGTCAAAGGGGAGCAGATCACCGAAGTTGTCCCCATAACGCGTCTCCACGAGGGCCAGCACCGCTTGGGTCTCAGCATCAGGCGCAAAGCTGAGCGGCTGGGGGATGTTCAGCCCCTCCTTAGGGGGTTTGCGGTTGTCGTGGTCGAAATTCCATTTGCCCCCTGCGGGATCGTCGCCCTCCATCAGCAGGCCGGTCTCGCGGCGCATCTCGCGGTAGAAATACTCCATCCGCAGCGCCTTGCGCCCCTCGGCCCAATCTTCGAACCGTTTGCGGCTGGCGATAAAGCGGTCATCCGGCAAGAGATGCGTCGGAAACGGCGCATCGGTCAGCGTGTTAAGCAGCCGCCACTCCCCCGGCTCTGTCACGATCACCTCGCCCGCGCCGGTCTCCTCCGCCCGGCGGAGCAGTTCGCCGACGAGAGAGCCTGCGTTTTCGGGATCGTCCAGCCGAGTATAGCGCAAGCTCCAGCCGTCATCCTCCAACAGGCGGGCAAATTTGCGCATCGCGGCAAAGACCAGTGCGATTTTCTTGGGGTGGTGACGGACATATTCCGCCTCTTGCGCGACTTCGGCCATGACCACCACATCGCGCGCCTTGTCGGCCTCGCGCAGCGATGACAGGTTTAGGGAGAGTTGATCGCCCAGAACCAAGATCAAACGGCTCACCACGGCACCGCCTTTCCGGCCCAGTCGAAGAACCCGCCACTATTGTCCGGGGTCAGCCCGTCGATCACCCGCAGCAGATTGTCCGCAGCCTCCCCCGGCGGCACCGCCGGATGGCGGCCCAGATATTTTTCGGTAAAGGGTGTTTCCACGGTGCCGGGATGCAGCGCCACGCAGATGCTTTGCGGATGGCTGCGGCTGAGCTCAATCGCGGCGGTGTGCACGATCTGGTTCACCGCTGCCTTGGCGCTGCGGTAGCTGATCCAGCCGCCCAAACGGTTATCCCCGATAGAGCCCACCCGTGCCGAAAGGACGGCGAACACCGACCGCCTGTCGCACGGCAGGAGCCGCGCCGCGTGACGCAGGATCAGCGCAGGGCCAATGGCGTTCACGGCGAACTGGTCCATCATCGCCTTCTGCGTGATCGCGCGGAGCGATTTTTCCGGGGCCGCCCCATTGATCTCCAAAGCGCCGGTGGCGACGATCACCGCGTCAAAGGGGCCGCTCAGCCCCTTTAGCGTCGCATTGACCGAAGCCTCATCCGTTACGTCAAACCCATCCGCCGCGCGCGACAGCGTGGTCACTTCCGTATCCCGCGCCCGCAGAGCCTCGGTCAGCGCCGCGCCAATCCCGCCGCTGGCACCGATCACAAGCACCCGCGCGCTCACGCTGCCGCCTCTCGTGGTATCGCTTGTCGCCGCATCCGCATCTCCCTTGCTCATAGGCAGATAGGCGGCGCTGACGCGGGGGCAAACAAAAGCCGCAACACCCCCTTTCCATTTGAAAACGGGTGCGTATAACTATCCGCATGACACAGGCCGTCCATATCCCGACCCTGCCGCGCCGCTGCGCGGGCCTGCTGCGCGCCAACTTGCTGCACCTAATTCGCCTCTGAGCGTGCCCTTCGGCGCGCCCGCTCAGAGGGATGTGTCGCGCGCCAAGGATACCAGCAAAGAAAGAACCCAGGATGACAGATATGACGAAACAGGACCGTGTGCTGATTTTTGACACAACCTTGCGGGATGGCGAACAATCCCCCGGGGCGACGATGACCCATGCTGAGAAGTTGGAGATCGCGCAGCTTTTGGATGAGATGGGCGTCGACATCATCGAAGCAGGCTTCCCCATCGCTTCGGAAGGCGACTTTAACGCGGTGAGCGAGATTGCGCGCCAATCGCAAAACGCCGTGATCTGCGGCCTTGCCCGCGCCCAATTGGGCGACATCGACCGCTGCTGGGAGGCCGTGAAACATGCCCGTCAGCCGCGCATCCACACCTTCATCGGCACCTCGCCCCTGCACCGCGCTATTCCGAACCTGACCCAAGACGAGATGGCCGACCGCATCCATGAAACCGTGACCCATGCGCGCGATCTGTGTGACAATGTGCAATGGTCGCCAATGGATGCCACGCGGACGGAACTTGATTACCTCTACCGCGTTGTCGAGATCGCCATCAAAGCCGGGGCCACCACGATCAACATCCCCGACACCGTGGGCTATACCGCCCCGCGCGAAAGCGCCGATCTGATCGTCAAACTGCTCGAAAACGTGCCCGGCGCGGATGAGATCATCTTTGCCACGCACTGCCATAACGATCTGGGCATGGCGACGGCCAACAGCCTTGCCGCGGTTGAAGCAGGCGCGCGGCAGGTGGAATGCACCATCAACGGTTTGGGCGAACGCGCGGGCAACACGGCCCTCGAAGAGGTCGTCATGGCGCTGAAGGTGCGCAATGACATCATGCCTTACGAGACGCGCATCGACAGCACCAAGATCATGAACATCTCGCGCCGAGTTGCGGCGGTCTCGGGCTTTGCGGTGCAGTTCAACAAGGCGATTGTGGGCAAGAACGCCTTTGCCCATGAGAGCGGCATTCACCAAGACGGCATGCTCAAGAATGCCGAAACGTTTGAGATCATGCGCCCGGAGGATGTGGGTCTGACCGAGACCAATATCGTGATGGGCAAACACTCTGGCCGCGCGGCGCTGCGGTCTAAGCTGGAAGACCTCGGGTTTGAGCTGGGCGACAACCAGCTGAAGGATATCTTTGTGCGGTTCAAGGAATTGGCCGATCGTAAAAAGGAAATCTACGAGGACGATCTGATCGCGCTGATGCGCACCGCGACCGACCCCGAGGAAGACCGCATTCGGCTCAAGTCCCTTAAAGTGGTTTGCGGCACCGATGGCCCGCAGACTGCTGACATGGTACTTGAAGTGGACGGTGCTGAGCAGTCCACCAATCAAACGGGCGATGGCCCCGTTGATGCTGCGTTCAACTGCATCAAGGCGCTGGTGCCGCATACCGCGCGCTTGCAGCTGTATCAGGTGCATGCCGTGACCGAAGGCACCGACGCACAAGCAACGGTTTCCGTGCGGATGGAGGAAGAGGGCCGGATCGTGACGGGGCAATCTGCCGATACCGATACCGTGGTGGCGAGTGTGCGGGCCTATATCCACGCGCTGAACCGCCTGTTGGTGCGGCGCGAGAAGGGCGGCACGGACAAGCGTGAGATAAACTACAAAGATGTGAGCTGAACGGCGGGGCGGGGGTAAGACCCCGCCCCTTGTTACATGTGCAGTATGGAAGTAGGGCATCGCCTGCCCGCGGGGTGGCGAACCAAACCTTAGTTCATACCACTTTATTGATCAGCCATGGCGTACCCTCAAAGTGGCATACCCAGCGTCAAAAAATCGCCTCCCCGTCCGGGCGGGCAGGCGATGCCCGGCGCCTGCGGCTTGATTCCGGGCCCGGGTGGCACACTCACCCTCAATAAGGGTTCTTCGCCCCGCGATCCGCACTCAGCGACGCCTGCCCCCGCTCCACAATCATCACCACCGCATCCGCCAGATGCTGCCGCTGGATATGATCGTCCCCCGCCGCAACCCGCAGCTTATGCGCCTCCAGCATCACCTCAGCATGGCTCGACCCACGCGGCGGGATGAAGGTGTAGCAGGCCAGTTCAATCAACTGCCCCAGCGGATCCTTGAAATAGATCGAATGCATAAAGCCCCGGTCTTTCACCCCCGAATGCCCGATGCCCCGCGCCTCTAAACGCTCGGGGATTTGGTCAAACATCGCGCGGTCCACCTCGAACGCCAAATGATGCACGCAGCCGGGGTCCATCGGCGTGCGGTTGTGCACCCTCTTGCGGGTCTCATTGGTAAAGATCGTGATCAGCCGCCCGTCGCCGGGATCAAAATAGAGATGCCCCTCATCCGGGTCATCCAAATTGGGCTGGTCAAAGATGAAAGGCATCCCCAAAACCCCTTCCCAGAAGTCGATCGAGCTTTGCCGATCCGCCCCGGTTAGGGTGATGTGATGCACCCCAAGTGTCTGTATCTTTTGCATGGTATCGCTGACCTCCGCCCTAAATATACCGCTCTATGATAGCGCGGCGGCAATATCGCGCCACCTTTGCGGTCTTGCCCCTTTCGCCCTGACCCCGTGCGCCCTATAAGAGCCAGTAGCCCGCGCGTGGTCCCATGCAGGCGGGCCTGTCCGAATATTTGCAAGGCTCCGCTACTGTTATGTCCATCCTCGATCAATTCCGCGGCCTGTTCTCCTCCGATATGGCGATCGACCTCGGCACCGCGAATACGCTGGTTTACGTCAAGGGTAAGGGCATCGTTCTCAGCGAACCTTCGGTTGTCGCCTATCATGTTAAGGATGGCGTCAAGAAGGTGCTCGCCGTGGGCGAAGACGCCAAGCTGATGCTGGGCCGGACGCCCGGCAGCATTGAGGCGATCCGCCCGATGCGTGAAGGAGTCATTGCCGATTTCGACACCGCCGAGGAGATGATCAAGCACTTCATCCGCAAGGTGCACAAGCGCTCGACCTTCTCCAAGCCTAAGATCATTGTCTGCGTGCCGCATGGGGCGACCCCGGTTGAGAAACGCGCGATCCGCCAGTCAGTGCTGAGCGCTGGTGCGCGCCGTGCAGGGCTGATCGCCGAACCAATTGCCGCGGCCATCGGTGCGGGCATGCCGATCACCGATCCGACGGGCAACATGGTCGTCGACATCGGCGGCGGCACGACCGAAGTTGCGGTGCTGTCTCTGGGCGACATCGTCTATGCGCGCTCTGTTCGCGTCGGCGGCGACCGCATGGACGAAGGCATCATCAGCTACCTGCGCCGTCAGCAAAACCTGCTGATCGGTGAAACCACAGCTGAGCGGGTCAAAACCTCCATCGGTACGGCGCGGATGCCCGACGACGGGCGCGGCACCTCGATGCAGATCCGGGGCCGTGACCTGCTGAATGGTGTGCCGAAAGAAATCGAAGTGACCCAAGCGCAGATCGCCGAGGCACTGGCCGAACCGGTGCAGCAGATTTGCGAGGCGGTGATGACCGCGCTTGAAACAACCCCGCCCGACCTTGCCGCCGACATCGTCGACCGTGGCGTGATGCTGACCGGCGGCGGCGCGCTGCTGGGTGATCTTGATCTGGCGCTGCGTGAACAGACCGGCCTTGCGATCTCGGTCGCGGATGAGCCGCTCAACTGTGTGGCCCTCGGCACCGGCAAGGCGCTGGAATACGAGAAACAACTGCGCCACGCGATCGACTACGACAGTTAACACTGGCAAGTTAGCCAGACCCGGCACGCGGCGACACCGCCCCGCCTGACCGGGTGGGAGTTTCGGCACAGATGCCCAAAGACCGTTCCAGTTCCAGCGATTTCACCGGCCCTCTGCGCCGGTTGCTGCTGGCTGTGCTGGTGTTGGCACTGGTCGGAATTTTCCTGCTCTGGCGCATCGACAGCCCCCGCGTTGAACGCTTTCGCGCGCAGGTAACCGATCGTTTCGTCCCGAACCTCGATTGGGCCATGGCCCCGGTGACTGGCACCATCAATCTGCTGCGCGATTTCCAAAGCTACCAACGTCTGAGCGAACAGAACCGCGAGCTGCGCTCGGAACTGCGGCAGATGCAGGCGTGGAAAGAAGCCGCCCTTCAGCTAGAGCAAGAGAACGCCCGCCTGCTGGATCTGAACAACGTCCGGCTCGATCCGCGCCTCACATTCATCACCGGCACGGTGCTGGCCGACAGCGGCTCGCCCTACCGCCAATCGGTGCTGCTGAACGTCGGCGCGCGCGATGGGCTGGTCGAAGGCTGGGCCACGATGGACGGTATCGGCCTTGTGGGCCGCATCGCCGGTGTGGGCAAAAACACCGCGCGTGTGATCCTGCTCACCGACGCTTCCAGCCGCATTCCGGCGACGATCCAGCCTTCGGGCCAGCGGGCCATCGTGGCGGGCGACAACAGCGCCGCGCCCCCCTTGGACTTCATCGAGAACCGTGAATTGGTCCGCCCCGGTGACCGGGTGATCAGCTCGGGCGATGGTGGCGTGTTCCCGGCGGGCATCCTGATCGGTCAGGTCGCCGCTGATCCGGGCGGGCGTCTTCGCGTTAGGCTGGCGGCGGATTACGAGCGGTTGGAGTTCCTGCGCGTGCTGCGTCACCATGGCAATGAAACCGTGCCGGACACCGCCCATGTCATCACCTCCGATGGCCCCTTGGCCGACCCGGCGGCGCCGGTCGGGGTGCAGCCATGACCGATCTGTCGCGCAGCCGCCTCTGGGTCATGCGCCTGAGCTTTGTTGCGCTGGCGCTGGTGATCTTGTTCTTCCACCTCCTCCCGCTTGAAACGACCCCGCGGGCTTGGGCCGGGCCGGACCTGCTGCTGGGCTTTGCCTGCGCTTGGGGTCTCCGGCGGCCTGAATATGTGCCCGCGCTTTTTCTGGCCTTGATCTTTTTGCTGACGGATCTGTTGCTACAACGCCCGCCCGGCCTTTGGGCGGTGCTGGCCTTGCTCGGGGTCGAGAACCTGAAATCGCGGGGGCGGCATTTGCGAGATGCAAGCTTTGCCGCCGAATGGCTGACCGTGGCGGTGATCCTGACCATGGTGATCTTTGCCAACCGCATTTTGCTGAGCCTTGCACTGGTGCCCACGCCCGCCATGACGCTGAACCTCACGGAATTGGCACTGACGATGCTCGCTTATCCCCTGATCGTGGCGGTGACCCATGGTATCATGGGCGTGCGCAAGACCGCGCCGGGCGATCTGGACGCGCTTGGCAAACGGGTGTGATCGGGGAGCGATGAGATGAGACGTAGCCGCGCCGACAATGATGCAAACCACACACGCCTGACCCGGCGCGCTGCCCTTTTGGGCGGTGCGCAACTGCTGTTCATGGGCGGGCTGGCGGCGCGGATGCGCTACCTACAGGTTGATCAAGCCGACCAATTTCGCCTGCTCGCCGAAGAGAACCGCATCAACATCCGCCTGATCCCGCCCTCCCGCGGTGAGATTTTCGACCGCAACGGCGTACAGCTTGCCGATAACGTGCCCTCCTACCGGATCGTCATAGTGCGCGAAGACGCGGGCGACGTGGCGGCGGTGATGGAACGTTTGGCCCAAGTTATCGAAATTGACGACGAAACCCGCGAACGCGCCATGACCGAGATGGCCCGCTCCGCGCCTTTCCTGCCCGTCACCATCGTCGATGACGTCAGTTGGGAGGTCGTGAGCAAGGTCAGTGTCAACGCCCCAGCGCTGCCCGGCGTCACCCCCGAAGTGGGCCTGACCCGCGTCTACCCCCGCGGCGCGGATTTTGCGCATGTGGTGGGACGCGTGGGCCGGGTGAGCCAAGCCGATCTCGACGCGCTGGAAAACCCCGATCAGGTGCTGCGCATCCCGCGCTTTCAAATCGGCAAGATCAACGTCGAAGCCCGCGCCGAGAACCTGCTGCGCGGCGCGGCGGGCACCAAACATGTAGAGGTGAATGCCACAGGCCGCGTGATGCGCGAGTTGGAGCGGCGCGAAGGTCAGGCCGGGGCGGATCTGCAATTGACCGTGGACGCCAATCTGCAACGCTATGTGCAGGCCCGTCTGGGCGAAGAAAGCGCCGCCGTGGTCATCATCGACTGCGAGAATGGCGATCTGGCCGCACTCGCCTCATCGCCCAGCTATGACCCGAACCTCTTTATCGGCGGCATCTCTTCGGCGGACTATAACCCGCTGCTAAATTCCAAATACCGCCCGCTGGTGAACAAACCCGTGCAGGGCACCTACCCGCCCGGCTCGACCTTCAAGATGATCGTGGCACTTGCCGCCATCGAAGAGGGCATCGTCGCCCCCGATGAGACAGTCTATTGCCCCGGCCATCTGGAGGTCGCGGGGCGGCGGTTCCACTGTTGGAAACGCGCAGGCCATGGCTGGGTCGACCTTCAAGATTCGCTCAAGCAATCCTGCGACGTTTACTACTACGATCTCGCCGTGAAGGTGGGCATCGAAAAGATCACCGCCATGGCGAACCGCTTTGGCCTTGGGATCAAACATGATCTGGCGCTGTCTTCGGTCGCGGGCGGGCTTGCGCCGACCAAACAGTGGAAACGCTCAGCCCGGGGCGAGGATTGGGTCGTGGGCGACACGGTCAACGCCTCCATTGGGCAGGGCTTCACCCTGTCCTCCCCACTGCAGCTGGCGGTGATGAGCGCGCGGATCGCCACCGGACGCGCAGTGACGCCACGGCTGATCAAATCCATCGACGGGGTGGAACAACCCAGCGGCGCGGGCGAGCCGATGGGCCTGAACGAAAACAACCTGCGCCAATTGCGCAAAGCGATGTACGACGTGGTCAACGACCGCCGCGGCACCGGCTATCGCAGCCGCATCATCGACGACACCATGCGCATGGCAGGCAAGACCGGCACCAGTCAGGTCCGTAACATCACCGCTGCCGAGCGCGCCCGTGGTGTGACCAGCAACGCCGACCTGCCGTGGGAGCGCCGCGACCACGCGCTGTTCGTGTGCTTCGCGCCCTACGACAAACCCAAATACGCGGCCTGCGTGCTGGTGGAACACGGGGGGGGCGGGTCAACCGCCGCCGCCCCGATTGCGCGCGACGTGATGTTACAGGCCATGGCCGGGGGCGAGCCGCCGCTCGAAGCCTACCCCAAGTCCGACCGGGGCCGCATCGCCACCCAGCAAGAAGAGCTGCGCGACACCGCACCGGAAACCTCGGCCAGCGTAGCGGGAGACGATCAGGCATGAGCTATCTTGAGCATACGGTCAAATCCGTCCCCACGGGGCTGCGCAAGATTCTTTTCATGAATTGGCCGCTGGCGATCCTGTTGACCAGTGTTGCGGGCGTGGGGTTCTTGATGCTCTATTCGGTCGCGGGCGGGTCATTCTCCCCTTGGGCCGAACCGCAGATGAAGCGTTTTGGCATGGGCATTGCGATCATGTTCACCGTGGCGATGGTGCCGATCTGGCTCTGGCGCAACCTGTCGGGCGTGGCCTATGGGGCGACCTTGGTGCTACTGGTCGCGGTCGAACTCTTTGGCTCTGTCGGCATGGGCGCGCAGCGTTGGATCGACATCGGCTTCATGCGGCTGCAACCGTCGGAGTTGATGAAGATCACGCTGGTGCTGTTTCTGGCCGCCTATTACGACTGGCTGCCGGTCAAAAAGGTGTCGCGTCCCTTTTGGGTCCTGCTGCCGATCCTGATCATCGTGGTCCCCACCGCTTTGGTCCTGAAACAGCCCGACTTGGGCACCTCGATCCTGCTTTTGACCGCCGGGGGCGGGCTGATGTTCCTTGCAGGTGTGCATTGGGCCTATTTCGCCGCCGTCATCACCGCCGCCATCGGGCTGGTCACCGCCGTCTTCCAATCGCGCGGCACCCCGTGGCAACTGCTCAAAGATTACCAATACCGCCGCATCGACACCTTTCTCGACCCCAGCCAAGACCCGCTTGGCGCGGGCTACCACATCACCCAATCCAAGATCGCGCTCGGCTCGGGCGGCTGGTCTGGGCGTGGCTATATGCAAGGCACCCAGTCGCGGCTGAACTTCCTGCCCGAGAAACACACCGACTTTATCTTTACCACGCTGGCCGAAGAGTTCGGCTTCGTCGGCGGCGTCTCACTGCTGGGGCTTTATGCGCTGATCATTCTGTTCTGCGTGGCCTCGGCGGTGAAGAACAAAGACCGGTTCTCAAGCCTTCTGACACTGGGCATCGCGCTCAACTTCTTTCTCTTTTTCGCCGTTAACATGTCGATGGTCATGGGGCTGGCCCCTGTGGTCGGCGTGCCGCTGCCGATGGTGAGCTATGGCGGCTCGGCCATGCTGGTGCTGCTGCTGGCCTTTGGGCTGGTGCAATCGGCGCATGTTCATAGACCGAGGTAATTCATGACGATCAATATTCTCTTCGCCGCCAAAGCCGAACGCTGGAATGGCTACGAAAAACCGTTGAACGACGCGCTGCGCAAGGCCCTGCCGGGGCGGGATTTCACACTTGCCACCGACCTGCCGCCCGAGGATGTCGATTATATCGTCTATGCCCCGAACAGCGACTTGCAGGATTTCACCCCCTACACCCGCGCCAAAGCGGTGCTGAACCTCTGGGCCGGGGTGGAGGCGATCACCGGCAATGAGACCTTGAATATCCCGCTGACACGGATGGTCGATTTCGGCCTGACCCACGGCATGGTCGAATGGGTCGCGGGCCATGTGCTGCGCCATCATCTGGGGATGGATGCGGACATTCTGCGCAAGGACGCCAAATGGGAGCCGCGCACCCCGCCACTGGCACGCGAACGGGGCGTGGCGGTGCTGGGCATCGGTGCGCTCGGCCAAGCGGTGGCCGCGGCGTTGGTGGGTCTTGGCTTCGACGTGACCGGCTGGTCGCGCAGCGAAAAGCAGATTGAGGGCGTGCGCTGCCTGCATGGCGACGACGGCCTGACAGAAACGCTGAAACGGGCCGAGATCGCCGTGCTGCTGATGCCCGACACCCCCGCCACGCGAGACGTGCTGAACGCCGAAACGCTGGCGCAGATGCCCAAAGGCGCGTTTATCATCAACCCCGGTCGTGGCCCGCTGATCGATGATGACGCCCTGCTTGCCGCGCTCGACAGCGGGCAGATTGCCCACGCCACGCTGGATGTCTTCCGCGTGGAACCGCTGCCCGAGGATCACCCCTATTGGGCGCATCCGCGCGTCACCGTGACCCCGCATCTCGCGGCGGCCACGCGCAATGAGACGGCCTCGGAAGTCATCGCCGAGAACATCCGCCGCAGCGAGGCCGGAGAGCCTCTGCTACATCTGGTAGACCGCGACCGGGGGTACTAACCCCCCGGCCGCGTCAAGGCTCAGGCCGCCAGCCCGCGCCCTTTGAGCAGCGCCTCGACCCCCGGCAGACGCCCCCGGAACGCGGTATAAAGCTCTGCCGGATCGCGGCTGCCGCCGGTCGACAGGATGTGGGTCTCCAACGCCTCGGCGCGCTCCGCATTAAAGGCGCCGCCCGCTTCTTCAAAGGCGGCGAAGGCGTCGGCGTCCATCACCTCGGACCACATGTAGCTGTAATAGGCGCTGGAATATCCGTCGCCCGAGAAGACATGCGCGAATTGCGGCGTGGCGTGGCGCATCCGGATCGCCTGAGGCATGCCGATGCTGCTGAGCACCTCGGCCTGTTTCACCATCGGATCGGCGGGCGGGGCACCGTCGTGGAACTCCAGATCGACGAGGGCCGATGCGATATATTCCACCGTCTGGAACCCCATGTCGAAGGTCGACGCCGCCAGCACCTTGTCCAGCATCTCACGCGGCATCGGCTGGCCCGTCCGGGCGTGGGTGGCAAATTTCTGCAAGACCTCGGGCTGGTCCAGCCAATGCTCATAAAGCTGGCTGGGCAATTCCACAAAGTCCCGCGCCACCGACGTGCCGCTGACGCTTTCATAGGTCACGTCCGACAGCATCTGGTGCAGCGCATGGCCGAACTCGTGAAACAGCGTGCGCGCGTCGTCATAGGACAGCAGCGCCGGGTCGCCCTTGGCGAAATTGCAGACGTTGATCACCACGGGTGCCTGCGCGCGGGGGAACTTCGCTTGGCTCCGCATCGCCGAACACCATGCGCCCGAACGCTTCGAGCCGCGCGCGAAGTAATCGCCGATGAAGACCGCCACATGCTTGCCGTTCCGCGTCACCTCCCACGCCCGGCAGTCGGGGTGGTAGAGCGGCACGTCGAGCGGCGCGAAGGCCAGCTCGAACAACCGGTTGGCACAGTCAAACGCCGCGTCGATCATCCGGTCGAGCTGAAAATAGGGCTTCAGCGCTGCCTCATCGAGGTCATGCTCTGCCGCGCGGCGTTTTTCGGCGTAGTAGCGCCAGTCCCATGGCTCCAGCGCCCCATTCACACCATCCTCGCGCATCAGCGCGGTCAGCACCTCGGCATCGGCGTCGGCCTGCGCCTTGGCCGGTTTCCAAACCGACATCAGCAAGTCGCGCACGGCATCCGGCGTCTTGGCCATTTCGGTTTCCAACTTGTAGGCGGCGAAATTTTCATAGCCCAGAAGTTCCGCCCGCTCCTTGCGCAGGGCCAGCGTTTCGGCAGCGATGTCGCGGTTGTCGGTTTCCCCGCCATTCGCACCGCGTGCTTCCCACGCACGAAACGCCTGTTCGCGCAGGTCGCGACGGTCTGAGAATTGCAGGAAGGGTGTGATCAGCGACCGCGACAGCGTGACCACCGGGCCATCCGCGCCCTTCTCCTTGCCCGCCGCGCGGGCGGCGTCGACCGCGAAATCCGGCAGGCCGGTCAGATCGCCCTCCGACAGTGGCATGAACCAGTCCCGCTCATCGGCCAGCAGGTTCTGCGTGAACTGCGTGCCCAGCACCGCCAGCCGCGCCTTGATTTCTTTCATCCGCTCGGCGGCGGCCCCGGTCAAGGCCGCGCCAGAGCGGACGAAGCCGCGATGTGTCAGCATCAGCACGCGGGCCTGCTCCTCGGTCAGATCGAGCGTGTCGCGGGCCTCCCAGATGGCAGCGATGCGGGCAAAGAGCTTGGCGTTGCCCGAGATCGCCGATTGATGCGCGGCGAGCTTGGGCGAGAAATCGCGCTGCAACGCCTCGCGCGCGCCGTTGCTGTCGGCCCCCGCGACGGTGAAGAACACGCTCAGCACCTTGTCGAGCGCGTCGCCGGATGCTTCGAGCGCCTCGATCGTATTGGCAAAGCTAGGCGCCTCGGGGTTCTCGGCGATGGCGTCGATCTCGGCCCGGTGGGCGGTCAATGCCTCCTCAAGCGCGGGGGCGAAATCATCGTCTAAAATGCGGTCAAAGGGGGCGATGCCGAAGGGGGTGTTCCAGTCAGCGAGCAGCGGATTTGTCATGTAAATCTCCTTTGCGCTCCAGATGGGGCGCGGGGAGGAGACTTGCAATCACCCGCCGCAGGTTTCGCAGCCCACCCGCCGCTTAAGCCCGATCTTGCGGGTCTCACCGTAAAGCCCGTCGTAGATCATCATCTCGCCGCGCAGCACGCTGCCCGCGCCGGTGATCAGCTTCACCGCCTCAAGCGCCATCATCGTGCCGATCACGCCGGGCAGCGGCCCGATCACCCCGGCCTCGGCACAGGAAGGTGCCAGACCCGCGGCAGGCGCTTGCGGAAAGATACAGCGATAGCAGGGCGCACCGCGCGCGGGATCAAAGATGCTGAGCTGCCCCTCCCACTGGCTGAGCGCGCCTGAAATCAGCGGCTTACCAGCCGCGACACAGGCGGCATTTACCCGGTAACGGGTGTCGAAATTATCGGTCCCGTCGAGCACGAGGTCATAGTCGGCCACCAGTTCGGCGGCGATCTCGTCGCTGAGGAGACGGTGGTAGGGGCGCACGGTGATATGGGGGTTTTGCGCCAGCATCTCGGCTTGAGCCGAGAATACCTTGGGCGTGCCGATGGCCGCGTCTTTGTGGATTACCTGCCGTTGCAGGTTCGCGTTCTCGACCGTGTCGTCGTCGATCACCCCGATGGTGCCGACGCCCGCCGCTGCGAGATACTGCAGCGCGGGCGCGCCGAGGCCACCCGCCCCCACGACAAGCACCTTGGCGTTTTTCAACGCCTTTTGCCCGGCCCCGCCGACCTCGCGTAGCACGATATGGCGGGCATAGCGGTTGAGTTCACTGTCCGAAAAACGGCCCGAGGTCTGGGGCGCCGTCGGTTCGCGCGGTGTGGCGCGGGCGCGCAGGGTTGCCAGCCCCTGCCGGTAGAGCATCACCAGCGCAACGAAGCCGCCCAGCAGCAGCCAAGGCGCGGCGCTGCCGCCGGTGGCCAACCGCAGCGGATGCGTGGCCGGGAAGACCAGATGCAGCCCTACCAAAGCCAGATACATAACCACGACCAGCCCCGCACGCAGCCCGCGCGGCAGGCCAAGAAACCCGCCGCCAAACCAAAGAGCGGCAGCGATGATCAAAACCGCCAGCATCAGTGCGCCCCCGTCGAGCCGAAACCGTCCGCGCCGCGCGGGGTTTCATCAAGGCTGTCGGCCAGATCGAACCCCGCCTGCACCACCGGGGCCACGACCATCTGCGCGATGCGCATGCCGTGTTCGACGGTAAACGCCTCCTGCCCCATATTGCCCATGATCACCCCCACGATGCCGCGATAATCGCTGTCGATGGTGCCGGGGCTGTTGATCAAGGTGATCCCATGTTTCAGCGCAAGACCCGAGCGCGGGCGGATCTGCACCTCGAATCCCTGCGGGATCGCCATATGCAATCCGGTCGAGATCAGCGCCCGCGCGCCGGGGGCCAGCGTGACCGGACCTTCGGGCAAGTTGGCCCGCAGGTCCGCGCCCGCCGCGCCTGCGCTTTCATAGGCAGGCAGTGGCAGGCTGCGGTCCGCGCCCTCGGCCCAGCAGAGTTTGATCGTTGTCATAGCGTCCCCTTAGGCAAGTGCTGCGGCAATGCGTTCGGCCAGACGGGCGGCCACCGCATCCTTGCCCATGCGCGGCCAGTCCTCTGCGCCCGCGTCGGTGATCAGCGTCACGGCATTCTCGCGGCCGCCCATGATGCCGGTGGCGGGGGAAACGTCGTTGGCGACGATCCAGTCACAGCCCTTGCGCGCGCGTTTCGCGGTGGCATGGGCCAGCACATCGTCGGTCTCTGCCGCGAAGCCCACGACGAGCGCGGGGCGGCCTTCGTTGCGCTGGCTGATGGTTTTCAGGATGTCGGGATTTTCCGCGAATGTGAGACTGGGCAGCCCGTCTTTGGATTTCTTCAACTTGCGGTCCCCTGCCCCCTGCACGTGCCAATCGGCCACCGCAGCGGCAAAGACGGCGGCATCGGCGGGCAGTGCGGCGTCTACCGCCTGCATCATCTCTTGCGCCGTTTGCACGGGCACCACCCTGACCCCCTCGGGCGGCGCGACCTCTGCCGGGCCGGTGACAAAGGTCACCTCTGCCCCCAAAGCGCGGAGGGCGCGCGCGATGGCCGTGCCCTGCGCGCCGGAAGAGCGGTTGGCGATGTAGCGCACCGGGTCGATCGGCTCATGAGTGGGGCCGGAGGTAACGAGGATGCGTTTGCCCTTGAGGGGTCCGTTGCCAAGCTGCGCCTCAACAGCGGCGATGATCTCAAGCGGTTCGGCCATCCGCCCCGGGCCGAATTCACCGCAGGCCATGTCACCGTCATTCGGGCCCACCATGGTGATGCCATCGCCGCGCAACGTGGCGATGTTGCGCTGTGTCGCGGGGTGCTGCCACATGCGCACATTCATCGCAGGCGCCAGCAATACCGGCGTGTCGGTGGCCAACAGCAGGGTCGAGGCCAGATCATTCGCCGCACCCTGCGCCATCTTGGCCATCAGATCAGCCGTGGCGGGGGCGACCACCAGCACGTCTGCCGCGCGGCTAAGTTGGATATGGCCCATCTCGGCCTCATCCCCCAGGTCGAAAAGATCGCGAAACACCTTCACCCCGGTTAGGGCAGAGACGGAAAGCGGGGTGACAAACTCTTCGCCTGCGCGGGTCAAAACCGGGGTCACCTTGGCCCCGCGTTCGCGCAGGCGGCGGATCAGATCGAGGGATTTATAGGCGGCGATGCCACCGCCGATAATCAGCAGAATATGTTTGCCCGACAGCATAAAGGCCCCCCGTTTGCGTTCGGGAGACCTTAATCCGGGGCGGCGAAATCTGCCAGCCCCGGCGGGCATCGCTGTAGGGGGTCAGACGAGAAAGGCGAAAACCTCACGCGATTGCAGTTCAAGCGACTTGCGCATTTTGCCAAAGGCCGCGGCCTCAAGCTGGCGCACCCGCTCTTTGCTGAGGCTCAGCTCATCACCGAGGCTTTCCAAGGTGCGCGCAGGGTCGCGCAATTTGCGCTCGCGCACGATGAACTGCTCCCGTTCGGACAGCCCCTGCATCGCCGTCAGCAGCCAGTTGCGCAATTGCGCGGTGTCGTGGCTTTCCTCGACACGTTCCGCAGCCTGCGCGCTTTCGTCAGCCAGCGCTTCGATCCACTCGCGGCCCTCGTCCTCAGCCGATTGAGTGGCGTTCAGCGAATAGTCAGAGCCCGACAGACGCCCTTCCATCATCTCGACATCATGCAACGGCACGCCGATCTCGGTCGAGATCATCTGGCGCAGCTGGTGTTTGTCCAGCGTCTCGCCCATTGCCGTGGCTTCGCGCTCTAGCCGGGCCTGCACGCGGCGCATGTTGAAAAACAGGGATTTCTGAGAGGAGGTCGAACCGGTCCGTACCATCGACCAGTTGCGCATCACATGATCTTGGATGCTCGCCTTGATCCACCAAACCGCATAGGTCGAGAACCGCACGCCCCGGTCGGGGTCGAATTTGTCGGCGGCTTTCATCAGGCCCAAACCGGCCTCTTGGATCAGATCGTTCATCGGCGCGCCGTAGCGCTTGAACTTGCCCGCCATTGAGATTGCCAAACGCATGTAGGCGGTGATCAAACGATGCAAGGCGGCCTCATCCCGCTGATCGCGCCACGCGTAGGCCAATTCCAACTCTGTCTCGGCGTCGAGCAATTCGGCCTTCATTGCGGTGCGGGTGAGTGAAAATTCGCGAGCGGTCTGCAATGACATTTGGTATCCCCCTTGAGAAATGCGTGGCGCACCTTGTGATGGGCCGTTGGTGGAGATACGCAGAGACATGCCATTTGGTTCAAATATTTGGTGAGAAGATGTTGCCTAGAACTACCTTTGCCCTAGGCGGGGCGGCCTCGGGCAAGTCGGAATGGGCTGAGAGCCTCGTAAATTCCTGCGGTTTGCCAAAGACTTACCTTGCCACCGGACGCATTTGGGATGACGAAGTTCAAGAACGCGTGAAAAAGCATCAAGCAAGACGTGATGCAGGATGGCGCACCGTTGAATGCCCGCTCGATCTGGCCGAACCGCTGGCAGAATTGCCCGCAGGCGAAATCGTGCTGATCGACTGCGCGACCATGTGGCTTAGCAATCATTTGATGGAAAACAGCGATCTAATGGCCGCGCAGGCACAGCTTTTGACGGCTCTGCGAGCCTGTGCCGCGCATTGGGTCATCGTCTCGAACGAGGTCGGCCAAGGCATCGTGCCCGACAACGCTTTGGCGCGGCAGTTCCGCGAGGCGCAGGGGCGGCTCAACATCGCCTTGGCCGCCGAGGCGGACACCGTGGTGCAGGTCGTCGTTGGCCTGCCGCAACTGCTGAAAGGGGAAATGCCGTGACCCTCTGGCACTGGGTGCGCCATGGCCCGACCCATGAGAAGAACTTTGTCGGCTGGCGCGATGTCCCGGCGGACCTTTCCGATGCCCCCCGTCTGGCACGTTTGAACCTGCACCTGCCTGATGACGCGCTGCTTGTGTCCTCGGACTTGATGCGCGCGGTGCATACGGCCGATGCGCTGGCCCTGCCCTCTCGTCGCCGCTTGCCCCATGAACACGGGCTGCGCGAACTGCATTTCGGCGCTTGGGACGGGCTGCATTTCTCCGAGGTTGCCGCGCGCGACCCCGACCTCAGCCGCGCCTATTGGGAGACGCCCGGCGATGTCGCGGCACCCGAAGGGGAAAGCTGGAACCAGACCAAGGCCCGCGTCGACCGGGTGGTGGCACGGATCAACGCGGCCCACCCCAACGCCCATGTGATCGCCGTGGCGCATTTCGGCGTGATCCTGACGCAGGTCCAACAGGCCCAAGGCGGCGGCCCGCTTGAGGCGATGGCCCATAAGATCGACAACCTCTCGGTCACGCATTTGGTACATGAAAGCGGCACTTGGCGGATCAACGGCATTAATCACACGCCCTAGCCTGCACCGCCGTACAAAAGGCTTTTCTTGCCGGCCCGCTTCTGCCTAATTTCGCCTATGACATATGATCTTTATATCGGCGATCGCACCTTCTCCAGTTGGTCCCTCAGGGGGTGGCTGATGCTTGAGAAATTCGGTCTGCCCTACCGCGCGCATCTGGTCGGCCTCTACAGTGGGACCATGGCCCAAGAGCTTGCCCCCCTCGCTCCGGCGCGGTTGGTGCCTGCCTTGCGCCTGCCCGACGGCACCGTGGTGGGAGAGACGCTGGCCATGGCCGAAACGCTGGCCGAACGGCATCCCGATGCCGGGCTCTGGCCCGCCGATCCTGCCGCCCGGGCCACGGCGCGCTGGCTATGTGCTGCGATGGCTTCCGGCTTCGGCGCGCTGCGCAGAGCCTGCCCGATGCAATTGCAACATGTGTGGGAAGGGTTCGACCCGGATGCCGACACCCGGCAAGACCTAGAGCGCATCGAAGACCTGTGGCGACATGCCCGCAGCCAATCGCGCAGCGCAGGGCCGTGGCTTTTCGGGGCCTACTCGCTCGCTGACGTATTCTATGCCCCGGTTGCCGCGCGGATCGTCGGCTATGACCTGCCTGTCTCGGCGGATGCGCGGGCCTATTGCGACGCCACAATCCATGATCCGGCCTTCAAAACATGGCGCGCTGCCGGGTTGGAAACCGCGTATGAGCCGTTCCCCTATGAGCTTGGTTTGCCCAAACGGGACTGGCCCGTCGCCAAGGCGGCCTAAGAGCTGCATTAACCATTCCTAAACCCGTCTTGCCTACCGATTAACCATAGCAAGGCGGGAGAGTGGGCAATGGTATCGCGGGCCTATACGGTCGCATTTCAGGGGATTGAGGCGCGCATTGTCGAGGTGCAATGCGCGGTCACGGCGGGCTTGCCCGGCTTTTCCATCGTTGGACTGGCGGACAAGGCCGTGTCAGAAGCGCGCGACCGGGTGCGTACCGCGCTCAGCGCCATGGCCATCGCCTTGCCGTCAAAACGCATCACCGTGAATCTCTCTCCAGCAGACCTGCTCAAGGAGGGCAGTCACTTCGATCTGCCCATCGCACTGGCACTTCTGTCAGCGCTCGACATCCTGCCAGAGGACATCACCCAGAATGTGGTCGCCTTGGGAGAGCTTTCGCTCGACGGTACGCTGATGCCGGTCGTCGGCGCCCTCCCCGCGGCGATGGCTGCCGCCACCCAAGACCGCAGCCTCCTATGCCCCGCAGGATCGGGCGCAGAGGCCGCTTGGGTCGGCAACACACAGGTCATCGCTGCGGCCAATCTAGGCGACGTTGTTCGCCACTACACAGGCCAAGTGCCGATCACGCCCGCAGAACCGGGGGAGGTGCCATTGACCGCAGCAGGCCGCGATCTGCGCGACGTCAAAGGTCAGGAACGCGCCAAACGCGCGTTGGAAATCGCCGCCGCCGGACGGCACCATTTGATGTTGGTCGGCACGCCGGGTTCGGGCAAATCCATGCTGGCCGCACGGCTGCCGGGCATCCTGCCGCCTCTCACCGCGACCGAGGCGCTGGAGACGTCGATGATCCACTCCCTCGCCGGGCTTCTGGATGAGGGGGGCATTTCCCGCAGCCGCCCCTTTCGCGAGCCGCATCACACGGCCTCGATGGCCGCGATCATCGGCGGCGGACGCCAAGCGCGACCGGGTGAGGCATCCCTCGCGCATAATGGCGTGCTGTTCATGGATGAATTTCCAGAGTTCAATCGCACGGTCCTCGAAACCCTGCGCCAGCCGATCGAGACTGGCGAGGTCATGATCGCGCGCGCCAACGCTCATGTGAAATACCCCTGCCGCTTCATGCTGGTGGCCGCAGCAAACCCGTGTAAATGCGGATATCTGCCCGATCCGGCCCGCGCCTGCGCCCGCGTTCCGGCCTGCGGCGAAGACTACCTAGGCCGCATTTCGGGCCCGCTAATGGACCGTTTCGACCTGCGTGTCGACGTGCCGCCCGTCAGCTACAGTGACCTCAACCTGCCCGCCAACGGCGACACATCTGCCGAGGTTGCGGCAAGGGTCGCTGCCGCGCGGGCGCTCCAATCAACCCGCTACGCCCAGCATGACGGCATATCGGCCAATGCCGACGCGGCGGGGGAATTGCTCGAAACCATTGGCAGCCCGGATGCGGACGCGCGCGACCTGCTGCTGCGTGCGGCTGAACGGTTTTGCCTCTCCGCGCGTGGATATCACCGGGTCATGCGCGTGGCCCGCACCATCGCCGATCTCGAGGGCGCGGCCGAGGTGCGCCGCCCCCATATGGCCGAAGCCATCAGCTTTCGCCTGCCCGACCCGGCGGCAAGGCGTTGATCCACGCGGCGAGGGTCGCAAGGGTCTCCCGCGCTTCTGGCAGGTGGTTCTGGAACAGCGGCCAAACATGTGGCAGATCATGGACCTCTTGAAAGGTGACCGGCACCTGCGCGTCGCGCAAACGGGCCGCAAAGCGGCGGCTGTCGTCACGTAGAATTTCGCTGTCACTCACGGTAAGCCAGACCGGCGGCGCTCCTTTGAAATCCGCGAGGATCGGACTTGCCCGCGGGCTCTCTGCGCTCTGCCCCCGAAGATATAGCCGCGCCATCTCTGCCGCGCGGGCGGCGGGCAACAACACGTCACTTTCGGCATTCTGCGTGAAGCTCGCGCCGGAAAAGGTCACGTCCAACAAGGGGGAAAGCCCGAAGACGCCCGCAGGCTGCGCCGCGCCTTCGCGGCAAAGCTCCGCCAAAAGGTCAAAGACCAAAGCACCGCCCGCGCTGTCGCCACCAATCACGATGTCCCGCGCGGCGATGCCCGTCTGACACAGCGCGTCCCAAGCCACGCGAACGTCTTCCGCAGGTTTGGGAAAGGCTGCCTCCGGCACCCGCGCATAGCGCGGCAGCACCGCCTGCGCGCCCGTCAGCAGCGCCAAACGCGCGACCATGGCACGGTGGGTTTCCGGGCTGCCGAAGACAAATCCGCCGCCATGGATGTAGAGGATCACGCGACCATTCGAAGGGCCCTGCGGCGTAAGCCAAAGCGCCGATCCCGTCCCCGGCAAGCCCCGCCATTCGGCGGAGACATCGCGCGGCCCTTTAAAAAAGAGCCGCGCCTGCATCTCCATCGTGGCCCGCAGCATTTGAGGGTTTGCGCGCGCCAACAAAGGCTTCTCTGTCAGACGCAGGCAGCGGTTCAAAAGATGCTGGCGCAGGCTCACCCGCGGCGGGCCTCAATCGCCTCCCAAATCTTGCCGGCGATATTCTCACCGTCGAACCGTTCCAATTCCTGAATGCCGGTGGGAGAGGTCACGTTGATTTCGGTCAAATAGTCGCCGATGACATCGATACCGACGAAGATTTGCCCCTTTTCTTTCAGCAATGGACCAATGGCGGCGCAAATCTCCAGATCGCGCTCGGTCAACCCGACCTTTTCCGGCCGCCCGCCGACATGCATATTCGACCGCGTCTCGCCCTCTGCCGGTACACGGTTGATCGCGCCTACGGGTTCCCCATCCACAAGGATGACGCGCTTGTCGCCTTTCGACACGGCGGGCAGGAATTTCTGAACGATCAGCGGTTCCCGCGAGAAACCGGTGAACAGTTCATGTAATGAGGTGAGGTTGCGGTCATTGGCGTCCAGCCGGAACACCCCGGCGCCGCCATTGCCATAAAGCGGCTTCAAGATAACATCGCCGTGCTTCGCCTTGAAGGCTTTGATGGTCGATAGATCCCGCGCAATCGTGGTGGGCGGCGTCAGGTCGGGAAAATCGAGAACCAAAAGTTTCTCGGGATAGTTGCGCACCCAGAAGGGATCGTTGACCACCAATGTGGTGTCTTTCAGCCGGTCCAGCAAATGTGTCGAGGTAATGTAATGCATGTCGAAAGGCGGGTCTTGGCGCAGCCAGACCACGTCGAAATCGGCCAGATCAACCTCTCGCTCCTCTCCGAACTGGGCATGGTCGCCCTGCACGCGCTGCACGGTAAAATCATAGCCCCGCGCGGTGATCCGCCCCTCTTGGTACGCCAGATGATCGGGTGTGTAAAAGAACAGCTCATGCCCCCGCGCCTGCGCTTCTTCGGCCAGCCGAAAGCTGCTGTCGGCGTTGATGTTCACGTCCCCGATCGGGTCCATTTGAAAGGCAATTTTCATCGGCGTCTCCCCGCTGCTAACCTTTATCGTGATCCGACCCGGACCGACGGTGCAGGCTTGTGGGATCGCTTCTTAGATGGCGCAGCAGGGGCCTATACGCAATGGGTCAGCCGTGGCCAAAAGCGTTTTCAATGATTTCCGTGGCTCCCTGCCCATTAACAAGCGCCACGTCAAAGCGCACTTCGGTCAGGCTGCCAGCAGGTTCACCGGCAAGGAATTCTTCGGCAGAGCGGTAAATGCGCTGGATCTGTCGGGCAGAGAGGCTTTCAGCGGCACGCGCGAAACTTCGGCTTTGCTTTACTTCGACAAAGATCAGGGCAGCCCCATCGCGCAGGATCAGGTCAATCTCTCCGGCGCGGCCACGCCAGCGGCGGCGCGCGATGGCAAAGCCGCGTCTTTCGTAGTCTTGCGCGATCCTATTTTCGGCTGCGATCCCGGCATGATAGGCCATGCGGCCCCGCTGGCGTTTGGCCGTAGTTCGCATCATTCCTGTGTCACCCTGCGCCATGTTCGTTACTCCGACCGTTGTCCTAACCTTTGCCAAGCGCCAATGCCGCCTGATAGACTTGCCGCCGTGGCAGGCCATGGGCCTGCGCCACCAAATCGACAGCGTCACGCATCGACATCTCTTTAAGCGCCCGTTGCAAATCTGTTTCTAGGTCAAGGTGATTAACAGACTCTGAACGGCTTCGATCAATAAGAACGACCACTTCGCCTTTTGGCGTTTGGGCCTGATAGGTCTCTGCAAGGCTTTCAAGCGTATCGCGTTGAATCTCCTCGAACTTCTTGGTCAACTCGCGGCACATGGCTGCTTTGCGCCCCGCGCCCAGCGCGGTTGCCGCATCGCGCAGCATGGCCCCAAGCCGTTTGGGTGATTCGTAAAATACCAAGGTTCCCGGCACGTCGCGCAGCTTTTCCAGCGCCGCGATCCGTGCGGATTTACTATTGGGCAGGAAGCCTGCGAAGAAAAACGCATCCGTCGGCAGGCCGCCCAGCGCCAGCGCGGTCAGCACCGCCGAGGGCCCCGGTGCGCAGGTCTGCATCACCCCCGCCTCGGCGGCAGCACGGCTAAGCTCGAAGCCCGGATCGGCGATCAGGGGCATGCCTGCCTCTGACGCGTAGGCGACAGATTTGCCCTCACGGACCGCCCCGATAAGCCGCTCTTGCACGGATGTGCCGCTGTGGTCGTGCAGGGCGATCACCTTGCGTCCATTGAGCGGCACCCCGTGGATTTCCATAAGCCTGCGCAGGCTGCGCGTGTCTTCTGCCGCCAGCAGATCCGCCGCGGCGAGCGTGTCCAGCGCGCGCAGCGTGATATCGCGTGCAGTGCCGATCGGGACGCCCACGAAATAAAGTCCCGGGGCTAGCTCTGTCTTGAGGAATTTCAACGCTGGACCCGCCTTTCGCAGTGACTATGATCGCGGCCATGTTCCGGCGACCGTCGTCGTCTTGCCACCACCGGGGAGTGAATACAAATGATTGCCTGTTTCCGAGCCTTCCGCAAGAAGATGCACCTGCTCTTATTGCCTCTATTCGCGGTCCTGCTGGCGGCCTGTCAGCCCGTCGCCATCGGCGGCGCCAATTCCGGCGGCCCGCGCATTGACCCCTCTGCCCCCGTTCCTGTCGCGCTTTTGGTGCCGCGCGGCGGTTCTGCCAGCGATGAGTTGCTGGCCAAAAACCTTGAGAACGCCGCGCGTCTTGCAATGCGTGACCTTGGCGGCGTTGAGATTGACCTGCGCGTCTATGGCACCGCGGGCAATGCCAGCAAAGCCGCTGCCGCTGCCTCTCAGGCGGTGAATGAAGGGGCCAAGATCATCCTCGGGCCGGTTTACGGCGAGGCGGCCAATGCGGCCGGCGTGGCGGTGGCCTCTTCCGGGGTCAATGTGATCTCTTTCTCGAACAACCCGACCATCGCGGGCGGCAATGTCTTCGTGCTTGGGCCGACCTTTGCCAATACCGCCAACCGTTTGGTGAGCTTTGCCAAGCGCAATGGCAAAGACAAAATGGTCGTGCTGCATGGCCAGGACCTTGCCGGTCAACTGGGCCGCGATGCGATCGTTCAGGCGATCAGCGCCAATGGCGCGACGCTGGCGGGCACCGTGGATTACGCGCTGAGCCAAGAGTCGGTCGTGGCCGCCGTGCCGCGGGTCAAGGCGACGATCGAAGGCAGTAGCGCAAATGCGCTGTTCCTCACCACGTCTTCGGCCAGTGCCCTGCCGCTTTTCGCAGAGCTGCTGCCCGAAGCTGGGATCCAATCGGCGACCACACAATACGTCGGCCTGACCCGTTGGGACATCCCGCAGCAAACGCTGGCCCTGCCCGGCGTGCAGGGCGGCTGGTTTGCCCTGCCCGACACAGCGGCAAGCGGTGCCTTCTCCAACCGCTACAAAGCGGCCTATGGCAGCGACCCCCATCCTTTGGCCGGGCTGGCCTTTGACGGGATCGCGGCGATCGGGTCTTTGGTGAAGGGCGGTAAGTCCAACGCGCTTTCCGGTGCGGCCCTCACCCAAGGGGCGGGTTTCCAAGGGGCCAGCGGCATCTTCCGTCTGCGCCGCGATGGCACCAATGAACGTGCGCTGGCCGTGGCCACGATCCGCAACAACCGGGTTGTCGTGCTAGACCCAGCGCCGCGCGGCTTTGGCGGGGCTGGTTTCTGAATTGGACCTCGCGAAACCGACAACAACATCAGGCGCGCGTCGACACCCGCGCCTGATTTGCGCGCCCGAACAAATCTTTGACGATACAGCCGTCTGGCAGGCCCTTTCGCAACGCGACAGCACGTTGGAAGGTGCCGCGCTGCGGGCCGAGATCGTCCCCCTTATCCAAGAAGCCCAGCGGGCGGGCCGCAAGGCAATCGCCGCGGGTTTTGCGGAATCGCCCTTTGATGCGCGGGCGATGACCTCTTCCTACACCTATCTCACCGACCAACTGCTGCGCTGCGTCTTGCAGATTGCCACGCAGGTTCTGCACCCCAATCCGAACCCGACCGAGGGTGAACGGCTCGCCATGATCGGCGTGGGTGGCTATGGCCGGGGAGAGATGGCGCCCTTTTCCGATGTCGATCTGCTTTTCCTCATCCCCTACAAGGCCACCGCTTGGTCGGAGAGCGTGATTGAATCGATGCTCTACATCCTGTGGGATTTGAAGCTGAAGGTAGGTCACGCCACCCGCACCATCGAAGACTGCCTACGGCTTGGGGCCGATGACTACACCATTCAGACCGCTCTGCTGGAAAACCGGTTCATCGATGGCGACCTCACACTTGCCCAAGAGCTTTCCGAACGGCTTAAGAACGACCTCTTTTCGGGCGCCGGGAAGGATTTCATCGAAGCCAAGCTGGAGGAGCGCGACAACCGCCACCTGAAACAGGGTGAGCGCTATATGGTCGAGCCCAACGTCAAGGAAGGCAAAGGCGGGCTGCGCGATCTGCATTCACTCTTTTGGATTGCCAAGTTCATCCATGACGTGGACCGGGTCGCCGATCTGGTCGATCTCGGTGTCTTTCGCGCCGATGAATACGACACCTTCCGCGAGGCCGAGGCCTTTCTCTGGGCCGTGCGCGGGCATCTTCACCTGATTGCAGGTCGCGCGACGGAACAGTTGACCTTTGACATGCAGGTGCAGGTTGCCCAAGCGATGGGCTATCAGGATATCGGGGGCCGGCGGGGCGTCGAGATCTTCATGCAGGCCTATTTCCGCCACGCAACGGCAGTGGGGGATCTGACCCGTATCTTTGTGAGCGGGCTTGAAGCATCACACATGAAGGCCGAGCCGCTGCTGGAGCGCATCTTTCGCCGCCGCCCGAAAATGCGCGAAGGGTTTCAGGTGGTCCACAACCGCATCGCGGTGAAGGACGACCAAGAGTTTCTACAAGACAAGCTGAACCTGTTGCGCATCTTCGAAGAGGCCCTGCGCACCGGCATGCTGATCCATCCTGACGCGATGAGGCTGATCAAAGCCAACCTCGCGCTGATCGACGATGACATGCGCCGCACACCCGAGGCGCGGCGCATCTTTCTTGATCTGCTGTTGAAACACGGCAATCCCGAACGCTCCCTGCGGCGGATGAACGAATTGGGCGTCTTGGGCGCCTTCATCCCCGAGTTCGAGCCGATCGTCGCGATGATGCAGTTCAACATGTACCACTCCTACACGGTGGACGAACACACCATCCAGTGCATTGCCAACCTCGCCCGGATCGAAAAAGGCGAGTTGGAAGAAGAACTGCCCGTTGCCTCTTCGATCCTAAAGCGCGGGGTCAATCGCAAGGTGCTTTATGTGGCACTGCTGCTGCATGACATCGGCAAAGGACGGCCCGAGGATCACTCAATCATCGGGGCGAAACTCGCCCGGCGCATCGGCCCGCGGCTGGGGCTGAAACGCGATGAGGTCGATACCGTCGAATGGCTGGTGCGCTATCACCTGCTGATGTCTGACATGGCCCAAAAACGCGATATCGCCGATCCGCGCACGGTGCGTGATTTTGCCAAGGCGGTGCAGACGGTCAAACGGCTCGACCTGCTTTGTGTGCTGACGGTCTGCGACATTCGCGGCGTGGGGCCGAACACCTGGAATAATTGGAAAGCGGTGCTGATCCGGGCCCTCTATCGCCAGACCGAACGGGCGCTGGAAACCGGGCTCGAAGACCTCAACCGCGAGAACCGTGGCGCTGAGGCCAAAAAGGCCCTGCGCGCCGCGCTCTCCGATTGGCCGCGCAAACTCTTGCAACGCGAGACGGCCCGCCACTACCCGCCCTATTGGCAGGGTCTGCATGTCACTGCCCATGTCGCTTTTGCGGAACTGCTGCGCGATATCGGCAACGATGATATCCGCATCGACCTGCACCCCGACGAGGATCGCGGCGCCACCCGTGCCAGCTTTGTCATGGCCGATCATCCGGGCATCTTTGCCCGGCTTGCGGGGGCGCTTGCACTGGTCGGAGCCAATGTCGTCGACGCGCGCAGCTATACCACCAAAGACGGTTTCGTGACCGATGCCTTCTGGATTCAGGACAGCGAAGGCAACGCTTATGAGGCTTCGCGTTTGCCGCGCCTGCGCGACACGATCGAAAAGACCCTGCGCGGTGAGATCGTCGCCCGCGATGCGCTGAAATCGCGCGATAAGGTCAAGAAACGCGAACGCGCTTTCAAGGTGCCGACCCATATCACTTTCGACAACGAAGGCTCGGAAATCTATACGATCATCGAGGTCGACACCCGCGACCGACCCGGCCTTCTTTATGATCTGACCCGCACCTTGGCCGGCTCAAACGTCTATATTGCCAACGCCGTGATCGCGACCTTCGGCGAGCAGGTGGTCGATACCTTCTACGTCAAAGACATGTTCGGCCTGAAATATTACACCGAGGCCAAGCAGCGCACCTTGGAAAAGCGCCTGCGCGAAGCGATTACGGCAGGGGTTGAGCGAGCCGAGGGCTAGGGTTCCTTCGGCACGCTTTGACCGGCAAAATCCCGCCACCCGGCATTTCCGCGCTTTGCTTTTGACATCGGATCCTCAAAATCCCTTTCAACCCGGCAGAAGCGCGGGATTCCATGAATGAGGGACATATGAGCGTCACACGCGCAGCACTGCCGAACCGGGGCCTGATGGCCCTTTGCGCCACACTTCTTTTGACGGCAGCCTGCGCCAAAGCGCCTGACATCCCGCAGTCCTATGATTTCTCTGGAATAGATCCGCAGCGCCATTTCATGGCCGTGCAGACTGCCCAAGACATGCGCGCCAAGGGCCAGCGCGTTTGGTGCGTGCCCTTTGCCCGCAATGTCAGCGGCATCCAGATTCGCGGCAATGCAGAGACATGGTGGGGCAAGGCCAAAGGGCTTTATCCGCGCGGCAATGAGCCTGTGGTCGGTGCCGTTATGGCCTTCAGCGCGACCGGGTCCATGCCCATGGGGCATATCGCTGTGGTTTCCGATGTTGTCTCACCGCGCGAAATTCGGGTGGATCACGCCAATTGGAAACGCAATCAAGTCTCGCTCAAGATGGCGGTGATCGATGTATCCAAGGCCAACGACTGGTCTGCCGTGCAGGTCGAAAGCCAGCCCGGCGCCTTTGGCAGCACCTATCCGATCAATGGGTTCATCTACCCCACCGGGGGATAAGCGCCACCTTGCCAAAGCCGAGGGGCCAGCCTTTCGGCACCGCTCACCGCGATTGCACCGGGTAAGCGCCCGCGCTAGGGATCACCTCAGCGCAATTTAAGGCACCTTTTGATGAAACCTATCCGTCTAATGTCCGGCTTTTTCACTGTCGGTGTCTGGACCCTGCTCAGCCGTGTGCTCGGTTTCGCGCGTGAGGTGTTGTTGCTGTCGCTTATCGGCCCCGGTCCGGTGATGGACGCCTTCGTCGCCGCCTTCCGCCTGCCCAATATGTTCCGCCGTTTCTTTGCCGAGGGCGCGTTCAACGCCGCCTTCGTGCCGATGTTTGCCAAAAAGCTGGAGGGCGAGGAAGGCGCTGGCAAATTCGCCCGCGATGCCTTCAACGGATTGGCGCTGGTGGTGCTCGCGCTGACCGCCTTGGGCATGATCTTTATGCCCGGGTTGGTCTGGCTGACCGCCGAAGGCTTTGTCGGCGACCCCCGGTTCGACATGACGGTCGCCTTTGGCCGCATCGCCTTTCCCTATATCCTGTGCATGTCACTCTCGGCGCTGTTTTCCGGCATCCTCAACGCCACCGGACGCTTTGCCGTGGCCGCCGCCGCGCCGGTGTTGCTGAACATCTTCGTCATCGCCGCCATGACCTTTGCCGCGCTCACCGGGGGCGAGGTGGCGCTTTGGCTGATCTGGTCAATCCCGGTGGCTGGCGTGGCGCAGCTTGCCCTTACATGGCGCGCCGCGGCCCAAGCGGGCTTCCCCCTGCGCCCCTCGCGGCCCCGCTGGACCCCTGACATGCGCGCGATGATCGTCATCGCCCTGCCCGCCGCGCTGGCCTCGGGCGTGATGCAGATCAACCTTGTGGTGGGACAGTTGGTCGCCAGCCAATATGACAAGGCCGTCTCATGGCTTTTCGCCGCCGACCGCCTTTATCAACTGCCCTTAGGCGTGGTGGGTATCGCTGTGGGCATCGTGCTGCTGCCCGACCTCTCGCGCCGCCTGCGCGCCGGAGACGACGACGGCGCGCAAACTGCGCTAAGCCGCGCCGCCGAAATCTCACTCGCCCTGACGATCCCCTCGGCAGTGGCGCTGATGGTGGTGCCCTTCGCACTGGTCACGGTGCTGTTCGAACGCGGTGCCTCGGGCGTCGATGACACCGCGGCGATTGCAACGGCGGTGATGATTTACGGCCTCGGCCTGCCGTCCTTCGTGCTGCAAAAAATCCTGCAACCGGTCTATTTCGCCCGCGAAGACACCCGCCGCCCCTTCCACTTCGCCGTGGTCGCCATGGTGGTGAACGCAGCCCTCGCGGTGGGCCTTGCGCCCTTTATCGGCTGGATCGCCCCGGCGGTCGCCACGACGCTGGCAGGCTGGACGATGTTTGCTTGTCTGGCCATTGGCGCGCGGCGTTTCGGCGCTGCGGCCAAGTTCGACGCACGGTTCCACAAGCGCATCTGGCGCATCCTCATCGCCTCTGCCGCGATGGGCATGGCGCTCTGGTTGGGCAACGCCGCCCTGCAACCGATGCTGGGCCTGCCATGGTGGCGCGGGCTGGCGCTGGTGCTGCTCATCGTCATCGGCGCGGTCAGCTACTTCGGCATCGGCCAATTGATCGGCGCCTTCCGATTGTCCGAGTTCAAATCCGCGATGCGGCGCGGTTAACGTTGCTGCAACCGTGCTCTCAGTCGCGCCCATTCACCGGGCGCGACCAAAAAGCTCAGGCCAAAACCACAAAAGAACCCGGCCAACTCGGCGACCCACAAAAAGCCGGTCTCAAAAAAGATGCCCCAAAACAGCTGAAGCCCCATCAGCAGCGCGATCAGCGTGAACGCCTGATACTGCGGCCCGCCTGAGCCCAGCAGCCGCCGCCACATCACAAAACTATAGCCGCCGATCAGCCCGTAGACATTGGGATAGGCCCCGGCGAGCCAGACCGGATCGTTCAACAGCGCCCCATAAACCAGCGCCCCGCCGATCCCCGACAGCACAAAGATCACCAGAAAGGCCATCTGCCCCATCGCCTCGGCCACCAACTTGCCCAGCGCCAACAGCAGCACGACGGCAAAGATCGCATGGGTAAAGCCCAGATGGATGAACGGATAGGTCACCACCCGCCAGATATGCTCAATCGGGTACTGGCCCGCCCCGATCATCGCGTCAAAGATCAGCCCCGAAAAGCCAAAGTCGCGCATCAGCGCCAGCCGCCAGCCTACGGCAGCGGGGCCACCGACCAGCCCAGCCTCTGCCAAGGACAACACCCCCTCAACGCCAGTAATGGCTAAAAACAACACGACAACCACTGGCGGCAGCGGGTTCACGGGGGGCTGGATATCAGGGTCTTGCATGGGCGCTCCTTGACGGGGTTCGCGGCCAGAAGTAAGCCTGCCGCGCAAGACTTTCCAGCCCAGAGGTGCCGCCCGATGTCCGAGACCCAATTCACCCCGCGCGTGTTTTCCGGCATTCAGCCCTCGGGCGACCTGCATCTGGGCAACTATCTCGGCGCGCTGAAACGCTTCGCCGATGCACAGGAAAAGGGCGTGCAGTCGATCTATTGCATGGTCGACCTGCACGCGATCACGGTCCCGCAAAAGCCCGAAGACCTCAAACGCAGCACCCGCGAACTTTGCGCCGGCTTCATCGCTTCAGGCATCGACCCGGAAAAGTCCATCCTGATCAACCAAAGCCAAGTGCCCGAACACGCGCAACTGGCTTGGGTCTTCAACTGCGTCGCGCGCATGGGTTGGATGGGCCGCATGACCCAGTGGAAGGACAAGGCCGGTAAGAATGCCGAGGCCGCCTCGCTGGGCCTTTTCGCCTACCCCGCGCTGATGGCCGCCGACATCCTGATCTACCACGCCACCCATGTGCCGGTGGGCGAGGACCAGAAACAGCACCTTGAATTGACCCGCGACATCGCGGCCAAGTTTAACCACGACTATGGCGTCGATTTCTTCCCCCTCACCGAACCAGTGATCGAAGGCGCGGCCACCCGCGTCATGTCCCTGCGCGACGGGTCCAAGAAAATGTCGAAGTCCGATCCTTCGCCCGCCAGCCGCATCAACCTCACCGACGATGCCGACACGATCGCCAAGAAGTTCCGCAAGGCGAAAACCGACCCCGACGCTCTGCCGTCCGAGGCCGAGGGCCTGAAGGACCGCCCCGAAGCGCGCAACCTCGTGAACATCTACGCCGCCCTCAGCGACCAGACCATCGATCAAGTCTTGGCCGAAGTCGGCGGCCAGCAGTTCGGCACCTTCAAACCCGCGCTGGCGGAACTGGCTGTATCCAAAATGGGCCCGATCACCACCGAAATGCAGCGCCTGATGGCCGATGAGACTGAGATCGACCGCATCCTCGCCCGCGGCGCGGAACAGGCCCGCGAGATCACCGCGCCGATCCTCAAACGCACCTATGAGATCGTCGGCATGGTCGGCTGACAGAGCGGGGCTGCGCGCAATGCCGCACAGCCCCCCTGCTCTCCTGCGCAATTGCGCCTGCCCCCTCTCGCTGCCATCTTGATCGGAAAGCGAAAGGACCTAGCGATGAACCACGCAACCGTTGGCCATGTACACCTCAAGGTCGCCGACCTTGACCGCGCCATTCATTTTTACGGCGACTTGCTGGGCTTTGCCGTGACCCAACGCTACGGCGATCAGGCCGCTTTTCTGGGCGCGGGCGGCTATCATCACCACATCGGGCTGAACACATGGGAAAGCGCGGGCGCCACGCCGCCGCCGCCGGGCCATACCGGCCTTTACCACAGCGCCTTTCTCTACCCCGACCGACAGCAGCTCGCGCGCGCCCTGCGCCGGGTGCTTGAGGCTGGCATCACATTGGACGGCGCCGCCGATCACGGCGTCAGCGAAGCGGTCTACCTGCGCGATCCCGACAACAACGGTGTCGAGTTGTACCGGGACCGGCCCCAAACCGAATGGCCACGCGATGCGCAAGGCGACCTCAAAATGGTCAACTCCCCCCTCGATGTCGCCGCCCTACTGGCCGAGGCAAACTGACCGCCACGCTGCTCAAAGAGCCCCCCTTCCCCCTTCATCCTTTTCCAAATACCGAATCCCGCCCCCACCCCGCACACCACCGCCCGTGTGGACCCTTCCCGCCATGGACAAACCCGCGGCCCTGCGCCACCTTCCCCGCAGGGATGAAGGGGATCACACGATGACCACAGGTTTTTTCTGGGACGAACGCTGTTTCTGGCACGCAGGCGGGAACTACGCCTTTACCATGCCGGTCGGCGGGCTGGTGCAGCCCCTCGCGGCGGGCGGCCTGCCGGAAAACCCCGAAACCAAGCGCCGCATGAAGAACCTCATGGAGGTGACGGGGCTATTCGCCGAACTCGACACCCGCAGCGCCGCCCCGGCCAGCCGCGAAGCGCTGGCACGGGTGCATCCCGAAAGCTACCTTGATGAATTCAAGCGTCTCTCTGATGCAGGCGGCGGAGACTTGGGCCATGCGGTCCCCTTTGCCCGCGGCGGCTATGAGCTGGCCGCGCTGTCTGCCGGGCTGGCCATCGCCGCGGTCGACGCCGTGGCACGCGGCGATCTCGACAATGCCTATGCGCTCAGCCGCCCGCCAGGGCATCACTGCCTGCCCGATCTGCCCAATGGGTTCTGCCTGCTGGCCAATATCGCTATCGCCATTGAGGCGGTGCAGGCCAAGGGACTGGCCAAACGGGTCGTCGTGCTGGATTGGGACGTGCACCACGGCAATGGGACAGAGGCGATCTATTATGACCGCGATGACGTGCTGACGATCTCTCTGCACCAAGAGGGGAATTACCCCATCGACACGGGCGCGCTGGCAGATCGCGGACGGGGTGCTGGCGAAGGCTATAACATCAACCTGCCGATGCACGCGGGCTCGGGCCATACTGCCTACCTCCACGCGATGGACCGCGTGGTGATCCCGGCGATTGAGGCTTTCGCCCCCGACATGATTATCGTCGCCTGCGGTTATGATGCGGCGATCGTCGACCCACTGGCGCGAATGCAGGCCACCGCAGCCACCTTTGCCGAAATGACCAAGCGCATCCGCAACACCGCCGACAAGCTCTGCAACGGCAAGCTCGTGCTGGTGCATGAGGGCGGCTATTCCGAGGCCTATGTCCCCTTCTGCGGCCATGCCACGATCGCCGCGCTTGCGGGCAGCAGGATCGACGCGCCGGACCCGATGGCGCGGTCCCTGCATGCCCGCCAACCCTCGCCCGCCTTTGATGCCTTCCTGCGCCAGTCGATTGACGATATGGCGCAGCAACTGGACCTGTAAGAGACCGCAATGCCCGTAGCTGACCCTTCCGCCCTCGCCTTTTTGCAAAACCGCCGCTCGCGCCCGGCCAAGACCCTCGGACTGCCGGTGCCCGATGCCGAGGCTCTGCGCCCGCTTCTGACCGCCGCCGCCCGCACGCCGGATCATGGCAAGCTGGAGCCTTGGCGCTTCGTGGTCATTGACCGCGCGGCGATGGCGCGATTGGCCGAAGTGGCTGAGAAACGCGGCGCGGCCCTTGGCCTCACGCCAGAGGATACCGCCAAGGGACGTGGCCAGTTCGATCAAGGCAACCTCGCCGTGGCGGTGATTGAAGTGCAAAAACCCTCGCCCAAGATCCCACCCTTAGAGCAGACCTATTCCGCTGGGGCCGTCTGCCTTGCGCTGCTCAATGCCGCTCTCGCCGCCGGTTGGGGCGCGAATTGGCTCAGCGGTTGGCCTTCTCATGACCGGGGCTTCATGGAGGAAGGCTTTGCCCTCGCCCCGCATGAGCGTATCGCGGGGATCATCCATATCGGCACCGAAACCGCCGCCCCGCCCGAGCGCCCGCGCCCTGACATCGACGAGATCACGACATGGCTGTAAGCGCGATCCTGCGGTCCTTTACCCGCGCGCTTGGCCAATTGGGCGATGCGCGCTTTCGCAATGTGGTCCTGCTCGGCGTTGGCCTGTCGCTGGCGCTGCTGGTCGCCGCGACAGCGGGCTTTGCCTATCTGGTGGATTGGGTCACGCCCGAAGACGCTTGGCTGCCGGTATTGGGCGAGGTCAACTGGCTCGACGATCTGCTGAGTTGGAGCGCGCTGATCCTGCTGATGGTCCTCTCGGTCTTTTTGATGGTGCCCGTCGCCTCGGCGATTACCTCAATGTTTCTAGATGACGTGGCCGATGCGGTGGAAGAGGTGCACTACCCAGATTTGCCGCCCGCCCACCGCGTCGGGATGGGCGATGCGATCCGTGATACGGTTAACTTCATGGGCGTGCTTGTGGGGGCAAACCTGCTAGCGCTGATCCTATACCTGCTCTTCGCCCCGGCGGCGCTGTTCATCTTTTGGGGGCTGAACGGGTTCTTGCTGGGGCGCGAATATTTCACCCTCGCCGCGCTGCGCCGACATGGGCGGGACGAGGCGAAACGCCTGCGCCGCCGCCATGCGGGCACGATCTGGCTGGCCGGGGTGCTGATGGCGGTGCCGCTGTCGGTGCCGCTGCTGAACCTGCTGATCCCGATCCTAGGGGCGGCGACCTTTACCCACCTGTACCATGCGTTGGTGCCGCATTCGGATGCAGCCAGCCTTCGATATCCGCCACGCTGATCCAGCCCGACAGGATGATCGTGGCACTGATCGCCCAAATGATTGCGGCCACCAGCGTGGTCCAAAGCGCCTTGCGCCCCAGATGATGCTGCGCCGGCGCCCCCGCATGAGTGCCGGGCACGACCTCGCCTGCGTCCCCTTGGGTTTGCACCCGAATCGGCATGGCGACCATGAATGTCATCGACCAGATGACGGCAAAGAGCACGAGGCCCGAAACGATCCCCATGCTCAGACCTCCTCAAGCTCGACGAGCGCGCCGTTGAAATCCTTGGGATGCAGGAACAGCACCGGCTTGCCATGGGCGCCGATCTTGGGCTCGCCCGAGCCCAGCACCCGTGCGCCGGTGGATTTCAGGTGATCGCGCGCCGCGATGATGTCGTCAACCTCATAGCAGATATGGTGGATGCCACCCGCCGGGTTCTTTTCTAGAAAGCCATTGATCGGGCTGTCATCGCCTAAAGGATGCAGCAATTCGATCTTGGTGTTGGGCAGTTCGATAAAGATCACGGTCACCCCGTGATCCGGTTCGGCCTGCGGCGCGCCGACCTTTGCGCCAAGCGCGTGGCGATACTGATCCGCCGCCGCATCGAGATCCGGCACGGCGATGGCCACATGGTTAAGACGTCCGATCATCTTGGGTGCTCCTCGTGATTTGCCTGCTTTATGCCTGCCCGCCTGCTGAACAACAATGCGTCACGTTAACGCGTCGTTAGCCAACGCGGCGTATCGATAGCGTAGCAGATGTTGTTGGAGGCGATCATGGACGACACCGACCCTTTTGAAAGAACCACCCCCACCCCCACCCCCACGGCGGAGCGACCGCTGCTGGGCCTCACCGTTTTGGTGGTGGAAGACAGCCGTTTCGCTTGCGAGGCGATGCGCCTGCTCTGTCTACGCTCTGGCGCGCGGATCAGGCGGGCAGATAGTTTGCGCTCTGCCCGGCGCCATCTACAGGTCTATCGCCCCGCCGTGGCGCTGGTCGACCTTGGCCTGCCCGACGGCAGCGGTCTGGACCTGATCGCCGAACTCACACAAAGCACGCCACGAGTGGAAACGATCATCGCCATCTCTGGCGACAGCCATATGGAGCCTGATGCCCGCGCGGCCGGGGTCGATGGGTTTATCGCGAAGCCGATTACATCACTGTCATCCTTCCAGCAGGCCATTCTGAAAACCCTCCCCGAAGAGCGTCGCCCCGTGGGCCTGCGCGCCCTTCCGGATGAAGATGTCTCCCCGGACCGAATCGGCTTTCAAGATGACATTGCCCATATCGCTGGCGTGCTCGGCGGCGAACCGGATGAGCCCACGCTTGATTATGTCGCGCAATTTCTCTGCGGCGTTGCCCGCTCCGCGAATGACCTTAGGCTGGAAGAGGCGGCAAGGGCTTTGGCCCATAAACGCGCCCTCGGCCAACCCGCGGGACCAGAGGCCGCGACCATAGCCGGGATGATCCAGATTCGATTGACCGAAAAAATTGCGATTTAACCCATCCGGCAGGCAGGCCGCTTAAAGCATCGGGTCGCTCGTTACACGAACAAGGCGGGTCAGATCACCAAGCCGTTCCTTTTGTTGCCCCTGCCCGTCAAAGTTACTGGGGGACAGCCAAGCTTCAAACGCTTCTTTCAGCGCGGGCCATTCCGTGTCGATCGCGGCGAACCAAGCCGTGTCGCGGTTGCGCCCCTTGACGATGGTCGCTTGCCGAAAAACACCCTCATAGCTCAGCCCCAACCGCTGCGCGGCGCGGCGGGACGGACGGTTGAGCGCGTCGCATTTCCACTCGAACCGTCGGTAGCCCGCCTCAAAGGCCCATTGCATCATCAGGAATATCGCCTCGGTCGCCGCGGGGGTGCGCTGTAGGGCGGGGCTGAAGTTGATGTGGCCCACCTCGATACTGCCTGCCTCGGGCTTGATCCGCAGAAAACTTGCCACGCCCACCCATTGATCCCGCGCGCGGTCTTTCACTGCCATGAAATACGGATCAACCTGCGCCGCGCTATCGCGCACCCAGCGGTGATACTGCGCCGCCGAAGAGAATGGCCCGTAGGGCAGATAGTCCCAAACGTGGTCCTCCCCCACATAGGCGGGGTAGAGCAGCGCGGCGTGTTTCTCTGCCGAAAGCGGCTCCAACACGACATGGCGCCCGGTGAGCACCTCACCGGCAGGCCGTTGGGGCTCGGCCCAATTCTCAATCGTGGGCCCGACAGGGCGCGGGTCTGATCTGCTGTTCATAGCAAAGTTATGCACCGCGCTTATCGGGCCGCCAAGATGAATAAACTTGAAATAATCCCATCAGACCCCAGTCTTGGCATCCGAGCTACACATTCATGCCACATTCAGCCTGCAGCATTACGCTAAACGCCAGCGACCCCCGGAGGGTGAGATGACCCAGCACCACGCCAAGGACAGCGCCAAACCCGCAAAGCCGGTCGATTGGATCGTTGTGGGCGCGAATGTTCTGGGGCTGGTAATCGTTACTTTGGCGGCATTTCACGCCCAAACAGGCGGGCTGTTCCAACAGGTCGCCAGCCAAGCGGCGAATGGTGCGGTCTTCTAGGGCGGGAACCTGCCGGTGGCTTCGGCGTTAGCCACAGGTAACACCAAAGGATTTTTCCCATGCCCTCTATCTATGACACGATCAAAGAAGATCATGATGAACACCGCGCCTTGCTCAACACCATTGCCGACACCGAAGGCGACAGCGCCGAACGCCGCAAGGCTTGGGACCGTTTTTACCATGACGTGAAATCCCATGCCGCCGCCGAGGAAGAGACCTTTTATTCCACGCTGATGTCAGAAACATGGGGCCAAGATCACGCGCGCCATTCGGTCCACGAACACCAGCAGCTTGACGATATCATGGAAGAGCTGCGCGAAACCGATATGTCTTCTTCTGCTTGGCTGACTCGTTTCAAGCAACTCAAGCATGACTACGAACATCACATGGACGAGGAAGAAGACGAGCTTTTCACCCGCGCCAAGAAGGTCATCGGCGAAGAGCAGAACGACGCCTTCGGCGACAAGTTCCTGAAGCGTAAGGAAAAGGAAGCCAAACTCATCGAGGAAAAGCGCGAAGACAGTCTTGAGGATTGACCCGAGCCGCTCTTGCCTGATAAACGTGTTCTCTTAACGTTCTTGTGGATATCCAGCCCCTCTGGGCAGGTAGCGGTTGCAAGAAAGCCCGAGGAAACGCAATATATTGGATATGAGCGATAATCCATCACAAGACCTACGCGACTTTCTGGGCAAAGACCGGTTTGGATGCGTCATGGCGGACCCGCCGTGGCGCTTCACCAACCGCACCGGCAAGGTCGCACCAGAGCATAAGCGCTTGGCCCGTTATCCCACGATGACGGTGGATGACATCTGCGCCCTGCCCGTGGCCGATCACCTCGAAGATCGCGCGCATTGTTACATGTGGGTGCCGAACGCGCTGCTGCCCGAGGGGCTGCAGGTGCTCAAGGCTTGGGGATTTGAATATAAATCCAACATCATTTGGCACAAAATCCGCAAAGACGGTGGCAGTGACGGGCGTGGCGTTGGGTTCTATTTCCGCAATGTGACCGAAATTTTGCTGTTCGGCGTGCGCGGCAAGAACGTGCGCACCTTGGATGCCGGGCGGCGCCAGGTGAACATGATGCAGACCCGCAAGCGGGAGCATTCGCGCAAGCCGGATGAGCAATATGACCTGATCGAAAGCTGTTCTTGGGGCCCCTACCTCGAACTGTTCGGGCGCGGTGTCCGCGAGGGCTGGACCGTTTGGGGCAATCAGGCCGAGGCGGATTACAAGCCCGATTGGAAGACCTACAGCTACAATTCCAGTGTCGCGGCTGAGTAATCTGGCGCGGCGCATCGACGACGCGGTTTTCGACGATGAAAGGCTTGTCGAAGACCTGCTGCCCGTCGATCTGCGCGACCGCTATTCTGTTACCAGCTACCGCAGCGCCGCCGCCGTACTGCAACAGCGCGCGCCCGAGGAATTGGCCGCGATCATCCGCGTGCTGCGGCAGTTCACAATCAGCCGCAATGAAATCCGCGCGCCGGGGGGCAATCGCATGTCGGCCACCACCCGTTTCGCGCAATATGCGGCGGCCGAGAATTTCCACGAAGAAGTGCGCATCAAGGCCGATCTGTTGGTGCAACTTACCGCTGGCAAGGGCGACAGTGCCCCCGAGGTCGACCGCATCATCCGCGAGGACTTCATCCACAACCATATGGTCGACTTTTGGCGCAGCCGCGTGGCTTTCGACTATGAGTGGAACAGCAAAGACCAGACCTACGACCGTGACCTCTATGCCTTTCGCAGCTTTTTCGAAGCGGGGGTGATCGACGTTGGCGTCATCGTGACACGCGAACTGTCGAACGGGTTTTTCAAATCGCTCGGCAATTGCTTGGATAAATTCGGCAATGAGACCGACAAGACCGTAGCCGCGAAGTTCGGGGCCAGCACCACCGGCACCCATAAGCTTATCAGCCGCATCGCCGCCGGGCGCAGCGGCGGCTGCCCGGTTCTGGTGCTGGGCATCCTACCGGGCAATATCACCCCCGACTGAGCCGGGGATGACGCTTCATTCAGACAGGATCACTCCTGCGGGATGACCCGCAAGCCCAGTTCCATCAGCTGATCGCTGGTGGGTTCAGAGGGCGCGTTCATCATCAGGTCTTCGGCACGCTGGTTCATCGGGAAGAGGATGACTTCGCGGATGTTCTGCTCTTCGGCCAGCAGCATGACGATCCGGTCGATACCGGCGGCACAACCACCGTGGGGCGGGGCGCCGTATTGGAAGGCGTTAACCATACCGCCAAAGCGCTTGCGCACCTCGTCTTCGCCATAGCCTGCGATCTCAAACGCCTTGAACATGATCTCGGGCTTGTGGTTCCGGATCGCACCCGAGACCAGCTCATAGCCGTTGCACGCGAGGTCATATTGATAACCCAGCACCTTGAGCGGGTCGCCCTGCAGGGCCTCCATCCCGCCCTGCGGCATGGAGAAGGGGTTGTGTTCAAAGTCGATCTTACCGGTCTCTTCGTCGCGCTCGTAGATCGGGAAATCCACGATCCATGCAAAGGCGAAACGCTCCTTGTCGGTAAGGTTCAGCTCCTCGCCAATCACGTTCCGCGCGCGGCCTGCGACTGCTTCAAACGACTTCGGCTTACCGCCGAGGAAGAAGGCCGCATCGCCGACACCTAGGTCCAACTGCTGGCGGATCGCCTCGGTGCGCTCGGGGCCGATGTTTTTGGCCAGCGGGCCAGCCGCCTCCATCCCGTTGCCCTGATCGCGCCAGAAGATATAGCCCATGCCGGGCAGACCTTCTTTTTGAGCAAAGGCATTCATGCGGTCGCAGAACTTGCGGCTGCCGCCCTTGGGCGCGGGGATCGCGCGAATCTCGGTGCCGTCCTGCTCCAGCAACTTGGCGAAGATCGCAAAGCCGGAATCGCGGAAATGCTCCGAGACCACCTGCATCTTGATCGGGTTGCGCAGGTCGGGCTTGTCCGAGCCATACCACAGCGCGGCGTCTTTGTAGGAAATCTGCTCCCAGGTCTCATCGACCTTTTTGCCGCCGCCAAACTCTTGGAAAATGCCTGCGATCACCGGCTGGATCGTGTCGAAAACGTCCTGCTGGGTGACAAAGGACATCTCCATGTCGAGCTGGTAGAAATCGGTGGGCGAGCGGTCGGCGCGCGGGTCTTCATCGCGGAAGCAGGGTGCGATCTGGAAATATTTATCAAAGCCCGAGACCATCAGCAGCTGTTTGAACTGCTGCGGCGCCTGTGGCAGGGCGTAGAACTTGCCCGGGTGCAGACGGCTGGGCACGAGGAAGTCGCGCGCGCCTTCGGGGGAAGATGCGGTGATGATCGGCGTCTGGAACTCACGGAAGTTCTGATCCCACATGCGCTTGCGGATGGAGGTCACAACGTCGGAGCGCAGCGCCATGTTCTTTTGCATCTTCTCGCGACGCAGGTCGAGGTAGCGATAGCGCAGGCGCGTCTCTTCGGGGTATTCCTGCTCGCCGAAGACCTGAAGCGGCAGTTCAGCGGCGGAGCCCAGCACTTCGATGTCGCGCGCATAGACCTCAATCTCGCCGGTGGGCAGCTTGGGGTTCACAAGGCTTTCGTCCCGCGCCTTTACGGTGCCATCAATGCGCACGCACCATTCCGCACGGACTCTTTCCATCTCGGCGAAGGCCGGGCTGTCAGGGTCGCAGATGACCTGAGTGATCCCGTAATGGTCGCGCAGGTCCAAAAACAGCACACCGCCGTGGTCCCGCACCCGGTGCACCCAGCCGGACAGGCGCACAGTGTCACCCTTGTTCTCAAGGCTCAGATCGGCACAGGTATGGCTGCGATAGGCGTGCATGATGGTCCCTTCCTAGGGCTATTTCAGGTTTCGCGCAGGTACACCGTTTGACGGTCGGGAAGTCAAGACTTTGCTGCCCCGCCGCTTCACAATAATAGAAGGGTTTTGCGCCTTGCGGGCAAGCCGGGCCTGCGCGCAAGGCAGGCAGCAACGGTCACTTATAGCGCAAGCGCGTCCAAGAGTTGCGCGCGTTGGGCTTCGGATTTTGGGATCGATTGGGTGATTTTTCCGCGCTGCATGACGTGGAAATGATCGGCATTGAGGTAGGCAAATTCGAAATTCTGCTCCACCAACACGATGGCCAATTCCCCCCGATCCCGCAGAAGGCGAATGGTGTGGCCAATCATCTGGATGATATTGGGCTGAATTCCTTCGGTCGGTTCGTCCAACAGCAGCACCTTGGGGCGGGCGATAAGCGCCCGGGCAATGGAAAGCTGCTGTTGTTGCCCACCAGACAAGTCCCCCCCGCGCCGGGCCTTCATCTCAGCGAGGACCGGAAAAAGCTCAAAAATGTCGTCCGGGATCTTATGCTCGGATTTGGGAAGGCAGGCAAAGCCCGTTTCAAGGTTCTCTTGAACGGTCATCAAAGGAAATATCTCGCGCCCCTGTGGCACATATCCGACGCCCGCTTTGGCCGACAGGGCCGCACGGCCCGGGTGCAATTCCTCACCATCAAGCCTGATCCGCCCGCCCGAAAAAGGATGCCGCCCGGCGATGGCTTTCAGCAAGCTGGTTTTGCCGACCCCGTTGGTGCCCGTCACACAGGTCACCCGCCCCACGGGCGCGTTCAACGTAATCTCATGAAGTATCTGAGATTGCCCGTACTTCAGGTTTAGGTTCTCAATCTCCAGCATCGCTGCGCCCCAAATAAACGTCGATAACAGTCTGGTTGTTGGTGACATGATCCAGCGACCCTTCGGCCAGCACCGATCCTTCGTGCAACACGGTCACCTTGCAATTCAGCCGCCGTACGAACTCCATATCGTGTTCCACCACGATAACGGCGCGGGTCTCGGCGGCCTTTTTCAGAATGTCTGTGGTGTGTTCGCGTTCATGCGCCGTCATGCCTGCGGCGGGCTCATCCACCAGCAGCAAGCGGGGCGATTGCGCAAGCAGCATCCCGATCTCCAGCCACTGCTTCTGCCCGTGGCTTAACTCTCCGGCGGGGCGGGAGAGATGGGCGGTCAGGTTGATCTCGTCTGCGATCTTTTCAAGCCGCGCCGCCCCTTCCGAGGTCTTGCGGTGGAACAGGACCGAGAATGTGCCACGCGGGTTCTTTAACGCCATGGCAAGGTTTTCGCGCACGGTTTGCGCCTCAAACACGGTCGGCTTTTGAAACTTGCGCCCAATCCCAAGCATCGCGATCTGGCTTTCCGACATGCCAATAAGAGAGCGGCTGTCATCACCAAACAGAATATAGCCCTCATCCGGCTTTGTCTTGCCGGTGATGATGTCCATAAAGGTCGTCTTGCCCGCGCCATTGGGGCCGATCACCGCGCGCAATTCCGGTTCACCGATCTGTAGGCTAAGGTTCTTGATCGCCTGAAACCCGTCAAAAGATTTCGAGATTCCGGACATTTCCAAAAGAGAACTCATGACTTGCGCACCAGTTTGTCAAAGAGGCCGCCGATGCCCTTGGGCGCAAACAGCGTGATAAGTACAAAGCTCAGGCCAAGCAGCACCAGCCACCAATCGACCCAGTGGATCGTATAGACCCCCAGATTGATGCTGGGCGCGCCGCCGCCCGTAAACCAACTGGACAAAAGCGAGACCACTGCCGCACCGATCACCGCGCCGTATAGCCGGCCACGCCCGCCGATGGCGACCCATACCGCGAGATAGATCGACGCGATGGGGGCGATTTCAGCCGGGTTGATGATGCCCGCTTGCGGGTAATAAAGCGCACCGGCGATGCCTGCGACGATGGCGGTGATGGTGAAGACAAAGAGTTTATAGCTCTCTACATGGTAGCCCAGAAAACGAACGCGCGATTCATCGTCACGGATGGCTTGGATGACATTGCCCAGCTTGCTGTCGGTGATCCACGCGAAAAACAGATAGCCCAGAGCAAGCGCCAAGGCAGAGGCTAGGAAAAAGACGATGGAAACAGCGTCTTGGCCGCTTTCGGCGAAGCCGGGGATGTTTTGCAGGCCCGACAGACCGTTGTTGCCACGCAAACCGCTGTCGTTCTGAAACAGGTAGAGCGCGAGCGCCAGTGTCATGGCTTGGGTCAGGATCGACAGGTAAACGCCGTTGACGCGGCTGCGGAATGCAAGCCAGCCAAAGACCAGCGCAAGAGCGCCGGGGATCAGCACGACGAAAGCCAATTGGATAAAAAGGTTGTCCGCGAAGGCCCAGATCAATGGGAATTCCGATGAGCCGACGACACCGAAAATTTGGTTTCCGATGGCGTCTGAAATCTCTTGCGGGGTTGGCGGGATGACCTGACCTGCGAGGCTGTCCGCGACGATGTTTTCCGTACGCGCATACATGAGCCACATCCCGATGGCGTAGCCGCCGATCCCGAAAAAGGCGAAATGACCGAGGCTAAGGATGCCGCAATACCCCCAAACCACGTCCATCGCGATGGCCACGAGGCAAAGACACAGGGCCTTGCCCAATGTCTTGACGAAGGAGGTTGAGACAAGACCGGTACCGGCGGCTTCGGACATCACCGTCACAAGGACTGTAAAGAGGCCGAGCGCGGCAAGAAAGTAGAGAACCGAAGGATTGCGGCCGATGAAAGACCGTCGTTGGCTGTGCGTCTGGGTCATGGCTCAATCCGCCGCTGCCCGGCCTTTGGCGGCAACAATGCCCTTGGGCCGGAATTGAATGAACAGGATGATGAAAAGGATCATGTAGGTCTGTGCCGCCAGTGTGTTGGACGGGTTCAACCACTCGATCCCCTTTTGCAGGAAGCCAATCAGCCCCGCTCCGGCCAGCGTGCCGAATACCGATCCAACACCGCCAACCACGACGGTCATGAAGCTTTGCACGATATAGTTCGCGCCCATCTCAGAGGTGACCTGCGCATAAAGGCCGATGCCGACGCCCGCGACCCCTGCGATCCCCGACCCCAGCCCAAAGGTCATCATATTGATCCGGTCAGGGTTGATGCCCATCGAGGCCGCCATGCCGGGGTTTTGCGTCACCGCGCGCACCTCCAGACCAAGGCGCGTGCGCTTGAGGATATACAGCAGCAAAAATAGAAAGATCAGCGCCAGCACGAATATGGCGATGCGGATGTAACTGATTTGAACCACATCCGAGATCACGAGCGCGCCCCGAAGCCACTCAGGCGAGGTCAGCGGGCGGGCCTGCGTGCCAAAGATATTCTTGGCGATTTGCTGCAAGGCGATTGAGATGCCGAAGGTCGCCAACAAGGTTTCAAGCGGGCGGTGATAGAGATGCCGGATCACCAGCCGCTCCATTGCGACACCCGCCCCAAAGGTCACGGCAAAGGCAAGCGGCAGCGCGATGAGCAGCGAGACCGTGTAGTCAGGGACGATGAGCTGCACGACATAGCCCGTATAGGCGCCCATCATGATAAACTCGCCATGGGCCATGTTGATGACCCCCATCTGCCCAAAGGTGATCGCCAGCCCAATCGCTGCGAGGAAATAAATCGAGGCCAGCGACAAACCGTCCAACGTCAAATCAAAGATCTGCGCCCAGCCGACCTGCGTCTCAACCGCGTCAAGCGTGGTGCGGGCAGCGTCGGTGATCGCCCTGTCATCCTCTTCGTAGCGTTCATAGAAGACGGCATTCTGCAGGGCGGTGTCGATATCATCCGGCGTTACCAACGGCGGCACGGTCCCCGCCTCGGCAAGCGCGCGATACGCGTCCATCCGCCTGTCCGGGTCGTCCAATTGCGCCAAAGAGATGCCGCCGACGCGGCCATCGACGATATTGGCTTCAAGGGCAGCGCGAATATCACTCGGCGGCACGATTGCAGGGGCAAGATCGGCTTCGACCAGCGTCTCATAGCTTGCCGAAGGGTCCGCCATGGGGTCAAGAATACGGGCGATGTTACCCTCGGGCTGCTCGGCCGCAACGCCTGTCGTTACAGATAGAATTTGGCTCAACACCGCGCGGGCTTCGAGAGAGGTGTCGGAAGGCAGGCTTTCGATCGCACGAATGCGCGCCTCGGGGGCCGCTCCGAAGCGCGCGGTCAAGAAATTGCTCAGTTGCTCTTTGCGGGCGCGCAGGATGGGATCATTCTCTCCTTCGAGCGAGGCCAAGAGCGGGTCAAGCTGGCTGGCATCGCTGCGTCGCGCGATGCTTTCAAGGGCGGCGCTGCGGCGTTCGGGGTCGGGATCTGACAGTTGGAACTGCACCAATGCCGTGCCGATGACACGCCGCACGCCGCCGTTGGGGCGCAGCTGGCTGAAACTGTCTGAAGAAGCCGCCGTCTCTTCGCCCGTATCAAGGTCGCGCAGCGTGAGTGTATCGCCGGCTTCCTTTGCAAAGTAGAACAGGCCCGTTGCATCGTCTTGCCAGACGTTCCGCTCGGCCCATTGCTCAAGAAAAACAGGAACCTGCGGCAGGCCCGATGCTACCAGATCGTCCAGCAATACGCCGACCGACTTGCGCGATGGCTTGGCCACCTCTTCGACGTGGGTCTGCAAAACAGACTGAAGTTCCTGAGCGGATGCAAGACTGACGGATGTCAGCAAGCACATCAGGCTGAGCAGTATTCGAACCATAAGATATGGGGCTTTCGGACGGAAAGAGTGTTCAGAAAGAGGGTCGGGCGCGGGTGAGGACGCGCCCGACAGTTGGCGTTAGTAGTTTGAGGTCAACTGAACGCAGGTCTTGGTTTCGGTATTGTACATGCCGCACTCAAGCTCTTTCCAATCCGAGACCAGAACAGCCGATTCAGGCAAGAAGTCCGTCCATGCATCGCCGGGCACTTCTTCGGTCTGGCTAATGATGTCGAACTGGCCGTCAGAGGTGATTTCACCGATCAAGACAGGCTTGGCGAGGTGGTGATTGGGCAGCATGACAGCCGTCCCGCCGGTGAGGTTCGGGAATTCCTGCCCATACATCGCCGCACGCACCGCATCCACATCCGTGGTGCCTGCTTCGGTGACCGCGTTCACCCACATGTTGAAACCGATGTAATGGGCTTCCATCGGGTCGTTGGTCACGCGGTCTTCGCCCATCGCCTCTTTCCAAGCGGCGACCCACTCATCGTTCGCGTCGGATTCTGCGGATTGAAAGTAGTTCCACGCCGCGAGGTGGCCGACAAGATCAGCGGTATCGAGACCCGAAAGCTCTTCCTCCCCGACCGAAAATGCCACGACCGGAATGTCGTCAGCCGAGATACCGGCAGCCGCCAACTCCTTGTAAAAGCCGATATTCGCGTCGCCGTTGATGGTCGAGATCACGCCCACCTGAGAGCCATCCGCCCCCAGTTCGACCACATCCGCCACAATGGTGGACCAGTCCGAATGCCCGAAGGGTGTATAGTTAACGAAGATGTTTTCCTTGGGGATGCCCTTGTCCAAAAGGTACTGTTCAAGGATATTGTTGGTGGTTCTGGGATAGACATAGTCTGTGCCGAGCAGAGCAAATTTCTCGACGCCCAGTTCCTCCAGGAAATAATCGGTCGCAGGGATCGCCTGCTGATTCGGGGCCGCGCCCGTATAGAACACGTTGCGCGAGCTTTCCTCGCCCTCATACTGAACCGGGTAGAACATCAGGCCGTTCAACTCTTCCAGAACAGGCAATGCGGATTTGCGCGAAACAGATGTCCAAGAGCCGAAGATGACATCCACCTCGGACACGGTCAGAAGCTCACGCGCCTTTTCGGCGAACAAAGGCCAGTCCGAGGCGGGATCCACGACAACGGCTTCGATTTCGCAATCCAACAGACCGCCCGCAGCGTTTTGTTGCGTGATTAGAAGCTCCATCGTGTCTTTCAACGTGGTCTCGGAAATGGCCATCGTGCCGGACAGAGAGTGCAGCACGCCAACCTTGATCGGGTCCTCGCATTCCGCGCTGGCGGCTGAACCTGCGATCAATAGGGCAGCGGTCGCAGTAAGTGTGCGTTTGGTGGAAAGTCTCATGACGGTATCCCCGTTTGGTGTGCGGAAGAGCGGAGACGCAAGCATGCCAAAGGCCAGATGCTTTTCCACACAGCGTTTATTATAGTTACGCGCGGATGGCCCCCTTGCCGGACAGCTCCGTTCGCGGCGCCCCCGTAGCGGAGCCTCTACAGCCTCAGTTTAGAGGGCTGAGCCGGCAAGCCCTGACCCCGGGAAAATTTCTGCACCGCAGAAAGGGTGCTGTATGATTGGGCAGTTGGCAGCCGAACTTTGAAATTTTGGGCAGCTGGCGTATGGGGTGCGCGCTGTTTTGCGGCAGTTCGGTATTCGGGATGAAGGCGGCCCGTGTGTGGAAGGCGTGAGGGATATAGTCCGCTGGGTGGGAGGGACATGCCCACTCCAACGCCAGCGAGAGCGCGCCCTACAGGGCGTCAGAGGGCTACATCTATTGGGTAGTCCGGTTGCGGGAGTAGGATTTGAATCTACGACCTTCAGGTTATGAGCCTGCGTGCCATACATTCGCGTTCAACTGTAAAACTTATCATTACCTAAACATTACAGTGTAATGTCTACAGGTTACATTGACATTGAGAGACACCGTGTGTCACTAATTTCCGACACTTTGCCGGACACAGTACGGACACAACATGCATAAGATCAATGAGACATTTGTCAAAAAAGCTATCGCCCCAGAGACGGGCAACAAGATCTATTATGACAGCCAGACCCCAGGATTTGGATTGAGGATCACCAAGACTGGGACCAAAGCTTTCATCTTGAACTATCACATCAACAGGAAAGAACGCAGGTACACGATCGGCAAGTCCCCGGCCTGGACAGCAGCTGCAGCACGTGAAAAGGCCGCAGCCCTGCGGAGACTAATCGATCAGGGTGCAGACCCGTTAGAGGAGCGGAATGAGCGGCGTGAGGCCCCAACTATTGCCGATCTGTGGGATGAATACGAGAAGGTTCACCTTCCAACTCTTTCTGCCAGAAGCCAGACGGATCAAAGGGGGATGTGGAAGACATACATCCTGCCTGAGTTGCGCACGGTGGCGGTCCGAGAGCTCACGAGCCGCCAGATCGACCAACTTCACGCCAAGATCAGCGTTACCACCCCTACCCGCGCCAACCGTGTCCTAGAGGTCCTCAGAAAGGCCCTCAACCTTGCGATTAGGTGGGCTTGGATCGAAAAGAACCCTGCAGATGGTTTCCGGCGAAACGCAGAGCACTCACGGGAGAAGTACTTGTCCAAGAGCGAATATGAACTCGTTTTCGCTGCACTGGACAAGATGCCAAACCGGAAGGCTGCAGATGCAATTCGGTTGCTAATCCTGACCGGTGCCAGGCGCGGTGAAGTCCTCAGCCTAGAGTGGCAAGATCTCGACCTCGGCCTCGGCATATGGAATCGGCCTGCCCACAAGAGCAAAGACAGGAAGGCCAAAAGGATCCCTATGTCTAATGAGGCATTGATCCTCCTACAGGCGATGCGCGACGCAGCGGAAGGAAACTTTCTGTTCCCCACCTCGACCGGCGGCCATCTCCCAGATATCAATCGCCCGTGGCGTTGGCTCAGGTCTGAAACTGGCATGCATGATTTGAGAGTTCACGATTTGCGCCACTCCTTCGCGTCGATACTGGTGTCCAGTGGCGAAACACTTGAAACCATCGGGAAGCTTTTGGGTCATTCGCAACACCAGACCACGATGCGATATGCCCACCTCATGGATGATCCATTGAGGAATGCCGCAAACAAGATGGCCTCCAATTTCCTTGGAAAATGATTTTTTGCTACATTGCACTGTAATAGTGTCTTGAAATATTTATTCTATTACAATGCTTTGATTACAGTGCAATCTGACTTTTACCGCTGAATGAACAATGCAATCACCAAGTCGAGCAATTCATGCTCAGCCAACTTGGAGAGAAAAGAATGAATGTTTCGTCAAAAAGCAATGAAGACTACAACGATCAATTGGCGGCACGCGCTAAACTCACAAGGCCGATCGATGCATCAAGGAATATATCGTTAACTTGGCTCTTTTTTCACTTGAGCCAATCTCAGTTTGAAGCTGTGGTAGATGCCTTGCTTCAAGGCAGCATCCAGAGCAAAAGCTATTTAGGTTGGCTGGACCTTGTCGACCCTTTCCAACGAACGGGGAATAAAAAAACGCCGATAACAGCAACCGAGTGGAGCAATTATTGCTTACGCTGCCCTGTGGGGCATGAACTGGGTATCCACCTCATCGACAATGAGAACGAACGGGCGTTGATCGACATCACCATGAATACTAGCCAAGTAAACCGCGTACTCAAGCTAACCGGCCAGAACGGAGGGCAGCCTCCGAAAATGGGCCCCCGACTGTATGCCTGGCTGACAGCCTGGTATGCTTACGGCGATCCACCCCAAGATCCAATCGAACTTTTCGCAATAGTAAGCGAGGTTCCAGAGCTCTGGGAAAACGGTGAAGTTGATGATTTTCGCGGCATAGCGACAATCACAAACTATCTTTCGTCCCTGAAAGAGTTCGATGTCAGGGCTTGGCCTCCCAAGGACGCAATGCTCTGACAAGAGGAGTACCGGCGGGCCAATACAGCCAGATAAGGCAAGAGAGCGAGCCGAACAGCCCCGCACTACGCCGTTCGCGGTGCAAACGGCGGCCGCTTGATAGCACCATGCGATCAATTGGATAATCCGGTTACCCCAGTTAATGCTGCGCTCAAACTCTCGCCACCGCAAGCACCAGCTTTCGGACTTGAGCGCAGCATTATCTTGAGCGCAGCATTTTCAAGCATGCGCGGGCTGCCGGGACCGGAAATAGCAGGGTTTATCATTCACCCAGCGCCTTAAGTCTTTCTTAATGCACCCTCCCTAAAAGCCTTAAGGTTCGCATAGATCACATTCGACCTCGACTTGCGGTGAAGGAGCGACCGGTGGGACGATTGGCGACGTATAGACCCAGCCCTAGCAATTCATTCGCCAGCGCCCGACGTCACTCGAGGCTAAAAAACCCCATACAAGGAAACAAAAGAGACTTAGATGCCGAACTCACACACCCACCTTAAGCCCACCGCCGTCGCCGAGCTACTCGGCGTCTCTCAGCGCACTTTAAGCCGCTGGCACGCGCTGCGTGTCGGCCCAGCCCGTTGCAAAGTAGGAAGGACGGTCCTGTACCGCCGAGATGCCCTGGAGACCTGGCTCGAGGCCAATGAAACACAGCCCACCACCACTTTTGGAGGGGATCCAGCATGCCCCACATGACATGCGTTAGCGACGCCGATTCCAAAGGTATAACTGCGATTCCCAGGGTCTTCTCGCCTGACTTTATACCCCCCTGGATCTTCGAAAAGCGGGGTAACTGTCTATTCTCTTTTCTTCATTTCAGACTTTTTCATTTCAGTGAAATAATAATTAATAAGGAGAAATAAATGAAGGATACGGGTGCCCCGTTTTCTATCCCCGCAAAGCCTTGGGTATCCCCAAAAGAGACACCCTGGCCACCACTCGAGCAAACTTACATCCACCAAAAGGTAATTATCGCCTATGAGACTAGAAATAATCGCGAAACGCATCTCGGATAAAACTGACTGTCCGGAAATATACGAAATAATATTGGGAAAGACCGACAAGTCAACGCTTCCAGATAAGTGTCTAGTTTGGACCGGCAAACGGAGGCGTCAGAAACCTATAATTAGAATGCATAGAGACTGGAACATGATGCCCTTCATGGCACCCAGTGTCCAACCTCCGAGGGCTATCATGAGGCACAATAAGAAGGATGTTTATGTTCACAGATTCTTAATCGAACTGATCAATCAGCCCAGCGGCCATTTTATTGCTACTAGCGGATGCGGCACTGCTTTCTGTGTAAACCCCAATCACTGGTTAGTTTCTCCCGCTCCAGGAACCGCCTTTCCTCCTGAGGACGACCCCAACGAAGGCAGGGGAGGCCGAGCTGCAACCGATGCGGAAGGCCAGAAGGATGCCAATGAATTTGTAGAGGACCCGTGGCCTGAGGATGAAGTCGAGCGAATGATAGACTACTACCTATGCGTCAATAATAGCCAGCTAGATCCGAACCATGACTTGCTCGTGGACATACCCTTAGTACAACTTAAGCGTGTTGCTGAAAAAATGGGGCAAGGACATCGTTTAAGCGAGGATTTACAACGGTGAACTATCTACGCGGCGGGTTTACGACGGGCACACTTAACGGCATTGGTATCAGCACTTTCTTCACATGAAGACCAAAATGTTTGGGTTGGGCGAGCACGTTACTGTCCGCAGCCATCTATCTAACAGGGGAGGCGTCCAGTACTAACGTACAGAATTGGTGTTAGCTCTACGATCGCAACCTGAAATATCAGAGCTATAATGGGTAGTAAAATCGCTGGAGCGGACCTCCAAAAACGAGCATACCGTGCAACGCTCAGGCTACGTTCTGTCAGCTAAGGTATTTAGTCGCTGAAAACGATAAGGTACACGCCCTGGTGGAATCGGACGTGCAATACCTAAAATCGCGCTATAGGGTCACAGGATAAGCTCTTTTCGCAAGTACTGGTGATCTACCTATGTCCGATAGCCTGACAGACCTGATCCTCTCTCTGACGCCCGAAGACGGGTCTTCCATTGGCAATGGTGCAATGATGGCGCTGCTGCGCGAGCATCTGCCGAGCCTGACGGACGAGGCGTATACAGCCGCGCGAGATGACCTAATTGAGGGCGGCATAATGGCTAAAGGCCGTGGCCGGGGTGGGTCGATCTATCGCGCGGATGTGGCCGATTTAAAGCTGACGGAACCGGAGATGAAAGAAGCCCGGCCCTCCACCACGGCGCGCAGGAAAACCACCTGTAATTCGGATGACCCGATGCAGGTGGTCAGCTACCGGCATGGCGAGACCCGGGTGAACAACCCCGAGGTAGGGATGGTTCATGCGGGCACCGATCCGGACGGAGACAAGACGACCTGGACCTATGATCCACATTTGGATCCGGTGCTGAACTTCGATTCCGCGCGGGGCAGGATCGAGACGCTGATTGACGACGCGCTGGACAGCGACGATCCCCAGCGGATGAAGGACGCGCTGGTGGAACTCAAGCGACTGCAGCAGCCCTATCTGAACTGGACGGGCAAGGCGGAGAAGACGAGCTTTGATGTCGATACTGTATCCCTGCACGTGCATGAACGGGTGGATCCGGCGACGATCCTGGCGAATGCGGCCAAGCGGCTGAAGGGCAAGGATGCGCCCAGCCAGTGGCGGCAGCCGGACTTGTTCGCTGCGCCGTTCGAGAACCTGCCGCTGCGCCAGGCGCTGGATTTCTACCACCACGAAAAGGGCTGGTCGAACCGGCTGGTGGCGGGGGACAGCCTGCTGGTGATGAACTCGCTGCTGACCAAGGAGAGCATGGGCGGCAAGGTGCAGATGATCTATATCGACCCGCCCTATGGCATCAAATACGGGTCGAACTTTCAGCCCTTTACCAACAAGCGCGAGGTGAAGGACCGGTCAGACGCCGACCTGACCCAAGAGCCCGAAATGATCAAGGCATTTCGCGACACTTGGGAGCTGGGCATCCATTCCTACCTCACCTATCTGCGCGACCGGCTTATGCTGGCGAGAGAGTTGCTAGCCGAAAGCGGCTCGGTGTTCGTCCAGATTTCGGATGAGAACTTGCATCACGTCCGCGAATTGATGGACGAAGTCATGGGCACTGAGAACTTCGTAGGGATGATAACGGTAGCCAAAACAACAAGTGCGACGTCAGAAGGCTTGGCCTCAATCGCTGACATCCTCGTTTGGTATGCCAAAGATGCTTCAAATATGAAGTACCATCAGTTGTATTTCCCAAAAATTGCAGGCGAAACTGGCGCAACAGGATATACGAAGCTGCGCTTACCGACCGGACAAATCCGCACCAAGACCGCGAAAGAGAAATCTGGTGAGCTAGACTTGCCGGAAGAAAGTCGTGTTTTGTTCACCGACAATATGACAAGCCAGCGACCACCAGGCGATTTCCCTGTCCCGTTTCGTGGTAACGACTTCGTACCAGTGAAAGGTTATTGGAAAACCGGTGAAGTAGGGATGCCGCGCCTCGTCAAAGCAGGTCGGATCGAAGCTACAAGCGGGCAGAGGCTGAGCTATGTCCGATATCTGAATGATTTCCCTGCTTACCCAATGAACAACCTATGGACTGACACGGTCGGCCAAAACCAGTTTGGCGGGGAAAAGGCGTATGTCGTTCAGACTGCGAACAAAGTAATCGAACGCTGCCTTCTCATGACCACCGACCCCGGCGATCTGGTGCTCGATCCGACCTGCGGCTCTGGCACCACCGCCTTCGTTGCGGAAAAATGGGGGCGGCGCTGGGTCACCTGCGACACCTCGCGCGTAGCGATTACGCTGGCCAAGCAGAGGTTGATGACTGCCAGTTTCGACTTTTACGCCTTGCGCTATCCGCATGAAGGGCTGAACGGCGGGTTCGATTATACAACCGTGCCGCATATCACGCTAAAAAGCATCGCCAACAACCCCGACATCGACACGATCCATGCCGAGGATTACCCCAAGGTCACGGCCGCACTCGACGCCCTCAACGCCGCGTTGACCGCCACACCGCCCAAACCGATCAAGCCGAGCCAAGGCGTGCGCAAGGGCAAACCGGTTGACTTCGCCAAGGGTGAGACTTTGCACGAATGGGAGGTGCCCTTTGACCTGCCTCAGGGATGGCCAGCAGCGGTCAAGCAACCATTTGAAGAGTTCCACCAATCCCGACAGGTGATGCAGCGACGCATGGATCAAAGCATCGCCGATCACGCCGACCAGGAAACGCTGTATGACAAGCCTCGCATCGACAAGAATCGCCTGCGGATCACCGGCCCGTTTTCGGTCGAAGCGGTCCCGGCCCCTACCGTCCTGTCCCTCGACGAAAGCCTGCCAACGCAGGAGGCGGATGAGACCATCGCCCGCAGCGGCGAAACTTCGCGCCAGTCGCTCTGGCGCGACGAACTGCTAAAAACAGGCGTGCGCGGCAAGGGCGGCGCGATGCTGCGTTTTGCCGAGTTCGAGACCCTGCCGGGCCTAAAATACATCCATGCCAGCGGATCTCTGGCCGACACCGGAGAACGTGTGGTAGTCAGCTTCGGCCCCGAACACGCGAGCCTCGAACAGCGCCAAGTGGAACTTGCCCTGACCGAGGCCGAATCCCTGCGCCCGTCGCCGAAGTTTATCCTGTTCTGCGCCTTCACTTTCGACCCTGAAGCCGCGAAGGACATCGACGAGGTAAACTGGCCTGGCGTTACACTGCTGAAGGCGCAGATGAACACCGACCTGCTAACCGAGGATTTAAAGAAAAAGAGATCGTCAAACCAGTCCTTCTGGCTGATGGGCCAGCCGGACGTGGAGTTGCGCAAACGCGCTGACGGGATGTGGGAGGTTGAGGTCAACGGCTTTGATTATTTCGACCCAAAGGCCGGCGATCTGATGTCTGGTGGCAAAAACCAGATCGCCATGTGGTCACTGGACGTGGATTACGACCAGCGATCGTTAATGCCGCATCAGGTGTTTTTTCCCATGGCCGACGCCAAGGGCGGCTGGAACCGTCTGCGCAAGACGATCCGCGCGGAGTTGGACGAGGACCTGCTGGAGCAGTTCCACGGCACCGTGTCGCTGCCCTTCGATGCGGGCGACAACATGCGGATCGCGGTGAAGATCGTCGATGATCGCGGGATCGAGTCCCTCAAGATCATGCCGCTGGAGGGGTAAGCCCATGTCCCTCATCATCAATACACCCTTCGTCTGCCCCGCCCAGCATTGGGTGGAGGCTAAGGGCGGCAAGCTGGAGATCAAGCCCGAGCGGCGTCCGGCAAGCTATGAGGTCTTCGACGCGCGTAATAACACCAAGCGGACCGAGGTGCTGGAACTGGTGAACACCATCCGCACCCGCGTCGACGCCTGGCGCGAGGCGGGCTGGCCCGGCGTGACGATCGTCACCCGCAAACTGCTGGAGCACTGGCATGACCGCGACGCGCGGCAGTACCCGTTCTACTTTTGCCAGCTGGAGGCCATCGAGACGCTGATCTGGTGGGTCGAAGGGGCCGAAGCGTTCAAGCAGGGTATAGCGATCCCCGGCGATGGCGGGACGTGGGACCGCCTGTGCAACAAGATGGCCACGGGCGCGGGCAAGACCACGGTGATGGCGATGATCATCACATGGCAGGTGCTGAACGCGCTGACCTATCCGAAGCGGAACAAGGATTTCAGCCGAGCCGTATTCATTGTGGCTCCAGGGTTGACCGTTAAAGAACGGTTGCAGGTGCTGCTGCCAAGCGAGGGCAGCTACTACGATGAGTTCAATCTGTGCCCGTCCGAGGCGCTGCGAGCCAAGCTGAACCAGGCCGAAGTGCTGATCGACAACTGGCATTCGCTGATGCCGCTGAAGGAAGCGGATCGCTCGGTCGTTAAGAAGGGACGCGAATCCGACGAAGCCTACACGCGGCGAGTGCTGGGCAAGCTGGCCACCCACAAGGACATAATAGTCATCAATGATGAGGCGCACCACGCCTATCGCAAGCCGCCCGAGGTGAAGATCAGCAAGAAGCAGGCCGCCGAACAGGGCATAGACCTGGACGAGGCGACCCGTTGGATTGAGGGGTTGGACCGCATCCACAAGACCCGGCGGATCCAGCGCTGCTTCGACCTGTCGGCCACGCCCTTCGCGCCCACCGGCAAGAAAAGCACCGACACGGCGCTCTTCGACTGGATCATCTCGGACTTCGGCCTGAATGACGCGATCGAGGCCGGGTTGGTAAAGACGCCGCGTGTGGTTGTTCGGGATGATGCCCTGCCGGACGCCAAGACGCTGCGGTCGAAGCTTTACCATATCTACCGTGATCCATCGGTCTATGAAGATCTCAACCGGGCAAAGGCAGAGCCGCACGAGGCCCTGCCGAAGCTGGTTCAGGACGCCTACACGCTTCTCGGCGCCGACTGGCGTGAAACGCAGCGGCAGTGGCGGGATGTGGGCCATCATTCACCACCCGTAATGCTGACAGTCTGCAACCGCACGGAAACAGCTGCCCGCATCGAGAACTATTTCAACAAGGGTGATGCCCACTGGCCGGAACTACACGCAATCGCTCGGACCCTGCGGGTGGATTCAAAAGTGCTCGACAAGGCCGAGATTGGCGAGACAGCGACATCGGACAAGGATTACGAGGCGCAGTTAAAGGAAATCATCGAAGCCGCCGACATCCCCGATACTCGGAAGCAGCGATTCCTTTCGTTGAAAAAAGAAGAACTGCTACGTGAGATTGTGGACAATGTGGGCAAGCGCGGGGCCGCTGGGCAGGATTTGCAAAACGTTATCTCGGTCGCAATGCTCTCCGAGGGATGGGACGCCAAAAACGTTACACATATCATGGGCTTAAGGGCATTCACGTCGCAATTGCTGTGCGAGCAGGTCGTTGGACGGGGCCTGCGCCGGGTTTCTTACGACACCGACGAGAACGGACTGTTCTTGCCCGAGTACGTCAACGTGTTCGGCGTACCGCTTTCCATCTCAGAGACTGGAGAAGGAGGCGACCCGCCCCCGCCGCCAAAGCCGACAACGCAGATCGAGGTTATTCCGGATCGGGCGCATCTAGAGATCAAGTGGCCGAACGTCTTGCGCGTGGAAACCGTCGTGAAACCGCAACTGACCGTTGCGTGGGACAAGGTGCCACCTCTAGTGCTTGACCCCGCCAGCACGCCGATCAGTGCGGAGCTTGCTCCGGCCCTCGGCGGCGCGACAGATATGGGCAAGGTCACCGCGATCGATCTCGAAAAGCTGCCGGATGGCTTCCGGTTGCAGCGTCTCGTCTTTCAGGCTGCCCGGAAGGCGTTTGCAGAGTTGAGTCACGGCTTCTCCGGGGTGCCTGAATACCTAGCTGCGCAGTTGGTCAGGATCGTCGAAACGTTTCTGCAATCCGACCGCCTCGAAATCCCATCCTTGTTTCACTCCGACCCGCTCCGCCGACGGATCCTCATCGCACTGAACATTGACCTAGTGGTCCAGAATGTTCTGAGCAACGTGACCGAGCAAAACGCGGAGCGCCTGACACCTGTTTTCGACGAGGAAAACCCTATCGGCGCAACCAGTCAGATGCGAACGTGGTATACGTCTAAGCCATGCTTCCCCTCAGCCAAGTCTCACATTAGCCATCTGGTCGGAGATTCATCCTGGGAGGGCCATGCCGCGAATATCTTTGAGACCCGGGATGACGTGGAAGCTTATGTTAAGAACGACCATCTCGGCTTCCAAGTCTATTACATGTGGGCGGGCTCTCGGCGGCGGTACGTCCCAGACTTCCTCGTTCGTCTATCGGGTGGCAAGCTGCTGGCCCTTGAGATCAAAGGGACCGACAGCCCGCAGAATAAGGCCAAACGAGACGCATTGAACGAATGGGTCAAAGCGATCAATGCGTCTGGAGGCTTCGGACGCTGGGAGTGGGATGTGGCGTTCAAGCCAGGCCATGTTCAGGACATCATCACGAGGCACGCTGCCGTTGCTGAGCCAGCCAAATAGAATAGACAAGACTTTTCGAGGCATCTGATCGGCCCAAGGGACCCCGGTCGACTAAACAGCGGGGTTCATAGCCGCAAACAAGACCATGACCATCATGGTCCAAGCGATTGATTGGTTTGAAGCGGTGGATAAATCTACGTGAACCACTTTGAACCACATCTATTTCTGCAAACGCGAGCTGCATACTTGCGACAAGACCCTAAGCAGTCGCTTTCCTACCCTAAAAAGGGGGATGGTCTACTTGGTCAGCTTTTCTCGGACCTAAGCGCGCTCAGCATTCGGGCACAGAACTATAATTTGGCCTTCAGTTCCGAAATGAGAATTCAGAGAAGTCCCAGACGAACTTGACCGGGATATTACGAATGTTCATTCATGTCATGGTTGAAACGGAGATATCAGGTGAGCGCGGATATGAAGTGTTGGCTGGTCATGCAAGGCGCGACTTTTGAAGAAGAGTTTCAAGGGAACTTTCTTTGGGCACCCCACCACAATGAAGCTGGTAATTGTATGTTTTACTGGAGTAACATGCGAAGGCTGCGCCCAGGTGACATTGTCTTATCCTATGTAAATCTTCACATACGCGCTATCTCTGTCGTCCAACGCCTTCCTATGGATGCCCCCAAACCGCCTTCGTGGAAAAGCAAAGCACCAAACTGGTCTAATATTGGCTGGCAAGCAAAACTCGACTACGAGAAAATTGACCCGATCGATCTGCGTCCTCTGTGGCCTACTCTGGTAGAACGCTCACAGAAAAAATATTCTGCATTTAACACTCAACGCGTCAGTGGAAATCAAGGCTATCTATATGAGCTTACCCCGGAAGCGGCAGACGTTATCCTCGGCAAAGTGACCGGAAATTTTGACAGCGACCGCGCAGAGGGCGACATTGCGGCGGGAACCGACCAGGCCACTCTTACGAAGATTCGGATTGGACAGGCTGCATTTCGTGCGAAGCTGCTGGAACTTTGGGGTCACAAATGCTGCGTAACCGGTTGCGAAAAGCTCGAACTGCTCAGGGCGTCCCACATAGTACCATGGGCAACTGCAAGGACGTCCGAACGGATCGACCCATATAACGGACTACCTCTGGCCGCGAATTATGACATCGCGTTTGACCGCCACTTCATAAGCTTTGATGAGACTGGGCGTATTTTGAAGTCACCAAGAATTGAATGGCGAGAACTGTCCAAGCTGGGCGTCATTGAAACCGCAACTCTCAGCCGGTTAGACGATAGACATGCTCCCTATCTTGCAAGACATCGAGAGCTGACTAAAGACGCTTAACGTTTATCTACCCTCCCACTGTATAGCTTCGCCGCGATAAGTAAGACCGATACGAATCGGGAAAGTTCGAAGCCTAACAAGTGCCTCTTATCATCAGCGTTTATGCCACAAGGGTTGCTATTTTGACGCCGGCGTTATCAGCTACCGCCATACCACAGCACTCACATTTGAACCATTTAAACACCCTCAGCCGATTGACTTTTAAATCAATGCACACCAAGTTATCAAAGCAGGTAACTGCGGGCGAGCTGGTCCCTTGGACGCCAGCCCTCCCGGGAGACCCCTGCAAACGGACGCTCTTCATTACGAAGGAGATCAACGATGAGATGGACCCGGATACGTGGATAGATGAGGAATTTGCCTACCGGCTTGGCCTCCTTGAAGCCGACTTCGATCGCTACATAACAGGTGATAAGATTCCGGTGGGTATGGAGCCCTATGACAAGGGGGACAATGCATTCATGGCAAGAGTGGATCCCGCAAAGTACGGAATCTGGACAATCAGAAGTGTGGCCCCCCGTCCAGGCCTGAGAGTCTTTGGCGCCTTCATCGCAACGGATATCTTTATTGCACTCACGGTCCGCAAGCGAGCGGAGCTTGGCGGCCGAGGCGATCGCAGATGGAACACCGAGCGCGAGAATGCGTTAGCACATTGGGACCGACTGTTCCCGGAAACACCCCCTCTAACGGGAGGAAAATTAGATGACTATTTCACTGAACAGGCGATTGCTGTCTAAACCGCAAAAAGGGGAAAAGATCCCCGCGCATACACTTGCATACGTTCGCGCTCGGAATAAGAACAAGGCCCATAGCTTGGTTTTGGACCTGTTTGAAAATAGTGGGCTTACTAAAAAAGAGCTCGCGACAATACTGGGCAAGAAGCCCGAACAGGTTACCCGCTGGCTGGCTGGCCCGGGAAACATGACAATCGAGACATTTAGTGACCTTGTGTTCGCAGCTGGAGATGGTCAGTTTCTTGAAATCAAAGGATGCCGTGAGTTTAACAAAGGAAAAAGCAATCATCAGCCAGTAGAATGGACAACTGTAAGTTCAGGTTACGCTAATAAAGTGAGGCTCACTTGCACCTCGCGGGAAACACCCCAGAGTCCTTCAACAAGCGAAAACGAAGGGAAAGAGATAAGATATGAAATCCGAAGCGCCAGAAAAGAGCCCCAAAAATACTCGTTCGAAAGAATTTAGATACTTACCCGCCGATTCACTTAATATGGGTTTCAGTGATAATTGGGTAAAAATTGTTTTTGGAATTGATGAAATGGATGGCTCCACTTTGGACTTGGTGGGCATACAGATGACCCATAAGACAGCATTCTTACTTAAAAATGCGTTAATCAAGGCATTTGAGAATCATGAGGAGCAAACAGGCGAGAAGTTCGAGTTGCCTGAGAGTGCGATAACTGAACACGATCCCAGCAAATAGCCTCCCTCATTCAAACGCCAATCACCTGAGAAATGGGCTGGAACTACTTTAGCCATGACTGTCGCCCTTTCGCAAATACTCCTAAGTTATCTTTGGCGCCGCCGTCCCTTCTTTCTCGCAAGTCGACTGAACCAATTGAACAGGTCCTCAGCCTCGTTTTCCGAGGCTGAGTCGCGTTGGAAGAGTTGTTCTGCAGGTTCAGCTATTAGACCTGTCCAGAAACCGCTGTCGGGAACGAATGCCGTCTATATTGCCGGACCCTACGATGACGGCTGGGCATTCGAGCCAGCCCTCGGTCTCGAAAGCTTCGATGTTCAACCTTCGTCAGCCCCTGCTTTTCTGCAACTTCTTTGATAGCGGTCGCAAATAGCACTCGTAGCTCTCTAGGACGCCCTCGATCATTTAGTCGAACCACTGAGGGAGGAGATATATCTGAAAGTTGGTGATGGCCCCTGAGGAGCGGCATATCATGGCGGTGTTCACGCGCCCTCAATTCTCCGAAGAGTAAGGGATACGCCACATGATGAAGTTTACCATCACGCCGTTGCCCGATCCAACGGGTTTTTCGCCCGATCCGCTGACGGACATCCTGTGTTCCGGCGCGCGTCGCCTGATCGAGCCGGCGGTGGAAGCGGAGCTGTCAGCTCTGCTTGCTGCCCATACCGATGAGACGACCGAAGATGGCCGGTCGCGGGTTGTGTGCCATGGCTATCGGCCCGAACGCGAGTTGATGACCGGAACTGGTCCGGTGCTGGTGAGGGTGCCCAGGGTTCGCCACCGAGCCGCCGGGATCGAGAAGGTTCGGTCTACGTCATCCATTCTGCCGCCCTATCTGCGCAAGGCGAAGCCGGTCGAGAAACTGCTGCCCAGGCTTTATCTCAAGGGCATCTCCGCCGGCGATTTTCAGGAGGCACTCGCCGCGCTCCTGGGGCCGAACGCAGCAGGGATGTCCCCGAACACCATCTCGCGGCTCAAGGCTGCGTGGTGGGACGAATATGACCCCTGGCAGCGCCGCGATCTCGGGGCCCGGCGGATCGGCTACACCTGGGCCGATGGCGTTTACTTCCAGCCGCGTATGGTCGAGGAAAAGAAACGCTTCTGGTGTTGATCGGTGCCGACGAATGGGGCCGCAAGGAGGTACTCGGCCTCACCGACGGTTACCGCGAGAGCACGCAGAGCTGGCGCGAACTGCTGCTCGATCTCAGGCGCCGAGGTCTCTCACCCGCGCTCCGGAACTGGCCATCGGCGACGGCGCTCTTGGGTTCTGGGCGGCGCTGCGCGAGGTATTTGGCAGTATGCGTGAGCACCGCTGCTGGGTCCACAAAACCGGCAATGTTCAGAACACGATGCCGAAATCCGTATAATCCAAGGCCAAGGGTCGCCTGCACGACATCTGGCAGGCTGAGACAATGGCTGAGGCAGAAGCCGCCTTCGATTTCTTCGTCGAGACCTATGGCGTGAAATACGACCAGCCGGCCGCCAGGTGCGGCACCGGAATAGATTAACGCCGCTGAAGTTGACAAGCTGCATTCCAAGATTGGCCAGCTCGTGGTGGAACGGGATTTTTTGGCCGATGCCTCGCACCAACTTCTCGGGACCCGAGGCAAAAATGGTAAGCAAGGACCACCAGCTGAGCGTCCGCCGCCAATGGGCCCTACTAACGCTGACGCGGTCCAGTCTTTACTATGAGCCAAAGGGCGAGAGTGCCGAGAACCTGCGATTCATGGAGAGCATTGATAGGCAGTTTTTGGAAACGCCATGGTATGGGTCACGCCAAATGGCTCGATACATGAAGCGCTGCCTTCGGGGAAAAAGAAAACCTTGTCGGTCGGCAGCAGCGCCGAAACCCTGCACCATTTTGAACCATATGAATTCCTGCAAACTTGAGCGGAGTGTCTGCGGCATGACTCTAGTCGAGGGCTAACTCGCCCCAAAAAAAGGAGGGAGGGTGTCTCTGGTCACAGGTTAGGCTCGCAGAGGCGCTGGTGATTCCGGACACCAGTCGGACACAAGAAAAAAGGCCTCGAGCGATCTAACACTCAGAGGCCTTATTTTATTGGTTGCGGGAGTAGGATTTGAACCTACGACCTTCAGGTTATGAGCCTGACGAGCTACCGGGCTGCTCCATCCCGCGCCAATGCCCTTCGTTTAGACTTATAGTGCGAGAGCTGCAAGGGCATTCGTACATAGAATTTAGATTTTTCTTGAGATTTTGCGCAACGCCCTTAACTTTCGCTTCGCCAAAGTTCGTGCGTGAGTTTGGGGGCACAGAGACGTGCCGATAACGCTCCATTCGCCCCCCAAGCACAAAACCGCCGCAGCTTTATAGCTGCGGCGGTTTTGTTATTCTGTTCATCGTCGAGAGATACTTAATATCAGGAACTTATTAGGTTTGGCGATGACCTACTCTCCCACGTCTTAAGACGCAGTACCATCGGCGCTACGGCACTTAAC